>JAIYDR010000296.1 GCA_027487395.1 Rhodobacter sp. | reverse complement strand
GGGGGTCATGGGGTGTGGTTCCGTTTGGAGGTGGGGCTGATTGGCGCAACGACAGGGATTGCCCCGATGCCGAAAGCATCGGGGCGCGCACGCACCGCCCCCACGGGGCGGGCGCACATATATGTGCACACACCCCGCGGTGCGTGCGCGCCCCTTGTGTTGCGCTTGTGGCCGGAAGACAGAAAAAGGATCACCCCATGACCCCCGACCCCAACCGCAAACCCACCAAAGAAGAGGCGCGCGCTGGTGGCATGGTGGCAATGGCCGTGTTGATCTTCCTCGCCCTTTTCGTGGCCGGTTTCATCTGGCTTGCCGCCTGACCCAAAGGTTCCCCATGATCCTGCATTTCGAAAACGCCCGTCTGATCGACCCCGAAGCCGGGAGCGACGCGCTTGGCAGTCTGACGGTCAAGGATGGGTTGATCGTGGCGCGCAACGGGGCGGCACCGAAACAGGCCGAGGTGGTCGACGTGGGCGGCAAATGCCTCGCCCCCGGCATGGTGGATTGGGGCGTCAAGATCGGTGAGCCGGGAGAGCGCCACCGCGAATCCTTCCGCTCCGCCGGCCTTGCGGCGGCGGCAGGCGGGGTCACAACAATCATCGCCCGTCCGGACACCACCCCCGCCATCGACACGCCCGAAACGCTGGAATTCGTCACCCGCCGCGCGACGGAAGCCCCCGTCCGCATCCGCCACATGGCCGCCCTGACCAAGGGCCGTGCGGGGCGCGAGATGACCGAGATCGGTTTCTTGCTGGATGCCGGGGCCATTGCCTTTACCGACGCCTTCCATGTGGCGACCGAGACAAAGGCGCTGTCGCGGGCCTTCACCTATGCGCGCTCGCTTGGGGCCTTGGTGATCGGCCATCCGCAGGAACCGGGGCTCAGCGCAGGGGCGGCGGCAACCTCGGGCAAATTCTCGTCCTTGCGTGGTTTGCCGGGTGTGTCCCCGATGGCCGAACGCATGGGGCTGGAGCGTGACCTTGCCCTCGTGGAAATGACCGGGGTGCGCTATCACGCCGACCAGATCACCACCGCCTGCAGCCTGCCTGCGTTGGAACGCGCCAAGGCGGCGGGGCTGGATGTCACTGCCGGGACATCAATCCACCATCTGACGCTGAATGAAATCGACGTCGGCGATTATCGCACCTTCTTCAAGATGACCCCCCCACTGCGATCCGAGGAAGACCGGATGGCGATGGTTGAGGCCGTGGCGAATGGCCTGATCGACGTTATCTCGTCGATGCACACCCCGGCGGATGAGGAATCCAAACGCCTGCCGTTTGAAGAGGCTGCCGCAGGTGCGGTGGCGCTGGAAACCCTGCTGCCTGCCGCGATGCGCCTCTATCATGCGGGGGCGATGGATATGCCGACGCTGTGGCGCGCCTTGTCCTTGAACCCCGCCCGCCGTCTGGGCCTGCCGCAGGGGCGCTTGGCCGAGGGCGCGCCCGCCGACCTGATCCTGTTCGATCCCGATGCGCCCTTTTTGCTGGATCGTTTCACCCTGCGGTCAAAGTCGAAAAACACCCCGTTTGACGGGCAGCGGATGGAGGGTAAGGTTCTGGCAACCTTCGTCGCCGGGACGCAGGTGTTCAAGGCGTGATCATGGGTCCTGACATCACCTCTGCCCCCTTGCTACTGCTGACTGTCGCGGCTTTGTCCTATCTGCTGGGGTCGATCCCCTTTGGTATCGTTATCACCCGCGCCTTGGGCTTGGGCGATTTGCGCCAGATCGGGTCGGGCAATATCGGTGCCACCAATGTGCTGCGGACAGGGAACAAGCCCGCCGCGCTGGCCACTCTGTTGTTGGATGCGGGCAAGGGCGGCATCGCTGTGCTGCTGGCGCGGTGGCTGGTGGGCGAGGATGCGGCGCAGGTGGCGGCGGCGGCGTCTTTCCTTGGGCATCTCTTCCCGGTCTGGCTGGGCTTCAAGGGTGGCAAGGGGGTGGCGACGTTCCTTGGCACGCTGCTCGCGCTGGCTTGGCCCGTCGGGATTGCAGCTTGCCTGACTTGGGCGGCGACCGCAGCAGTCAGCCGGATATCGTCACTCGCCGCGCTTGTGGCCACGGCTTCAGCCCCGGTCTGGCTGGTGATCCTTGGCCAGCCACAGATGGCAGCGCTGGCGGTCGGGTTGGCGGCGCTGGTCTGGGTAAGGCATTCCGCCAATATCGCAAGGCTGCGGGCAGGGACGGAGCCGAAGATCGGCAAGAAAAAGGACTAGTCTCTCCCCGACAAAACCATTGACCGAACCCCGCTTTGTGCCAATCACTTCATCGTCCGCCGAAGAATGAGCGGGCCAAAGTGACATAAGAGGGACCGGGTTATGAATATCTTCGAGGCGGTTAAATCCGTCTTTTCCAACTACGCCACCTTTTCCGGACGCGCGCGGCGGTCGGAGTATTGGTGGTGGGCGCTGGCCTATATCATCATCATCATCGTGCTGGGTTTTGTCGAACGCAGCGTTCTGGGCAGTGGATCCGCCGATATGGGCTCGGGGGATGGCGGCATGAGCGCCAGTTTCAACACCGGCATCCTGTCTGGCCTGTTCATGCTGGCCTCTGCCATTCCCTATCTGGCCGTTGGGGCACGCCGCTTGCATGACATCGACCGCAGCGGCTGGTGGATGTTGATCGCCTTTATCCCGCTGATCGGCTGGCTGATACTGCTTTACTGGTATGTCAAGGCAGGCACGCCGGGACCGAACCGTTTTGGCAACCCGGTCTAACAGCGCCTAAAGACTTGACGCCGCATAGATCGGCGTCAGGTCGCCTTTCCACGCGCCGTGATACAGCTCCAGCCAACGGTCGGCTTGTGTCTTGCCGGTGGCCAGCGTCTGCATCAGGGGGGCGAGGTGGCGTTCCTCGTCCATCCCCCGCGCCGCAAGGCCCGCGTGCGACAGGCCCACAGCGGCACGGGCAAGGTCAATCAGCTTGACGCCGCCCGCCTGACCGGCCAACCCATCAACAGATGCCGCAACGCGGAGGCCTTCGCGGGTTTCCGCGTCCAGGCCTTTGACCAGATCCCAAGCCGCATCCAGCGCAGTCTGGTCATACATCAGCCCCACCCAAAACGCGGGCAGTGCCACGATATGCGCCTGATCACCCATGTCTGCGCCGCGCATTTCGATGTATTTCTTCACCCGCGCCTCAGGGAACACGGTTGTCATATGGTCGGCCCAATCCGAAAGCGTGGGCTTTTCGCCGGGAAGGGCAGGGAGTTCGCCCTTCAGGAAATCGCGGAAAGATTGCCCCAAAGCGTTGATGTATGTCCCGTCGCGATAGACGAAATACATCGGCACGTCCAAAACCCAATCGACATAGGCTTGAAAGCCGAAATCGCCCTCAAAGGCAAAGGGCAGCATTCCTGTGCGCGAATTGTCCAACCCCCGCCAGATGCGCGAGCGCCATGATTTATGGCCGTTTAGCTTGCCATCAAAGAAGGGGGATGAGGCAAACAGCGCCGTCGCCACCGGTTGCAAGGCCAAGGACACGCGCAGCTTCTTGACCATATCCGCCTCGGACGCGTAGTCGAGGTTCACTTGCACGGTGCAGGTGCGATACATCATCTGCGTGCCATGGGTGCCAACGCGGCCCATGTAATCGGTCATCAGACGGTAACGCCCCTTGGGCATCACAGGCATCTGGTCAGTGGTCCATTCGGGCGCGGCGCCAATCCCCATGAAGCGGATGCCAAGTGGGTCTGCGATTCCGCGAACCTCATCAAGGTGGCTTTGTAATTCGTCGGCAGTTTCGTTAAGGTTTTCCACTGCCGCGCCCGACAGTTCAAACTGCCCACCCGGTTCGAGGCTGACCGTCGCGCCGCCGCGCTTTAGCCCAATGACGTTGCTGCCTTCGGACATCGGCTCCCACCCGTGCTGGGCGGTCAGGCCGTCGAACAACGCCTTTATCGAGCGGTCGCCAGCATAGGGCAGGGCTTTGCGGCTGTCGGTCAGCCAGCCGAATTTTTCATGCTCGGTCCCGATGCGCCAATTGGATTTGGGTTTGCAGCCCGACTCCACCAGCTCCGCCAGTTGGTCGAACCGTTCGATCGGCCCGCCGCCGGATTGGGGAATGGACATGGGAAGGCTCCGCTCAGGTCTTAAGGTGCCAAGAGGTGCTTTGACCTGACGGTCAAGTCAAGGGTCCGTCGGTGACGACATGTGCGGCGGGGTGCCCTTGCCACGCCGCCGTTACATCGGTTTCACTGCCGCACAACGCCCTGTCCGCGCCGCCGCCAGATCACGCGGTTTTCGCCGATGTCGGTGACGAGAGCGTTTTTCGGGGCGCTTGGCCGCTCGAGCGCATTGATCACAGCACCAAGGTCAATCCCCGGAAGGCTGGCAAAGGCGTCAAACAGCGCATCGGCCCCTGCGGCCTGCGCTGGGATCAAGAGCGCCTGACCGTCGCCCTGTTTCAGCCGCCACACTGCCCGTCCGCGCATGCGCAGCAATCGCAGTTCCGCCAGATCGGATAGGCCGACCGATCCGCCCATTGTGGGGCCGAAATAGGTGATGCGGCCTTCGTCCACCTCAACCACGCCCGGAGCCTCGCCTTCGGCCTGAAAGCGCAAGCGGCGCAGGGCGGTCCAGATCCATCCCGCGCCAAGGGCGGCCACGGCAAGGCCAAAGGGCACCAGCACCACGCCGCCATAGGACGCGACCCAGAGCCCGAACGCCAGTACCACTGCCCCGGCGATCACCTCCCGCCCCTGCCAAAGTGCTTCACGCGCGCCATCGCGTAGCGGGATCATGTCCAATCCCCCAGGGCCGATTGCCACAGGGTCAGCGCTGCAATGGCTGCCGTCTCTGCCCGCAGGATGCGCGGGCCAAGGCTGACCGGTACCACGGCAGGATGGGCGCGCAGGCGGTCGCGTTCATCTATCGAAAAGCCGCCTTCCGGTCCGATCAACACCGCCCAAGGGCCGGGGGTAAGGGAGCTAAGGGTGTGGCGGGCTGAGGTAAGCGACTCATCCGCCCAAAGGATGCGGCGACCTTCAGGCCATCCGGCCAACAGCCTGTCCAAGGGCTGGACCTCATCCACCGGCGGCACGAAGGTCGCGCCGCATTGTTCGGCGGCCTCGATGGCGTGGGCGCGGGCCTTGTCCACCCGCAACCGCTCGGCATTTGTAAAGCGGGTTTGCACCGGGCACAGCCGCGATGAGCCCAGTTCCACTGCCTTTTCCACGATGACTTGCGTGCGCTCTTTCTTCACCGGCGCAAAGACCAGCCACAGGTCCGGCGGCATCGTCTGCGGACGGGTGGGGTCCAGGCAGACAAGCCGCCCAGTGC
>JAIYDR010000196.1 GCA_027487395.1 Rhodobacter sp. | reverse complement strand
ATCGCCATGACCGGCGAAGTCACCCTGCGCGGCAATGCGCTGGCCATCGGCGGACTAAAGGAAAAGCTGCTGGCGGCCTTGCGGGGCGGGATCAAGACCGTGCTGATTCCGGAAGAAAACGCCAAGGATCTGGCGGATATTCCGGACAATGTGAAGCAGGGCATGAACATCATCCCCGTGTCTCATGTGCGGGAGGTGCTGAAACTTGCGCTGGTCAGTACGCCCGTGCCCGTTGAATGGGATGAGGCCGCCGAGGAAGCTGCCGCCGCTGCCCGCATCGCCGCATCCTCCATGCCGCCGGTCCAGACCGCGCATTGATCAACGCGTTGCTAAAGCAATGGGCGTCCCGTTTGGGGCGCCCATTTTGCATTGCGCAACGATCTTTCCCAAGTGATGAATTCTGGACAAAGGCACAACAGGCAGTAGCCTTCTGTGCGGTCTGTGGATAAGATTCTGCTCGGTCTATTGGGACCGTGTAGTGGGGATAGGTGTTTTTATGGCCAATGGAAAGATGAGCAAACCCAACCGCAAGACGGCTCCCGCTGCGGCGGTCGCACCCGCGACCTTGGCGCTGGTCACCGATGCTGGCGTGCCGCAGGTGGCAAAGGGCAATGAAAAGGGCGCATCGCTGAAGAAAAAGGAACTGATCGACCGCGTGATGGCGGTGACCGGTGGGAAGAAGCAGGAAGTGAAAGCGGTGGTCGAGGCCACGCTTTCGGTTCTTGGCGCGGCCTTGCAAAGCGGTGAGGGGCTGAACCTGCCCCCCTTTGGCAAGGCTCGCATCGCCAAGTCAAAAGGCGAGGGCGTGTCCTCGGCCATGACCGTGAAACTGCGCGGCGCAGGTGCGACGAGAGCACCGCAAGAGCGCAAACAGGCCCTTGCGGACCCGGATGAAGATAGCTAAACAGCCCCCCATCGGGCGATTAGCTCAGCGGTAGAGCGCTTCGTTCACATCGAAGATGTCAGGGGTTCAAATCCCTTATCGCCCACCATGATAGAAAAAGGCGTCGCATCAGCGACGCCTTTTGTCTTTTGCGGTCAAGGGGCTAGGGCGGTCAGGCCAGAAGGCCCCGCGCCCGGAAAACGCGCCCCACTGCCCAAAGTGCGGCCGCAATGGCCACCACGACGGTCAGCACAACCACCTGCGGCGTGCCCATGGCAGCAAAGACGCCATGCACGATATCGCCGATATACAGCGCGATGTAGCCGACCAGTGACAGCGCGAAAACCGGCACAGCCACGGCTTTGCGCGCCAGCATGAGCAGGCAGCCGATGGCCCCACCGAAAACCCCCACCGCAAAGGCCGCCGTCATCCAGACCGGATAGCCCAGCATCACCGCCGCTTGCTCGGCCGTCAGGCCCTGCGCTTGCAGGCTCTCCGTGGTGGCCGACAAGGTGCCCATGAATTGCACCGCACCGAAGATGTTCCACGCAAGGCCAAGGCCTGCGACGATCCAGAACCAAAGCGGGGTGGTCCCTTTGACCGGGGAAGAGGTTGCGTCTTGTGCCATGGACTGATCCTTTTGGGTGAAATGAACGGGGTTTCGGCCAACATAAAAATTTATGATTGCAGACGCAATCAAAAAATTGGAAAGATGCGTCCATGGTCAAGGTCACCAAAGATGTCGCGCTGCAAAACCGGGACAGCCTGCTACAGGCTGCTGGCCAGAAAATGCGTGCCGAGGGGGTACAGGCCGCCACCGTCGCTGCCATCGCGGGTCAGGTGGGGCTGACGCATGGCGCGATCTATCGGCAGTTTGCGTCGAAGGATGCGCTCGCCTCGGCCGCGATCACGGCGGATTTTGACAAGATCCTTGCAGTGTTAGACCGGATCGACAGCGCAGGCGGCACGTTGGGGGATTACTTCCGCGCCTATCTGGCCCCCGATCACCGCGATTACTTTGTCTGGGGCTGTCCCGTGGCCCCACTGGCGGCCGAAATGGGCCGCGCGGCAGCGCCGGTGCAAGCCGCCTTTGCCGCAGGTCTGCACCGAAACCTTGACGCGATCGCCCGACTGTCGCGGATCGCCGATCCGGCGGAGGCGCAGTCCTATGCCATGCTTGCCCTTGCCACCTTGTCGGGCGCGATGGCGATGGCGCGGGCGACGCAGGGCTGTGATCCACGCACCTCAGACGCCATTCTGGCGGCAGCGCTGGAGGGATTGCTGGCAGACCCGCGCCTGCCCACAAACCCGCCCGCCTGACCGGACTTGCAACAGCCCGCATCACCTTGTAAAGCCAGTGGCGCGGGTGGTTAGCTCAGTTGGTAGAGCGTCTCGTTTACACCGCGAATGTCGGGGGTTCGCGTCCCTCACCACCCACCATTTCCCCCCTTTCCTTTGCGCGTCCTTTGCGCTGAAACTGCGCGGCAAAGGATGTGTCATGACTCAAAATCCCGCCGATGCGCCGCTGGGTGCGCTGTTGACCGTCGCGCCGCCCGTGCTTTCGGTGGACACGGTGGCAGGGCATCTGTCCCACCACTGGGGCCTGTCCGGGGCGCTGGACCCCCTGACCTCTGAGCGTGACCTGAACTTTCGCCTGACGTCCGCGCAAGGGCGCTTTGTCGTCAAAATCGCCAACAGCGCCGAACCGGTGGAGCAGACGCGCTTTCAAAACCGCGCTTTGCGCCATGTTGCGCAGGCTGACCCGGCCTTGCCGGTGCCACGGGTGCGGGCCACGCGGGCGGGTGCGGATGATGTGCTTTTGCCCTCAGGGCATTTGATGCGGGTTATCTCTTGGCTGGAGGGCACGCCGCTGCACATGGCCCCACGCTCGGCAGCGCAGGCGCAGGCGCTTGCCAAGGGCCTTGCCAAATTGGGGCTGGCCTTGCAGGGCTTTGACGATCCGGCGGCGGATCATGTGCTGCAATGGGACATCCGCCAGGCCGCACATTTGCGCGGGCTCATGCCGCATGTGACCGATGACGGGTTGCGGGCGCTGTGCAAACACGTGCTGGACCGCTTTGACGCCCTTGCGCCGCAGTTTCCCGCTTGGCGCTGGCAGGTGGTGCACAACGACCTGAACCCACATAACGTGCTGGTGGGCGATGATCCCGATACACTCGCCGGGATCATCGACTTCGGCGATATGGTGCGCACCCCGCTGATCTGTGATCTGGCGGTGGCATGCTCTTATCAGGTGGCCTCGCAGGTGGGGGGCGATCCCCTTCAGCGCTTTGTGACCTTTGCCGCCGCTTACCACGCGGTGCTGCCGCTGACCGAAGCCGAACGCACGGCGCTGTTTGACCTGACCGCTGCGCGGATGGTGACCACGGTTGCGATTGCCTCTTGGCGCGCGGCGCGGCATCCAGAGAATGCGCCCTATATCCTGCGCAACTTCCCTTCGGCCCAAGCGGGGCTGACCGCCTTTGCCACGCTGGACCGGGATCAGGTTCAGGCCGCGCTGAAAGATGCTCTGCCGTTGGAGGCCCCATGACCCGGATCGACCCCATGCCCAACGCCTATCGCCCCGGCGCAGGTAACCTCTCGCCCGAGGCCGAGGCGATGGTGGCTCGCCGTCAGGCGCTGCTGGGGCCGGCCTATCGGCTGTTCTATGAAACGCCTCTGCATCTGGTGCGGGGGCAGGGGGTTTGGCTTTATGATGCGGATGGGAAGGCTTATCTTGACACCTATAACAACGTGGCCTCCGTCGGGCATTGCCACCCGCATGTGATCGCGGCGACCGCGCGGCAAGCGGCGGAACTGGCGACCCACACGCGCTATCTGCATGATGGGGTGCTCGACTATGCCGAACGGCTGCTGGAGCATTTCCCGCCAGAGCTGTGCCATCTGATGTTCACTTGTACGGGGTCAGAGGCGAATGACCTCGCCCTGCGCCTTGCCCGTGCGGCGACCGGTGGGACAGGCGTGATCGTGACCGAGAACGCCTATCACGGGGTGACGGCGGCGGTGGCCGAGTTTTCGCCCTCACTCGGCGCCGGGGTGGCCTTGGGCGCGCATGTGCGCACGGTGCCAGCACCCGACGCGGCTTTGGGCGATCCCGCCGCGCGGTTTACGGCGGATGTGCAGGCGGCGATTGACGATCTGATCCGCCATGGCATCAAGCCTGCAGTGCTGATCGTGGACACGATCTTTTCCTCGGATGGCGTGCATGCCGATCCAAAGGGGTTCCTGCACGGGGCCGTTGCGGCGATCCATGCGGCGGGGGGATTGTTTATCGCGGATGAGGTGCAGCCAGGGTTTGGCCGCACCGGCGATGCGATGTGGGGCTTTCAGCGCCACGGCGTGCTGCCCGATATGGTCAGCCTCGGGAAACCGATGGGCAATGGCTATCCCGTGGCGGGACTGGTGATCCGGCCCGCGGTGGTGGCAGAGTTCGGCGCGAAGGCGCGCTATTTCAACACCTTTGGCGGCAATGCTGTGGCGGCGGCGACAGCACTGGCCGTGTTGGAGGTGGTGGAGGGCGAGGGCCTGCAAGCCAATGCCGCCAAGGTGGGCGCTTTGTTCCGGCAAGGCTTGGACGATCTGGCCAGCCGCCATGCCGCCCTTGGCCGAACCCGCAGCGCGGGGTTGTTCCTTGGCACCGATATTGTGGATGCCGATGGCCAGCCCGATGGGACAAAGGCGGGGCGTATCGTGAACAATCTGCGAACATCGGGGGTGCTGATCTCAGCCACCGGGAAACGCGGGCATGTGCTGAAAATCCGCCCGCCCTTGGTGTTCTCGGCCGGGAATGTGGACTTTTTCCTCGACCGGTTGGAGACGGTGCTCCGCGCGCAGTGACCGCGCAAGTGTCTTCGAAGACATTTGCAAAATCCTTCGAAGGATTTTGGTCCCGAACCCGCCGCCCGTGCGCCCTTGCACAGGATCGGCGCGCCTTGGTGGCATGACAGCGGGGCCGCACGCGCCTATCTATGGCTCAAGCACAGGAGGCTGCCATGAGCTGGAACCCCGCCCTCGACCCGTCGATCCCCATCGGGGATGCGGTGGACAGCATCGCCACGGTGATCGTGCCGCGCGCGCGCGATCTGGGCGGGTTTGAGGTGCGCCGCGCCTTGCCTGCGCCCCAGCGGCAGATGGTCGGGCCCTTCATCTTTTTCGACCAGATGGGACCGGCGGAGTTTTTGACCGGGCAGGGCATTGACGTGCGCCCGCATCCGCATATTGGGCTGGCGACGGTCACTTATCTGCTGCGCGGCAAGATGCACCACCGCGACAGTCTGGGGACGGACCAATGGATCGAACCCGGCGCGATGAACCTGATGCTGGCGGGCCACGGGATCACCCATTCCGAACGCACCGATGGGCCAATGCGCGCGGCACCCTATGGGTTGTTCGGGTTGCAGACGTGGCTTGCCTTGCCGAAAGACCAAGAGGATGACCCCGCCGCCTTTCGCCATGCGGCGGCAGAGGCATTGCCAGAGTTGGAGGGGGAGGGCAAAACCGTCCGCCTGATCCTCGGCACGGCTTGGGGCGCGCGGGTGGATGTGCCGACCCCGTCTGAGGTGTTCTACGCCGATGCCACCCTTGCACCGCGTGCCGCGATTCCCTTGCCCGATGAGCATGAGGATCGCGGGGTCTATGTGCTGTCGGGAGCTGTGACGGTAGCGGGGCAGACCTTTCCGGCGGGTCAGATGCTGGTGTTCCGTCCTGGGGATCGCGTGTCGCTGAAGGCGGGGGAGGATGGCGCGCGGATCATGCTCTTGGGCGGGGCCACGATGGACGGGCCGCGCCACATTTGGTGGAATTTCGTGGCCTCGAGCAAAGAGCGCATCGACGCCGCGAAAGAGGCGTGGCGCGCCGGGGATTGGGCGCATGGCCGCTTTCGCCTGCCGCCGGGGGATGATGGCGAGTTCATCCCCGCGCCGGAACGGTGAGGGCAGAGGACCGACCCCGCCGCAGTCCCGCGCGACCCGTGGCGCGCGGGTGTCACGGTCGGCAGGATCATGCCTGCCCGTGCTGCCCCAGCACGGGCCGCGCCCGCCCGCCCGCCGAGTCAGACGGGGGCGGGCGCGATAAATCGCACCCGCCCGGTCAAGCGCGCCCCGTGCGCCCGATGTCAGGATTGCTGAACACCCCTTGCGACTGCGTTGCCGCAGCCGCAATCGGACCGGCGGAACGCGCCACTGGCGCCTTCCGCGTCGGTCCTCTGTCCGCACCCAAAGTTTTCATCTTGGCCCAAACTTTCCGCCGATCATCGCTTGACGCCGCCGCGCGGCTTCCCTAATAACCCCACACGTTCGGGGAACCGGGCGGCGATGTGCGGTGGTAGCTCAGTTGGTTAGAGTACCGGCCTGTCACGCCGGGGGTCGCGGGTTCGAGCCCCGTCCACCGCGCCAGT
>JAIYDR010000222.1 GCA_027487395.1 Rhodobacter sp. | reverse complement strand
GAGGTGATCGCATTCTCGGCTGACCTGTCGGCCACGGTCTTGGAAAAGTCCGAGACCGACATGCGGATTGGCTTCAACCTCAGCGGGGACGACTTCGACGCGGCTTTGGCGCAGGCCGGGGCGATGCCCTTGCCGCCCTATATCGCCGCCAAACGCGCGCCTGATGCGGCGGATCAGACCGATTACCAGACCGTCTTTGCCCGTCATTCCGGCGCGGTCGCCGCCCCCACCGCCAGCTTGCATTTTGACGAGGCGCTGTTGCGCGCCTTGGCAGACAAGGGCGTGACCTTCACCGAGGTCACCTTGCATGTCGGCGCGGGAACCTTTTTGCCGGTGACGGTAGAGGATGTGACGACCCGCAGGATGCACGCCGAATGGGGCCAGATCACACAGGGCGCAGCAGCAGAGATCACGGCAACAAAAGCGGCAGGGGGCCGAGTGATCCCGGTCGGCACCACTGCGCTGCGGCTGATCGAAAGTGCGGCCACAGCGCCGGGGCTAGTCGAAGCATGGACGGGACCCACGGACATCTTCATCTATCCCGGTTTTCAATTCCGCATCACTGATGCCTTGATGACGAATTTTCACCTGCCGAAATCGACGCTGATGATGCTGGTCTCGGCCTTGATGGGCCAAGATCGGATCAAGACGATCTATGATCACGCCATCCGCAACGGCTATCGCTTTTTCAGCTACGGCGATTCTTCGCTCTTGATCCCCGACCGCGGGGCGTAAAGCGCTGCAAGCCGTACGCCTGTCGCTTTTGAACCAAAGCGACAGGCGCTTTTCTTGCTATGGTTGACCCAAGCCCCCTCTGTTGTGGACCATAACCGATGCTCAAAGTCGTCTCTACCTCTTGGCCACTGCTGCTGGGGGTTATGCTGTTGATGGTCGGCAACGGCATCCAAGGCTCACTCTTGGGGATTCGCGGCGGGCTTGAGGGCTTCACCACCTTTGAAATCTCGGTCGTGATGTCGGCCTATTTCGCGGGGTTCCTGATCGGCTCGCAACTGGCACCGTCGATGATCCGCAAAGTGGGGCATGTGCGGGTGTTTGCGGCCTTGGGGTCGCTGATCTCGGCCATTCTGGTGGTCTATCCCGTGGCCCCGGATTGGATGGTCTGGTCGGCGCTGCGGGTGCTGATCGGGTTTTCATTCTCCGGCATCTACATCACCGCCGAAAGCTGGCTGAACAACGTGGCAACGAATGAGACGCGGGGACAGGCGCTGTCGGCCTATATGATCGTGCAGATGTTGGGGATCATCGCCTCTCAGGCGCTGCTGAACGTGGCCGAACCCACCGGGTTCACGCTGTTTGTGATCCCCTCGGTGCTGGTGTCCTTGGCCTTTATGCCCATGCTGCTGGCCCCGACGCCTGCGCCGACCTTTGAGCAGACGCAGGCGCTGTCCTTTCGGGCGCTGTTCCGCATCTCGCCTTTGGGATGCGCAGGGATGCTGCTGACTGGCGGGGTGTTTTCCGCGATGTTCGGCATGGCGGCGGTCTGGGGCCAAATGCAGGGCCTGTCGGTGCGCGACATCTCGATCTTCATCGGCGCGCTTTATGTGGGCGGCCTTGTGCTGCAATATCCCATTGGCTGGGTGTCGGACCGGATGGATCGGCGCAAGCTGATCATGGGCCTGTCGGTCGTGGCGGCGATTGTGATGTTTCTGGCCACCATTCCTGGCCTGCCCTTTGCCGCACTTTTGGTGGCGGCGCTGCTTCTGGGCGGGATCACCAACCCCGTCTACGCGCTGCTGATCGCCTACACCAACGACTTCCTGCAAAAAGAGGATATGGCCGCCGCCAGTGCAGGGATGATCTTTCTGAACGGCTTTGGCGCGATCTTCGGCCCCTTGGTCACCGGCTGGATCATGGGCCGCGTCGGGCCTTCGGGGTTCTTCCTCTTCATTGCGATCCTTTATGTCGCGCTGGCCGGATATGCGATTTACCGCATGACCCGCCGCGCTGCCCCCTTGGGCCACGGCCAAGCGGCCTTTGTGGTGCCCACGGCATCCTCTGTCGCCCAGACGGCGGCGATTGAGGGTCAGAAAGGCCGCTGATCGCCTGTGCCTTGCGCGGGGGGGCGAAGCCTGTCACCGTTCTTGCAAAGTGTGGGGGGACAGGTGATGGCGGACCCGGTTGAGGTTCTGGATTTCTGGCTCGGGACCATTGGTCCCGACGGCTGGTATGCGGGCGGCGAAGAGATTGACGCGCTCTGCCTGACGTTCCGCGATGTCTGGCAGGCGGCGCGGGATGGCGGGCTGGAGCATTGGGTGGACGGGGCCATCGGCACGCTCGCCTATCTGGTTCTGACCGACCAGTTGCCGCGCAACATGTTTCGGGGAGAGGCCGATGCCTTTGCCACCGATCCTTTGGCCTTGGCGGCAGCGCGGGTGGCTGTGGCGGCTGGGTGGGATATGGACGCGCCTGAGCCGGATCGGCAGTTTTTCTACATGCCTTTCGAACATTCCGAGGATTTGGTCGACCAAGATCGCGCCGTCGCGTTGATGGAGGAACGCCTGTCCTCTGACCCCGAGATGGCGCTGCACGCCCGCGCGCATCGTGAGGTGATCCGCCGCTTTGGGCGCTTTCCCACCCGGAATGCGGCCTTGGGGCGCGAGTCGACCCCGGCAGAAGCCGATTATCTGGCCGCAGGCGGCTATGTGACTGTGGTCGCGGAACTAAAGGCGCAGGGATGAGCGTCAAATTCGTTCGAAGAAATCTGCGCTCTGGCTCAAGGGGCGCTCTAGCCTTGCGCTGGCTGCATAGGCCTGCGGCGTTGGCTGCGTTGCTTGGCTGAAAAATATAGTTTAAGGCCAAACTACTTTTTCAAGGGAG
>JAIYDR010000006.1 GCA_027487395.1 Rhodobacter sp. | reverse complement strand
TCCGCTCGCGCAGCGCCGGCGGCGTCAAGGTCTTCTCGGTCGGTGAGGGTGAGGAGGTCGTCTCCGTTGCCCGTGTGGCTGAACAGGGTGATGAGTGATCTTGAAATCCTCTCTGCGCGGCTGATGGATCTGGCCGCGCGGGGGGAAACGGTGACCTACGGCGCGCTGGCCCAAAGCATGGGCTGGCGCGTTGCCGTTTTGACCGAGGCGCTGGAGCAGTTGATGGAGGAAGACGCGGCCCTTGCTCGCCCCTTCCGCGCTGCGGTGCTTGAGGCAAAGCTGACCCCCGGCCTGCCCGCGCCGGGGTTTTTTCAAAAGGCGGCAGCGTTGGGCGTGCAGAGAGAGGATCACTCTGCCTTTGTCATGGCAGAACGCAAAGCCCTAATGCGCCGCTGATCTGTGCACCCATGCAGAGCGACTTTGCGCTTGTGATTATATCCTGTCCGCCGTGTCTCGCCTAGGTTCTGCGCGCCGCAGCCGAATGCGCGGCGTAACGAGGGACACGTTATGACGTCTATCAACACCTACGCGCCGGTTGTCGGCCGCGTCCTGATCGCCGTGCTTTTCCTGCTGGCGGGCCTTGGCAAATTGGCTGATGTGCAGGGCTTTACCGGCTATCTGCAATCGGGCGGTTTGCCCGGTTTCTTGGCTTGGCCTGCGATCCTTTTTGAAATCGCTGTCGGCGTTCTGCTGATCATTGGCTTTCAAACCCGCTGGGTCGGTCTTGCGGGCGCTGCCTTCTGCGTGGTCTCTGCGGCGCTCTACCACAATAACTTCGCCGATCAGGTACAAATGGTCATGTTCCTGAAAAACCTTGCGATCGCGGGTGGTTTCTTGCTGCTCGCCGCCAATGGCCCGGGCAAGTTCGCACTGGACAAGGCCTAATCACCTCTGCCTGCTTCCCCGTTGTTCAAACATCCCACGGGGGGCTGCGGGGGGTGTGAAACCCCCCGCTTCTGACAAAGGGGAAGAGCGGCCGCGTTTCCATTCGCCCCCCTTTCCCTTTCCCCGGTTTCGGCCTAAATCCGGCCTATGACACAGACACTCCACATCATCGGCGGCGGCATGGCCGGGGCAGAGGCGGCGTGGCAAGCCGCGCAAATGGGCGTTGCGGTGGTGATCCACGAAATGCGTCCTGCCGTTGGCACCTTTGCCCATCGCACTGGGCATCTGGCCGAAATGGTCTGCTCCAACTCTTTCCGTTCTGACGATCATGAGCAGAACGCCGTGGGCCTACTCCATTGGGAAATGGGTGCGGCGGGCGGCATCATCATGGAAACCGCGCGGGCGCATCGTCTGCCTGCGGGGGGCGCTTTGGCGGTGGACCGTGATCCTTTTGCGGCAGCCGTCACGGCGCGCTTGCTCGCGCATCCCTTGATCACCGTCGAATACGGCGAAATCCCTGAACTCCCGCGCGATGGGCATTGGATCGTCGCGACCGGCCCTCTGACCAGTGGCCGCTTGGCCGACAGCATAAGGGCCGAGACGGGGGCCGAGGCTTTGGCGTTTTTCGACGCCATCGCCCCCATCGTCTATGCCGAAAGCGTCGATATGTCCGTGGCCTGGATGCAGTCGCGCTATGACAAGGGCGAGACGGTCGAAGAGCAGACCGCCTATATGAACTGCCCGATGGACCGCGCGCAGTATGATGCCTTCGTCGATGCCCTGCTGGCGGCCGACAAAACCGAATTCCATGAGGGCGAAACCGCGGGCTATTTCGACGGCTGCTTGCCCATCGAGGTGATGGCCGAACGCGGCCGCGAGACGCTGCGCTTTGGTCCGATGAAGCCGGTGGGCCTGACCAATCCGCACCAGCCGGACGTCAAGCCCTATGCTGTCGTGCAACTGCGGCGCGACAACAAACTGGGCACCCTTTACAACATCGTAGGCTTTCAGACCAAGATGAAATACGGCGCGCAAACCGCTGTTTTCAAAATGATTCCCGGTTTGCACGAGGCATCTTTTGCCCGCCTTGGCGGCATCCATCGCAACACCTTCCTCAATTCGCCCACGCTTCTGGATGATCGGATGCGGCTGAAATCGCGCCCCAATCTGCGCTTTGCAGGACAGGTGACCGGGGTGGAGGGCTATGTCGAATCCGCTGCGATGGGCCTTTTGGCGGGTCGGATGGCGGCAGCGGAACTTCTCGGGCGCGATCTTGCCCCCCCGCCAGCGGATACGGCAACCGGTGCGCTGATCACCCATATCACCGGCGGGGCCGAGGCCAAGACATTTCAGCCGATGAACGTCAACTTCGGCCTCTTCCCCCCGATTGACGCCAAGGGCGGACGCAAGGGCCGCAAGGACCGCTACAAGGCCTATACCGACCGCGCCAAGCAAAGTTTCGCCGGATGGCTGGCCGCGCAGTGACCTTCCGCACCCGGTTCGCGCCTTCGCCAACCGGGCCGTTGCATCTGGGCCATGCCTATTCCGCGATCCTCGCCCATGGCAGGGCGCGGGCGGCGGGTGGGGAATTCCTGCTCAGGATGGAGGATACCGACCTTGAGCGCTGCCGCCCGGAATGGGAGGCGCAGATTGTCGATGATCTGACATGGCTCGGCATGACATGGGATGGCCCGATCCAGCGCCAATCCGACAGGCTCGCCGATTACGCGGCGCGGTTAGATCCCGTTGCCGTACGGGGCCTGCTTTATCCTTGCTCTTGCACCCGCGCCGATATCCGCGCGGCATTGTCGGCCCCGCAAGAAGGCGTGGCCTTCGCCGTCTATCCCGGCGTTTGTCGCACGCGTCCTATGGAATCCCGCCAGCCCGGTGACGCCCTGCGCCTGAACCTCGCCGCCGCGCTGGATGCCATCGGCCCCGATGTGACCTTCACGGAAACCGGGCCATCCCATGCCGGAACCCACCATATCGACCGCGCGACGGCCCTGCGCCAGATCGGTGATGTGGTCCTCTCCCGCAAGGGAGAGGAGATCGTGGCCTATTTCCTCGCCTCGGCCTTTGATGATGCCGATCAGGGGATCAGCCATGTGATCCGGGGTGAGGACCTCTTTGACTTCACGCCCGTGCAGGTGATCTTGCAACGCCTGCTTGGCCTACCGACGCCCACCTACCACCACCATACCCTGATCCGCGACGATCACGGCAAGCGTCTGGCCAAGCGCGATGATGCCCGCGCGATTGCGAAGTACCGGGCCGAAGGGGCCACCCCGCAGGACATCCGCCGGATGGTGGGGCTTTAGCTGCGCGTCGGGCGGTCAAACACCTTGCGCCCCATCAGGCTGGCGACAAGGTCCACCATCAGCCGCGCCGTCTTGCCGCGTTCGTCCAGAAACGGGTTCAACTCCACCAGATCGAGCGAGGTGACCAGCGCGGATTCGTGCAAGAGCTCCATCACCAGATGCGCTTCACGGAAGGTGGTGCCGCCCGGAACGGTCGTCCCCACGGCTGGCGCGATGGAAGGGTCAAGGAAATCGACATCCAAAGACACATGCAGCATCCCGTTCTGTGCGCGGACCAGATCAAGGAACTCGCGCAAGGGGGCCACGATGCCCCGTTCGTCCAAAACGCGCATGTCATTGATGGCGATGTCATGGGTCAAGAGTGCCGCATGTTCCGCCGGATCGACCGAGCGGATGCCGTAAAGGCAGATGTTCTGCGGCGGCAAAGGGGCGGGGAAGGGGGGAAAGGCGTCAAACCCGTCTCGCCCCGCGATATAGGCCACCGGCGTGCCATGCAGATTGCCCGATGTGGTGGTCATCGGCGTGTGGAAATCGGAATGGGCATCCAGCCAAAGCAGGAACAAGGGCCGCCCTACATGCGCCGCATACGCCGCCGCCCCGGCCACCGTCCCCAAGGCCAGCGAATGATCGCCACCCATAATGATGGGCAACCCACCCGCGTCCAGCGCCGTGGCGGTCTGATCGGCCAGCACCTTGGTCCAGCCCAGCGTTTCGGCCAGCGAATGCACGGCGGGGTTCGCACAGCTCACCTCCTGCAATGCGGGAAGCACGGCATCCCCCCAATCCTCGACCCCATGCCCCAGATCGCGGATCGCCAGCGCGAGTCCCGCCACGCGGTACGCCGCTGGCCCCATCAAGCAACCGGGATAGCGCTGGCCGGAGTCAATCGGGGCGCCGATTAGGATTGCGGTGGTCATGTCGGCCTCTTGTGCTGATGGGCTGCGGCACCCTAGCGCAGGCCCCGAAGCGGCGAAAGCAGAAGGGGGCGCTCGCGCCCCCTCTGGCGCGGGTCGCGCCATTCACCCCCTGAGGATGTTTAAGCAACGGGGAAGCCGTAAAGGCAGTTTACAGTCTTTCCCGATGCTCAAGCCACCTCGGGGCTGTGGCGCGACAGGATAGGCCGCGCGCAACTTGGGGGGGAATCGGTCAGGAGCGCAGGCCGGTTTCTTCCAGAAGGCCCAAGCGCTTGGCCTCGTAGTAATAGCCGCGGCGGTACCAGTCATGGGCACGGGCCTTGTTCTTGCGGGATACGAGCCACGCGCCGCGCAGGTATTTTCCCGCGTAGATCAGGTTGGTTTCGGCATCGAACAAGCCTTCGGGTGCACCGCGATAGCCCATCGTGCGGGCGGTTTGCGGGTGGATCTGCATCAAGCCGTAATAGGGACCATTGCGGGCGGCGGGGTTGTAGCTGCTTTCGCGCAGGATGGTCTCGTGGATCAGCGATTCTGGGATGTCGTAGATGCGGGCGTATTTCGTCACCAAGCGGTTGATCTCTGCCGGACCTTCGGTGCCAGTGTCGCGCCGCGTGCCGCAGGCGACGAGGGGCAAAGACAACAAGATGGCAAGCGTGGCGCGGCGGGTGACGGGACGCATGGAACCTCTCGGGTGAAACCTGACCCTGTTTAGCGAGGCGTGCTGGCGCTGGAAAGCGCCGTGCCTTAGACTTTTGGCGCAATAGGCGGGGAGGTGCCGGCTTGCTAAGATCAGCCACAGGATCGGAGACCATGCCATGACCGCCCCTCTTTCTGACGCTGTGACCTCACGCCTGCGCCTTGCGCTGATCGTCGATGACCATCCGCTGTTTTGCGACGCGCTTGGCATGACGCTTAAGGCCGTGGCGGGGGTCGAGCGGATCGAGACGGCGGGGCGGCTGGAAACCGCGCTGACCCGACTGGAGCAGCAGCCCCTGCCGGATGTGGTGGTGCTGGATCTGAACCTGCCCGATGTGACCGGTCTGGATGGGTTGATCCGATTGCGCGCGACGGTGCCCGGCGTGCCGGTGGTGGTGGTGTCCTCTTTGGATGACAACCGGGTGATTGGGGCGGCCTTGCGCGCAGGGGCCGTGGCCTTTGTGCCAAAGCATTCGCACCGCGACGTGTTCCGCGCCGCCTTTGACGCGCTGCGCGAGGGCGCAGGTTGGGTGCCCGAAGGCTTTGTCCCGCAGGCAGAGCCCGTTGACCCCGCCAGCCCGCGCGAAACGGCGATCCAGCGTTTGGGACTCTTGACCCGGCAACAGGCGAAAATCCTGCAACTGATCTGCGAGGGCATGCTGAACAAGCAAATCGCCTATGAGTTGACGATTGCCGAGACCACGGTCAAGGCGCATGTCACCGCCATCATGCGCAAACTGGGGGTGCAAAGCCGCACCCAAGCCGTGCTGATCGCGCGCGAGACCAGCTTTGCCAGCCTGATGCCCGAGAATGGATAAACGGCTGGGCTGAGGCTGAGCCGCTTGCCATCCTCTCCCACCGGGGGCTAGCCTGCGGCTGGGAGGACGGCATGACGGCACGCAGTGAGGATCAGATCGTGGCGACAGCCTCGGTTCCGGCCGGGCATGTCGGCGCGGCGGCGGAATTGGCGCGTGCCCTGGGGCCGGGTCCCTTTGCCGTGGTGATCCTGTTCGTCTCGCCCTTGGCCGATATCCACCGTCTGGCGGCAGAGGCGGATTTTGGCGCGGCGGCGGTAATTGGCTGCACCACGGCGGGTGAGATTTCGGCGCAAGGCTATACCGAGGGCGAGATTGTCGCGGTGGGTCTGACGGCCGCGCATTTCGCCACGGATCCGATCCTGATTGCGGATTTGCAGGAACTCGCGGCGGTGGACCTGATCGGCGGCTTGATCCGGGCGCGGCAGAGCTTGGCGCGGGCGCGTCCCGAATGGGAGCATGAATTCGCCTTTCTGATGGTGGATGGCCTGTCGACGCGGGAGGATGCCTTGACCTCGGCGCTGGCCTCGGGCCTTGGTCCGGTGCCGCTGTTTGGCGGCTCGGCCGGGGATGGCACGCGGTTCAAAGAGACGTTCATCCTCCACCAAGGGCAGGTCTTGCGGAATGCCGCTGTGGTGACGATGGTGCGCAGCGCCTGCAGGGTGCGGGTGTTCAACCTTGATCACCTGACCCCGACCACCCAACGCATGGTGGTGACAGAGGCGGATCCCGCCCGCCGGATTGTGCGCCGCATCAATGCCGAACCTGCGGCGCGGGAATATGCGCGGCTGCTCGGCAAGGACCCCGCACAATTGACCACCTTCACCTTTGCCGCCCATCCGGTCGTGGTGCGCATTGGCGGCAAGCACCATGTCCGCGCCATCCAGCAGGTGGCTGAAAATGGTGATCTGGTGTTCTTTTCGGCCATCGACGAAGGCTTGGTGCTGACGCTGGCCGAACCCTCTGACATGGTGGCGCATCTGGAGGCCGAGCTGGGTGCGCTTGGCGCACCTGAGGCGATTCTGGCCTGTGACTGCATCCTGCGGCGGATGGAGGCGCAGGAGAAACAGAAAACGGGCGCCGTCTCAGAACTGCTTCGCCGCTTTGGCGTGGTGGGTTTTTCCACCTATGGCGAGCAGATGAACTCCATGCACGTCAACCAGACCATGACGGGCGTGGCATTCTATCCGCCCGAAGGGTCGCGCGAATGACGCAAGGGCTGATCAACCCCGCCGATCTGCCAGAGCGGCAGATCGAAAAACTGCTGACCATCGCCGCCGTCTTGATGCGGCGGGTGGAGCAGATCACCGATGACAGTGGGGCGGCCTATGCCCAGTTTCAGCGCGCGGCGATGCTGGAAGATCAGGTGCGCGAACGCACGCGCGATCTGGAACATGCGCTCGATTTGCTGAACGACAGCAACGCGCGTCTGGCCGGGGCCAACCGCGAAACCGAGGCCGCGCGCCAGAACCTGTCCAACGCCATCGAGACGATCCAAGAAGGTTTTGCCCTGTTTGATGCGCAGGATGTGCTGGTGCTGTGCAACTCTCGCTTCGGGATGCACATGCTGGATGTGCGCGAACATCTGCGACCCGGATTGAGTTTTGCCGATTATGTGGATCGCGTCAGCCGGTCGCATTTTCTGGAACTGCCCGCAGGCGAGACACCCGAGGCTTGGGCCATCGCGCGGCACCGGCGACATCAAGATCAGCATGTGATCTTTAACGTCCGCATGGTCTGGGATCGCTGGGTTCAGGTCAGTGAACACCGCACCGCAGGCGGGGGCACGGTGATCTTGCAGACCGAGGTGACAGAACTCGTCCGGCTGGAGCGCCTTGAACGCGGCAAGATGCTGGATGAACAGGCGCGCGTGATCCGCGCGACCTTGGACCATCTGAGCCAGGGCGTCTGTATCTTTGACGCCGAGGCGCGTTTGGTGGGCTGGAACCAACGTCTGACGACACTGCTGGCGCTGCCCTTGACTCGGCTGCGGATGGGGGCGGGGTTTGACCATGTCATCGACGCCCTTCGCCCGGACTTGCGCTTTGGCGAGGGGATGACCGGGGCACGGCTTGGCGCCTGGGTGCAGGGGCCGGGGGCGCGTGTGGGGCTGCGGTTTGAGATGCGGCGCGGGCCGGACATGATCTTGGACGTGTTCGCCGAAGGCATGCCAGGCGGCGGTTTTGTGATGAGTTTCACCGATGTCACCGCCGAACGCGCCGCAATCGAGGCGCTCAGCCGCGCCAATGAGACGCTGGAAGCGCGGGTGATGGCGCGCACGCTGGAGCTTGAGGATGCGCTTGGCAATGCCGAACGCGCCAATGCCAGCCGCTCGCGCTTTGTGGCAGCGGCCAGCCATGATGTGCTGCAACCCCTGTCGGCGGCGAAGCTCTTTCTGTCGTCCATCGCCGATGACGCGCTGACGCCGGGGGCGCGGTCGGCGCTGGAGAAGGCCGAGAATGCGCTGTTGTCGGTCGAGGGGATTTTGGGCGCTTTGCTGGACATTTCCAAACTGGAATCCGGGCGCGCGGCGGTATCGGTGGGGCCGGTGGCCTTGGATCGGCTTTTGGCACAGTTGAACGACGAATTCGGGGCCATCGCGGCGGCCAAGGGGTTACGGCTGACCATGGTGCAATCGCGCGCGGTGGTGGTCTCTGATGCGGGGTATCTGCGGCGAATCCTGCAAAACCTGATCGGAAATGCCATCCGCTATACCGATGCGGGCCGCGTTTTGGTCGGTGCGCGGCGCAAGGCCGGCATGGTGCGGCTTGAGGTGCATGACACCGGGCCGGGCATCCCCGAGGCCGAACAGGACAACATCTTCAAGGAATTCCACCGGCTGAACGCAAGGGCGAGTGCCTCCGAGGGCATGGGACTTGGCCTTGCGATTGTGGAACGTGCCTGCGGGTTGCTCGGCCATCCCTTGGGACTGCAATCGCAGGTCGGGCGCGGCACCAGTTTCATGGTGCAGGTGCCTTTGGCGGATCATGCGGCGGTGGAGGTGGCCCCCGTCGTGGCGCGCGGCCCCCGGCCCTTGATCGCGCATCGGATCGTCTTCTTGGTCGAAAACGACGCCCCCCTGCGTCGGGCGATGGCGCATTTGCTGGAAAGATGGGGCGTCAATGTCCTTGAGGCCGAGAGTGCCGAGGCGGCATTGGCGTTGATCGACGAATTGGGCATCCTGCCGGATTGCTTTCTGGTCGATCAGGCATTGGGTCCGGGCATGGATGGCCTGGCGTTCTTGCAAACAGTGCAGGCGCGGCATCGCCCTGTTGCTGCGCGGATCATCACGGCAGATCATTCTGCCACACTGGCAGAGGCCGCGGCGGCGCTGGGGGTGGGGGTGCTCTATAAGCCGATTGAGCCGAGGGCGCTGGAAGGGTTTTTGGCGGGGTTGGGGTAGGGCTGGCTCCTTGGCAACGGGCGGAGCAGGAAAAGCAATGCTTTTCCCCGCCCGCAGAGACCACATCCCCGCTCTCGCGTTCAGCATAACCGACAGAGGCCAGCGCCCGGCCCGGCGGGCGAGAAGCGCCCGCCATGGGCGGGACGGGCGCTGGCCGGGGGCCTTTGGGGGCCCCGTCCGGGGTGCGGAAAGGGCATCGCGTGACCTCGGCGATAGCCTCGGTCAATGTCAGGGGCCGTGCTGATGGTTGCGCCAAAAGTCAAGGTTCCAGTCCCCGACGTTAAGTTCTCCCAAACATAACGCGACCAAGGGACAATACCCTTGGCCACCCGCCCAAGCATAGAGTCCCCCTCGAGTCCGCCACCCGTCTTTTCTGACCCGGAGCTGCCATGCAACTGAACGATCACCGCGACATCAAGGCCCCGCCGATGACGGTCTGGGCCGCCATCCTGAACCCTGAGGTGCTCAAGGAATGTGTGCCCGGATGCGAGTCGATGTCGGGCAGCGTCGCCGATGGGTTTGAGGCGACCGTGGTGCAAAAGGTGGGTCCGGTGAAGGCCACCTTTACCGGCGTTGTGAAAATCTCGGACATCGTCGAAGGCAAAAGCCTGCGGATCAGCGGCGAGGGCAAAGGCGGGCCTGCGGGCTTTGCCAAGGGCGGTGCCGATGTGACGCTGGAAGAAACCGAGACCGGAACGCGGCTGTCTTACGTTGTCGAAGCCTCGGTCGGTGGCAAGATCGCCCAATTGGGCAGCCGTATCATTGATGGCTTTGCCAAGAAGATGGCAGATGACTTTTTCACCCGTTTTCAGGATGCTGTCGAAGGGCCGGAAGAAGAGCCCGCAACAGCCGAATCCGCCGAAGCGGACGCACCGAAAAAGGGCTGGTTCAAGCGCATTCTGGGCTGAGCCATCGTAAACGAACCCAAGATTGACGACTTCCAAGGGAGGGAGACCATGACGAAAGTCACGATGACGGTGAACGGCAAGTCCGTCTCGGCTGAGGTGGAGGGGCGCACGCTGCTGTCCGCCTTTCTGCGCGAGGGACTGGCACTGACCGGCACCCATATCGGCTGTGATACCACGCAATGCGGGGCCTGCACCGTGCATGTCGATGGCAAGGCTGTGAAAAGCTGCGCCGTCTTTGCGCTGGATGTCGAAGGCGCGGATGTCCGCACCATCGAAGGCATGGCCAATGCCGATGGCTCGCTGTCGGTGATCCAGCAGTCGTTCCAGGACCACCACGGTCTGCAATGCGGCTTCTGCACGCCGGGCATGGTGATGGCCTCGGCCGCTCTTCTGGCCGACAACCCTAAGCCCACTGAGGCTGAGGTGCGCCACCATCTGGAAGGCAATATCTGCCGCTGCACCGGATATCATAACATCGTCAAGGCCGTGCTTGCGGCGTCCGGTCAGGACGTCCCTGCGGTCGCTGCCGAATAATCAACGCTTTAGGGAGGGATCAAGATGCCGAAAGATACCGGAATCGGCGCCAGCTCAAAGCGGCGCGAAGATGTGCGCTTCCTGTCCGGGAAGGGCCTTTACACCCAGGACATCGCTTTGGCGGGCCAGACCTATGCGGTCATGGTGCGCTCCAACGTGGCGCATGGGAAAATCAAGTCAATCAACACCGCCAAAGCCGCTGCAATGCCCGGCGTTCTGGCCGTGTTCACCGGCGAGGATTTCAAGGATGTGGGCGGCAACCCGGCAGGTTGGCTGATCAACAGCCGCGACGGCACGCCGATGCGCGAACCCAAGCGCCCGGTGCTGGCGCATGGCAAGGTGCGCCATGTCGGTGACGCCTATGCCGCGATTGTGGCGGAAAGCTACAATCAGGCCAAGGACGCGGCCCAACAACTGGCCGACGACACCGATATCGAAGAACTGCCCGCGATCATCGACATGAAAGCCGCCGTGGCGAATGCAGATAACCGCGTGCATGACGAGATTCCGGACAACGTCTGCTTTGACTGGGGCTGGATCGAGGACAATCGCGCCGCAGTGGATGCGGCCTTCAAATCCGCGCCGCATGTCACCACGCTGGAACTGGTGAACAACCGTCTGGTGCCCAACGCGATGGAACCGCGCGCGTCCATCGGCGAGTATAACACCGGCACGGGCGATTACAAACTGACCACCACCAGCCAGAACCCGCACCTGACGCGGCTTTTGGTGGCGGCCTTTGTTCTGGGCATCCCGGAAAACAAGCTGACCGTCGTGGCCCCCGATGTGGGCGGCGGCTTTGGCTCCAAGATCTATCACTACGGCGAAGAGGCTGTGGTTCTGGCGGCCGCGAAAAAGCTGGGCCGTCCGGTCCGCTGGATTGCCGAACGCTCGGAGTCCTTCCTGTCGGATGCGCATGGCCGGGACCATGTGACCAAGATCGAAATGGCCTCCACCAAAGACGGCGAAATCCTGGCGATCCGCACGGAAACGCTGGCGAACGTGGGTGCCTATCTGTCGAACTTCTCGACCGCGACGCCGACCTTCCTGCATGGCACACTGATGGCCGGCCCCTATAAGGTGCCGCATGTCTATGTGAACGTGAAAACCGTGTTCACCAATACGGCCCCGGTGGACGCTTATCGCGGCGCCGGTCGTCCCGAAGCGACGTTCAGCATCGAGCGTGTCGTGGACAAGATGTGCCGCGAATTGGGTCTGGATGCCTTTGAAGTGCGCCGCAAGAACCTGCTGACGCCGGATCAGTTCCCCTACACCACCCCGGTTGGGCTGGTTTATGACACGGGCAACTATCAGGCGACCTTGGACAAAGCGATTGAACTGGGCGATGTCGCCGGGTTTGAATCGCGCCGTGCCGCATCTGCCGCCAAAGGCAAACTGCGCGGCATGGGGCTTTCGACCTGGATCGAGGCGTGCGGGATTGCGCCGTCGCATCTGGTGGGTGTGTTGGGCGCGCGCGTCGGTCTGTTTGACGCCGCCACCGTGCGCGTCAATGCGACCGGCAATATCAGCGTGATGACCGGCGCGCATAGCCATGGGCAGGGGCATGAGACCGTCTTTGCCCAGATCGTGGCCGACAAGCTGGGCGTCGATGAAAGCTCGATTGAGATCGTGCATGGCGACACGTCGAAAATCCCGTTCGGCATGGGCTCTTATGGCTCGCGCTCGCTGGCAGTGTGCGGGTCGGCCATGACCAAGGCGGTGGATAAGATCATCGCCAAGGGCAAGAAGATCGCGGCCCATATGCTGGAAGCCTCCGAGGGCGATATCGTGTTCGAGGCGGGCAAGTTCTCGGTCGCCGGAACGGACAAGGCGAAAACCTTCGGCGAGATCGCGTTCTCGGCTTATGTTCCGCACAACTACCCGCTGGAGACGCTGGAACCGGGCTTGGAAGAAACCGCCTTCTATGACCCCGCCAACTTCACCTATCCCGCCGGGGCCTATATCTGCGAAGTGGAAGTGGACCCCGAGACCGGCAAAGTCGATATCGCGTCCTTCACCTGCGCCGATGACTTCGGCAATGTGATGAACCCGATGATCGTCGAAGGTCAGGTGCATGGCGGCGTGGGGCAGGGCATCGGTCAGGCGCTCTTGGAAAACACCGTCTATGACGAAAACGGCCAGATCCTGACCGCTTCGTTCATGGATTACGCCATGCCGCGCGCCGATGATGTGCCCTTCTACACGGTGGATCATTCCTGCGCGACGCCTTGCACGCACAACCCCTTGGGCGCGAAAGGCTGCGGCGAAGCAGGGGCGATTGGTTCTCCGCCCGCCGTTGTCAATGCCGTGATTGACGCGCTGCATCGCGGTGGTCACACCCACGTCGCCCATATCGACATGCCAGTCTCGCCCGCGCGGGTCTGGGCTGCCATCAACGGCTGAGGGAGGATTGCACCATGTTCAACTTCGATTTCGTGAAACCTTCGTCGATTGCCGATGCTGTCGCAGCGATGGCGCAGACCGGCGCGCAGGCGCTTTCGGGCGGGCAAACCCTGACGCCCACGATGAAGCAGCGTCTGGCCAGCCCTTCGGTTCTGGTCTCCCTGACCGGGATTGCCGAGATGAAGGGCGTCTGCCTTGGCGCGGATGGCCTGTCGATTGGCGGGGCCACCACCCATGCCACCGTGGCGGCAGAGGCCGGGGCCTATTACCCCGCGCTGGCTGACCTCGCGGCCAATATCGGCGATCCGATGGTCCGCAATCGCGGCACCATCGGCGGGTCGGTCGCCAACAACGATCCGGCGGCCTGCTATCCGTCGGCGGTGCTGGCCTCGGGCGCGACGGTTGTGACCAACAAGCGCAAGATCGCGGCGGATGACTACTTTGTCGGCATGTTCTCGACCGCGCTGGACGAGGGCGAGTTCATCACCGGCGTCACCTTCCCGGTGCCGGAAAAGGCCGCTTATGTGAAGTTCAACCAACCCGCCAGCCGCTTTGCTCTTACCGGCGTGTTTGTCGCCAAATACGCCAGCGGTGTGCGCGTGGCGGTGACCGGGGCCAGCAACAACGGCGTCTTCCGTTGGGCTGAGGCTGAGGCGGCGCTGTCTGCCAACTTCTCGGCTTCGGCGGTGGAGGGGCTGACAGTGTCGGCGGCAGACCTGATCACCGACCTGCACGGCACAGCGGCCTATCGCGCCAATCTGGTCAAGGTCTTGACCAAGCGGGCAGTTGCCGGGGCGAAGTAAGGCTTTCGATTGCGTTAAGAACGGGCGGTTCAGCAATGAGCCGCCCGTATTGTTTATCGTCGCAGATGGTTGGTGTTGGACCGGGGCCCAAAGCCCCGGTCCGCGCACGCCCCGCCCCGGCGGGGCGCGCGCGGACCTCTGACGGCATGTCCCAACAGTCCCCCGGACTGTTGGGAGATGCCTTGCACCCAATGACCAAGAACAAAAGCAGCCCCCCTGTCACGCTTGCGTCATTTGCAGGCACTAGAAGCATCCACAGGCGGTTGGCTAACCCACAACAGCTTGAGGGGCTTGCCAGAGCGTTACCGCCATATATAGTCCATCTGTCGGGGCGGGGCTCCCCGCCCTTGGCCGATGGCCACGGGATAAAGGCGGAGTCTCTATCGGAATGGACGGCGATTTCAGGACACAATTCGTGCGCGATCCGGCGGCGCTGAAACACTATCCGGCGCTGGTGCTGAACGCAGATTACCGGCCGCTGAGCTACTACCCGCTCAGCCTGTGGCCATGGCAAGAGGCCATCAAGGCCGCCGTGTTGGAACGGGTGCAGATCGTCGCGGAATATGACCACGTCGTGCGCAGCCAAAGGGCCGAGTTCCGCATACCCTCGGTCGTGGTGCTGAAAGACTTCGTCAAACCCCAAAAGCGCGTGGCCTTCACGCGCTTTAATCTTTTTCTAAGGGACGAGTTTTGCTGCCAGTATTGCGCGGCCAAGGGGGATTTGACCTTTGACCATGTGGTGCCCCGGTCGCGTGGCGGCGTGACGTCTTGGGAAAATGTGGTCGCCGCCTGTTCGCCCTGCAACCTGCGCAAAGGCTCCAAGACCCTGCGCCAATCAGGCCTGTCGCTGAACCGCATCCCCCGCGCCCCCACGCCCGAGGAAATGCAGGCCCATGGCCGCAAATTCCCGCCCAACCATCTGCACCAAAGCTGGATGGATTATCTTTACTGGGATGCCGAGCTGGACGCTTAAGTTTGGGTGAAACGCATCAACGGGCGGAATAGGAAAAGCACTGCTTTTCCCCGCCCGCCTAACCACTTATCCGCTCTCGCGTTCCGCCAAGCAGACATAGGCCAGCGCCCGGCCCGGCGGGCGAGAAGCGCCCGCCATGGGCGGGACGGGCGCTTGCCGGGGGCCTTTGGGGCCCACGTCCGTTTGCTTGGCTGGCGGCATCGCATGGTTTCAGCGATA
>JAIYDR010000043.1 GCA_027487395.1 Rhodobacter sp. | reverse complement strand
AAGAGGCGATCATCGTATTCCTGTCGGATCACGGCGAGATGCTGGGTGAGCGTGGCTTGTGGTTCAAAATGAACTTCTTCGAAGGTTCCGCCCGCGTGCCCCTGATGATCGCGGCCCCCGGCCTGACACCCCAACGCATCGACACACCCGTCTCCACCATCGACGTGACCCCCACCCTTGCCGCGTTGGCGGGCATCGACATGGCCGAGGTGATGCCGTGGACCGATGGTGAAAACCTCGTCCCCCTCGCCACCGGCACGCCGCGCCTAAGCCCAGTTGCCATGGAATATGCCGCCGAAGGCTCCATCACCCCGCTGGTCTGCCTGCGCGATGGCCGGTGGAAATACATCCGCTGCATGGCCGACCCAGACATGCTCTTCGATCTGGAAACCGACCCGGCAGAGCGCGTAAACCTCGCCACCGACCCTGCCCATATTGACGCGCTGCATATGCTGCGCCGCATGGCGGACGACCGCTGGAACCTGACCGCCTATGACGCCGCCGTGCGCGAATCCCAGGCCCGCCGCTGGGTGGTTTATGAAGCACTGCGCAACGGGGCCTATTACCCTTGGGACCACCAACCCCTGCGCGCCGCATCCGAGCGTTACATGCGCAACCACATGGACCTGAACATCCTCGAAGACAGCAAACGCTTCCCTAGGGGCGAATAACGCCCCTTCCTTCCCCGTTGCGCAAATATCCTGCGGGGGGTTTGGGGGGCGCAAAGCCCCCCAAGGCCTCCACCCGCGCTACGGCGCAAACCCATCCCGCGCCAGCCCGCCTGAGCGGGGGCTCAATGCCCCCGGAGGGCGACCCCCCTTACCGGGCTTCCCCCAGCACAAGCTCCGCGCCCTTCCACCCCATCAGGATCGACGGCGCATTGGTGTTCCCGGCGATCAGGTTCGGAAAGCTTGCGGCATCGATCACCCGCAGCCCATCAACCCCACGCACGCGAAGGCGGTTGTCCAGCACACTGGTGGCCGGGTCCATGCCCATCCTGCAAGTGCAAGACGGGTGATAGACCGTGCCCGACCGCTCGCGGAAGTCCTGGATCAGCGCCTCGTCGCTTTGCACCTCTGGCCCCGGACGCAGTTCTTCGTTGATCAGCCGCGCCAGCGCCGGTTGCGCCGCCAGATGGCGCAGGAATTTCACCGCCGCCAGCATCTCGGTCACGTCATTCTCGGTCGAATAGACATTGGCCACGATGGTCGGATGGCGCAGGGGATCGTCGCTGTTGATGCGGATATGTCCTCGGCTGGTCGGGCGGCAATTCGACAAGCCCAGTGAAAGGCCCGACCACGGATCGGGATTCAGGATCGGCCGCTCGCCATCGCGCGGGATCAGCGTGGAAAACGCCTGCATGTAAAGCTGCATGTTGGGGCGCGGCTGGCTTGGGTCGGTGCGGAAGAAACCACCGCCGTGGTTGATCGACTTGGCCAGCGGCCCCGCCCCTGCCAAGAAATACTTCATCCCCGCGAGCAGCTTGCCCCACCAAGGGCGCAGTTCATCGTTATAGGTCGGCACCTTCATCGCCCAGGTGTAGTTGATGCCTTGGTGGTCGTTCAGATGGTCGCCCACGTTGGGGTTATCGACCAAAACCGGCAAGCCCAAGCCTTGCAACAGCGCCCCCGGCCCGATCCCCGACAGTTGCAACAACTGTGGCGAGTTGATGGCCCCGCCCGACAGGATCACCTCGGCCTTCGCGCGCAAGACATGGCGCTGCCCGTCCTTCAGATACTCCACCCCAACGGCGCGACCGCCTTCGATCACCACCCGTGTCACATGGGCACGCGTGATGACCCGGCAATTCGGACGCTTCATCGCAGGCCGCAGGAACGCCCGCGCCGTGGAGTTCCGCCGCGCGGATTTGATGGTCATCTGATAATTGCCAGCACCTTCCTGCTCCGCCCCGTTGAAATCGGGGTTTTCAGGCAATCCCGCACTTTCACAAGCCGCGACATAATCCTTGACCAAGGGATGCAATCCCCGCCGGTTGGCCGAGATGAACAAGGGCCCGCCCTTGCCGCGATAGGCATCGCCGCCCGCCTCATTATCCTCAATCGCACGATAGGCGGACAGAACTTCGTCCCAGCCCCATCCGGGCGCAGCCTGCCCCCATTCGTCGTAATCGGCGCGATGGCCCCGGATCCAGACCATGGCATTGATGCTGGACGACCCGCCCAACAATTTGCCACGCGGCCAGTGATCCTGGTGCCCGGCCAGTCCCGGATCCGGCTCGGTCTTGTACATCCAGTTCACCGCCGGATCGTAGAAGAGCTTGCCATAACCCAGGGGCAGCGCGACGTAGAACCGCCTGTCACTCCCCCCCGCCTCCAGCACCGTGACGCGGTGTTTGCCGCTGGCGGTCAACCGTTCGGCAAGAACCGATCCGGCACTGCCTGCGCCCACGATGATGTAATCTGTCTCGTCTTGCATCGTCCTGCCCTGTTTTGGCGCAGCCTAGCCCGCTGCGGGCAAAGGGCCTGACCATATGCGACAGAAACCGTCGCTTTCCTATTACTTACCCTTCCAGACCGGATCGCGCTTTTCGGCAAAGGCACGCGCGCCCTCCAACTGATCCTCGCTGGAATAAAGCCGGTCCACCGTCGGCATTTGCCGCTTGGTGACGCGGTTGAGGGCGTCTTGAAAGCGCAGCGCCTCGGCCTCGCGCACAACTTCCTTGATCGCCGCATAGACCAAGGGCGGCCCGCTTTCGAGCAGCCGCGCCAAATCCCACGCCTTCGGCAACAGGTCAGTTTGCGACGTGATCTCTTTCAACAGCCCCCAGCGCAGTGCCTCTTCGGCATCAAACCACCGCCCGGTCAGCAGCAGGTCCATCGCCACATGGTAAGGGATGCGCTTGGGCAGCTTGATGCTGGCCGCATCGGCCACCGTGCCCGACCGGATTTCCGGCAAGGCAAAGGTTGCCGTGTCGGACGCAAGGATCAGATCGCAAGACAGCGCCAATTCCAGCCCGCCGCCGCAGCGAATGCCATTCACCGCAGCGATGACCGGCTTGTTCAGGTT
>JAIYDR010000423.1 GCA_027487395.1 Rhodobacter sp. | reverse complement strand
GGAGCAGCGCTTTGCACCATGGGTTGAGGGACAATGGACCAAAATCGATCGCGCCCTGACCATGATCGAATCGCGGGGGATGCCGCAGTTGCAAGGATCGCTGGACATGGGACAGATCGCGCTGGCCTGCGCGCTGGGATACCTCGATTTCCGTCACGCGGACCGGGCTTGGCGGGCAGATCGCCCGCATCTGACCGCATGGGAGGCAAATTTCGCGCAACGCCCGTCGATGCAGGCAACGCGTCCGATTGCCTGATCCGGTGCAGGAGTTTTCTGCGCTGGATCAGGCCTCAGCCCTGAAATCTCGCAGAAAATTCGTGGCTGCCCCTGTGATTATCCGCGCGATATGGCCGTGCTGATCCATAGCAGCACGGCCTTTCGCCCTGACGTCAGCCGTTTCGCCATACCCGCAAACCATCCCGCCACGCGGCGGCGCGCAGGGCTCTCGCGGCGCAGGGCGCGGTCGCATCCCCACCCCAACAGCGCACCAGCCAGCACCTGCCAGATATCATGCCGATCTGACTCAATCCGCGATGCGCCAACAAAGCCCGCCGAGATCAGGATCAACGCTTTCGCCACGGGATTGCCGGTCACGCAGTCATGCACAAGCGACGACGCCCCCAAAACCGAGGCCGAGGTATGCGCCGAGGGGAAGCCCAAATCGCCTCCGTCAGGCCGGATGTTGATCGGCGCCTGTCCCAGCGCATGCTTGCTGCCATGCGCGGCAATCATCATCGTGGCAAAGCGCAGCGCAAACTCTCCGCCTGATCCGTTCAGCACCGAGCAGGCAAAGGCGATGGAGGGCAAGGCAATCTGCAAACGGTCGCCAATCTGGCGCGGATTGCCCGGACCGTTCAGCGCCGCAAAGACCAGCACCGCCAGCACCACATGTACCCGCGCGATCCGGCGGAACCACGACAACAACGTCTGCACTTTCTGTCTCCCTGACGAGATCCCGATGCGGCATCCCGCCGCAAGAGCTTTATCGCTTTCCCAATGCAGGGTCCACAGTTCGGCCCAGGGATGGACCCAATCTTGACCTCAAGCGTTCTAAATCGGGGTAGCCAAGTAGCAACCACTCTATATGGGCAACGAATTCTCTAAATTCCATATCAGGGAGTCAGACTGCGCGCCTTTGTCCGCTGGACGACTAGGCCCATGTTGTCTAAAAGCCGCCCGATAAGGCTGCGACGCGTTCGCGGCCGGTCTGACATATGGGTCGCGGAACGCGCCGCGTCCTTGAAAGGGAGAAGTTCTCGTGTCCCACGCAGAAGACAACGCAGGCACCCGGCGGGATTTCCTGTATTACGCAACGGCGGGTGCCGGGGCGGTTGCCACTGGTGCCGCCGTGTGGCCGCTGGTCAATCAAATGAACCCCTCGGCGGATGTTCAGGCGCTGTCGTCGATCTTCGTCGACGTCTCGGCGGTTGAGGTCGGCACGCAACTGACGGTGAAGTGGTTGGGCAAGCCGGTGTTCATCCGTCGCCGCACCCCCGAAGAGATCGAGGCCGCCCGCGCGACGGCGATCAGCGAATTGCCGGATGCGATGGCCGAGAATGCAAACAAGCCAGATGCCGATGCTGCAGACCAGAATCGCACGCTGGATGAGGCGGGTGAATGGCTGGTGATGATGGGCGTCTGCACGCACCTTGGTTGCGTGCCGCTGGGCGACGGCTCGGGCGATTTTGGCGGCTGGTTCTGCCCCTGCCACGGTTCGCATTATGATACTGCCGGCCGCATCCGCAAAGGACCCGCCCCGCGGAATCTGCCGGTGCCGGTAGCAGCCTTCGACAACGAAACCACGATCAAGCTCGGGTAAGGAACATAAAAATGGGCGGAATTCCTCACGACCATTACGAGCCCAAGACGGGCGCAGAGCATTGGCTGCACAAGCGCCTGCCGATCGTCGGCTTGCTCTATGACACCATCATGATCCCCACGCCGAAAAACCTGAACTGGATGTGGATCTGGGGCATTATCCTGACCTTCTGCCTTGCCTTGCAGATCGTCACTGGCATCATCCTTGTGATGCACTACACGCCGCATGTGGATTACGCCTTCGCGTCGGTTGAGCACATCATGCGCAACGTGAATGGCGGTTACATGATCCGCTACATCCACCAGAACGGCGCGTCGCTGTTCTTCGTGGCGGTATACATGCACATCTTCCGCGGTCTTTACTACGGGTCCTACAAGGCCCCGCGCGAGATCACGTGGATCATCGGCATGCTGATCTACCTGATGATGATGGGCACTGCCTTCATGGGCTATGTTCTGCCCTGGGGTCAGATGTCCTTCTGGGGTGCGACGGTGATCACCGGCCTGTTCGGCGCGATCCCCGGCATCGGCCCGGATATCCAAACCTGGCTGCTGGGCGGGCCTGCCGTGGACAATGCCACGCTGAACCGCTTCTTCTCGCTCCACTATCTCTTGCCCTTCATCATCGCTGGCCTGGTTGCTGTCCACATCTGGGCCTTCCACACCACCGGCAACAACAACCCGACCGGGGTGGAAGTGCGCCGTACCTCAAAGGAAGAGGCCGCGCGCGACACCGTGCCGTTCTGGCCCTATTATGTGATCAAGGACCTGTTTGCCCTGGCGATCATCCTGCTGGTGTTCTTCGCCATCGTCGGCTTCATGCCCAACTATCTGGGCCACCCCGACAACTACATCGAGGCGAACCCGCTGGCCACGCCCGCACACATCGTGCCGGAATGGTACTTCCTGCCGTTCTACGCGATCCTGCGCGCCTTTACTGCCGATGTTTGGGTGGTGATCGCGGCGGAATGGCTGTCCTTCGGCATCATCGACGCCAAGTTCTTCGGCGTTCTGGCGATGTTCGGCGCGATTGCCGTGATGGCGCTGGCCCCGTGGCTGGACACCTCCTCCGTGCGGTCGGGTCGGTATCGCCCGATGTTCAAATGGTGGTTCGCGCTGCTGTGCCTTGATTTCATGGTGCTGATGTGGGTTGGCGCAATGCCTGCCGAAGAACCCTATGCGACGATCTCGCTGATCGCCTCCGCCTATTGGTTCGCCTATTTCCTCGTGATCCTGCCGCTGCTGGGTGTGATCGAAAAGCCGCTGCTGCAACCGGCAACGATCGAGGATGACTTCAACGCCCACTACGGCTCCAAAGCCCATCCGGCCGAGTGAGAAGGAAACTGACAATGATGCTCAGGAAAATCGCACTCGCCACCGCTGCAACTCTGGCCCTCTCGGCCGGGGGCGCGCTGGCAGCCACAGGCCATACCGAATTGACTGACTTCGCCTTTGCGCATGAAGGTCCGTTCGGCCGCTTTGACCAGTTCCAGCTTCAGCGCGGGCTTCAGGTCTACACCGAAGTCTGTTCTGCCTGCCACGGTCTGAAATTCGTCCCCATCCGCACCTTGGCGGATGAGGGCGGTCCGGGTCTGCCGGAAGATCAGGTGCGCGCCTATGCCAAGCAGTTCACGGTGACCGACAAGGAAACCGGCGAAGACCGCGAAGGCATTCCGACCGACCACTTCCCGCATTCGGGAATGGAAGGCGCACCGGACCTGTCCTTGATGGCCAAAGCCCGCGCCGGTTTTCACGGCCCTTACGGCACCGGCATGAGCCAGTTGTTCAACGGGATGGGCGGACCGGAATACATCTATTCCATCCTGACCCATTACGAAGAAAACCCGGAATGTGCGCCGGACGGGATTGACGGGTTCTATTACAACACCTCCTTCCCGAATGGCGGCGTGCCGGACAGCTGCAAGGATGAACACGGCAT
>JAIYDR010000139.1 GCA_027487395.1 Rhodobacter sp. | reverse complement strand
GTAAAGATGGCTGACATCAGTCGCAGCGATGTGCCGCCTAAGGGCTTTGCGGTGACTCGGCGCGTAGCCGACATTGGCCCGAAGCTGAACCTGATAAACAGTGTTGCTCAAGTGATCGAAGTGGGAATTCAAACGGACGATCTGCACAGGCTCGCTTTGGCAGCTTAGGCGTCTATTGGCATTGTCCCCCCCTCACTCCCCCGGCATGAGAAAATGCCCCGTCCCCTGCGCGAAGAGCCGGCTGCGGTTGTCCTGCCAGGCCTCCACATGCACGCTCGCGTAGCGTCGGCCAGAGCGGTTGACCCTCGCCCTTGCATAGGCGTCGCGCGGCAGGCCGGTGCGCAGGTAATCCACCGTGAAATCAATCGTCTTGGGCAGGTGCAGCGGGCCGGTGCCGATCTCGGCGGGGTCGATGCTGCCTTGCTCCATCCCCTCCCACAGGGTGGACCATGCCAGTTCGATGATCGCCGCGACCTCAAGGAACGCGGCCGTCACCCCGCCGTGGAGGGCGGGCAAAGCGGGGTTGCCGATCAGTTTGGGGTCAAAGGGCAGGATCGCCGTTAGCTCATCCCCCCGCCGGTCAAACTGGATGCCGAGGTATTGGATGAAGGGCACCCCCGCCGTCAGCGCCTTCAACGCGGCGTCGCGGCGATGTTTGATCACCTGCACGGGTTCGGGTGGCGTGCGGGTCATGTCAGCCCCCTTGGCCGATCCAGCGTGAAGGCCCCCGTCGCGGCGGCAACGGGGCGGGTGGCGTCCTCATCCGTCGCCGTGACGCGCACAAAGGCGACCGAGCGGGTGACGTGGTAACACTCTGCCCGTGCGGTGATGGTCTGGCGCGGTGTGGCGGCGCGGAAGTAGTCGATGCGCAGGTCCAGCGTCGCCGTCGACACGGGCGCCGCCGGATGGCACATCACCGCCGCACCTGACGCCGTATCCAGCAGCGACGACACCGCCCCGCCATGCAGCACCCCCGTCGCCGGATCGCCGACAAAGCGCGCATCCCACGGCATGGTCATCACCACCACCCCCTCGCCGATGCTGGTGATCTGCATCCCCAAGGCGGCGGCATGGGGCAGCGCCGAGATGAAGGCGCGGGCAATCTTGTCGATATCTGTCATATGAACCTCTGCGCCCATGATCCCCGCGCGGGACGGAATGTGCAAGGCCAACCCCGGCCCTGCGGCATGTTGCGCGGCCCCGGTCCGCCGCTTATGGTCCGGCAGGCAAGAGCGAGGTCCGACATGTCCGATACCGTCCGCCTGTCCTTCAAGGAAATGTGCGCCAAGTTCGACGTGACGCCGCGCACCCTGCGCTATTACGAATACATCGAACTCCTCGCCCCCGAAAAAGAGGGCCGCGCCCGGTTCTATGGCCCGAGAGAGGTGGCGCGGATGACGCTGATCCTGCGCGGGCGGCGGTTTGGCTTCAGCCTTGAGGAAATCCGCCAATGGCTGCTGATCTATCGCCAAAAAGGCACCCGCCCGCAGCTTGAGACCTGGATCGCCTTGGCCGACCGACAGTTGGCGGAACTGGCGCGGCAACAGGCCGAGTTGGAAAGCTCGCTCGCTGATCTGAAAGCGCTGCGCGACGCGACAGAGGCGGAGTTGGGGCGGTTGCCCGAGGCTGAAGGCTGACATCGCGTCACCCGGTTTCGTGACGCGACGTTACGTTTACGCGCACGTCAACTTGTCTGGTAATCTGTGCCCAAAGCACCAAGGTCAGGCCCACGCAGGGCCGACAGGGATCACCGCCGATGACCACCGCCAAGGACGACCTCCTTTCCATCCGCCAGATGTGCGACGTCTTTGACGTCACGCCGCGCACCCTGCGCTTTTATGAGGCGAAGGAGCTGATCGCCCCCCTGCGTCGCGGCACGGCGCGGCTTTATACCTATCGCGACCGCGCCCGGTTGAAACTGATCCTGCGCGGCAAGCGTTTCGGTTTCAGTCTGGAGGATATCCGCCAGCTTTTGGACATGTACGACCGCGCCCCCGGCCAGCAAGAGGCGCAACTCCGCCGCACCTATGAACTTGCCGCCGACCGTTTGGCGCAGATGGAGCGGCAGCGAGCCGAATTGGACGAGGCGATTGCCGAATTGAAAGACCAGATGGCGTGGGGCGGCAACGTCCTCGCCGGTTTCCGCAACGCTGCGGAATGAAGATTTAACGGAGGAGCCATCAATGACCCGCTACACCGCCCCCGTGCAGGACATGCAATTCCTGCTGCATGACGTGCTGAACGTGACCGGATCAGATATCCCCGGCTATGCCGATCTGGACGAAGGCTTTACCGCCGCCGTGCTGGAAGAAGCGGGCAAGGTCGCCTCTGATGTTCTGGCCCCGCTGAATGCCGTGGGCGACCGCGAAGGTTGCGTTCTTGAAAACGGCGTCGTCCGCACGCCGACCGGGTTCAAGGATGCCTTCGCCGCGATGAAAGAAGGCGGCTGGACCGCGCTCGATTGCGACCCCGAATATGGCGGTCAGGGCCTGCCCTATCTGATGGGGTCTGCCGTGGGTGAGATTTTCGTGGCCGCGAACATGGCCTTCAACATGTATCAGGGCCTGACCCATGGTGCCTATTCCGCAATTCACGCCCATGGCACGGCTGACCAGAAGGCCACCTATCTGCCAAAGATGGTGTCGTGCGACTGGACCGGCACCATGAACCTGACCGAACCGCATTGCGGCACCGATCTGGGCATGATGCGGACCAAGGCGGAACCACAGGCCGATGGCAGCTACAAGATCACCGGGCAGAAGATCTTCATTTCGGCAGGCGAGCATGATCTG
>JAIYDR010000187.1 GCA_027487395.1 Rhodobacter sp. | reverse complement strand
TCGCCTTTGGCCCCGCCCGAGGTGGGGATCGACTGGAACACTTCGCCACCGTTCAAGCTGGTCGCCAAGATCACCGTTTCGGTCATCCGCAGCACCGACCGGCCCCCGTCGCCCTGGTAACTGACACCTTCAGGCCCATCGACAAAGGGGGTCTTGCCCGACAGGCCGGCAAACAGCGGCTCTCCCATCGTGTCGGTGCGATTGGCCGCAGCCATCAGCGCCTGCCGCAACGCAACCGCCTGCGCCTTCAGCGCGGCGCGGCCTTCGGCCGTGGTGGTGTCGTTCGAGGCCTGTTGCGCGATGTTCAGGAACTGCCGCCCGATCGAGGACACCTCTTCCAGCGCAAGGTCGGAATGGCCCAGCCGGTCTGCGGCGAGCTTGGCATTGTCCGTGAAGCGGTCCACCGCGCCGGACTGTTCACGCATCGCCGAAAGCTGCGCCGCGCGCATCGGCTCGGTCGAGGGGCGGGGATCATTCTTGCCGCTGGAAATGCGGGAATGCAGGTCGGAAATCTCGGATTGCAGCTTGCCGAAATTGTCGATGGCGATGCGCCCAAACAGGGCATTCCCGATGGTCATGGCGTCATTTCCCTATGGTTTACAAAGCGCGAAGCAAAGCCTCAAACAGGTCTTTCGCCACGGTCATGATCTGGGCCGTGGCCTGATAAGATTGCTGAAGTTCCAGCAGTCGGGCGGCTTCCGTGTCCAGATCGACCGCGCCCTGAGCCGCGTCGGCGCGTTCGGTGGTGTCAAGAATGGACTCGGTGGCCGTCACCCGGCGGTCCGCAGCGGCGGTGCGGGTGCCGATGTCGCTGATGAAGGCCGACAGCACCTCGGCAAAGCCGCCTGCCCCGGTGGTGGGATTGCGGAAACGCAGCTCCAAAAGCGAGTCGATGGCCCGCCCATCGCCGCCGCCATCCAGATTGGGCGTCAGGCGAAAGGCGTCACCGGTGCGCGGGGTTCCTGTCAGCGAAACCGCAAGCCCACCCACCACTGCGCCACCGCTGGCATCCAGCACCCGCGTGCCGATGGAATGGCCCGTGGCGCGGTCGAACAACTCGACCCGCTGCGAGGCCGCGTCCACGACGCGCAATTCCACGGCAGCCGGGATGCGGCTGACCTCACCCGCCGTCAGACTGCCCGCCATGCGCAGCGTGCCTGACCCGGTCATGATCACGATCAGGTCTTCGGGCGGCAGATCGGACAGGCTCAGCCTTTGACCGATCGTCGATGAGGCCGTCACGCCGATATCCAGCGCGCTGCCGTCCAACGAACGGGCGGTCAAGGTGCCATCCGTTACGGTCAGTGTCGCGCCAAGACTGGCAAAGCCTGCCGCCGTGGCACCGGCGGAGGACACCACACGCAGTGCACCCGCACTGGCCGCAACGTCAAACTGCAGCGCGCCGTTGATCAGGCTGGCGCTGCCCGGAAAGCTTGCGGGCAAGGTGATGGACGGACCCACACCCAAGGTGACGTCATACAAGGTCGCGCCAATCTCAACGGCGAAGCTGGCGGGCAGCGCTGTGGGCACCTGCCCGGTCAACAGGCTGCGCGGCCCCTGCGCGGCCGACAGACCAAAGGCCGCCGCATTGCCTGCCGCGACGGGCAGGGTGATCCCAAGCGCATCGGTAGACCCGCCCTGCACCTGAACCCGCAGACGGTTGTCCACACCAAAACTGGCGGTGACACGTCCTTCCTCGGGTCCGGACACGCTGAGGGCACTGCCCTGCATCTTCAGTACATAATCCTGCCCATCGACGCGGACAACGGTGCTGGCCCCGTCAGGTGGCAGACTGGTCACCGCCGCACCCGTCATCGACGCAACCGGCATCCCGTTTCGCAGCAAAGCCGCCAGACCCGTCGCCACGTCCGCCGCCGAAGTCGCCCCGGACGTAGCGGTGTCCAGAGTCACGCTTCGCCCGCCAAGGCTGAGGCCATAGCGTGTGGGCCCGGCCATGGCCGCAGGCACGTCACCATCGCTGCCCGTGCCGTCAAAGGCGGGATCAAGGCGGAAGGTCAGGTGTTGTTCCGCCCCGGCAGACAGAATATCGCGTACGACCAGCCCGCCAATCAGCGGGTCTCGCTGGCTGTCGGTCCTGACACCGGCCAAGGTGGCCGACAGGGGATTGTTTTGCGCCAAGGTCACTCGACCACTGACGCGCACAGCATCCGCCGCCACACCCAGCGTCACATCTGCACCCAAAGGTAGATTTTGGGCATCGACACGGTGCAGGGTCATCGCTGCCCCGGCGGAATGGGTGAAGCCGGTCAGCCGGATATCGCCCCCCTCGGGATGGCGCAGGATCACCCGCTCGCCGCCAGGGGCAAGCTCGGCGCGGATGCCAGTGGCGCGGGACAGACCGTTAATCGCCAAGGCCAACGCATCCAACCGGCCATCGGCGACCTCGACCTGCATCAGAAGCGGGATTTCGTTGTCGCCTTCGATCTTGAAGCTGACAGTCCCCGCCGCGGGCGCTTGCAATTCCAGCGCCGTTTCAGCCGTCGCCCGCAAACCCGGAACGGCGGCCGAGGCAATCTCGGCCAAGCGCCGGGCAGAGGCCCCTTCGGGCAGGGTCAGCGTGACCGGCAGACCAACCCCGGTTTCCAGCGTGACCGGAAGCGCAGGATTTGCGGTGGCCTCAACAATGCCGGACCACGCTACGGGAGTGTGGGTCTCCAGCGTCAGCGCCTGCCATCCCGCAGGCTGCACGGCGTCTAAAGTCAGGCCACGATAGGCCGTGCCGCCGGCTGCGTTCAGGTAATCCGGACGATAGCTTGCACCGGGAAGAAAACCGTTCGCCTCAGTCATCAAGTTGGCGATGTCAGCAGCGCTCAGGCGGCTGCCCGCGATCTGGCGGCCTTCGCGGGTGAAAATCTGGAATGTGCCGCCTTGCGCCGACGACGGCGTGACCAGCCCCGCCGTCCCATCAAGGCTAGCGGCGGCAATATCCCCTTCATTGCGCGACAGGGTCAGCACCCCATCCCGACCCGCCGCAGCAAGGCCAAGGCTGGCCAAAGTCTGACCCGTGGCCGTGGTGAGGCTGCCCGCGTTCAGCGCCGCGGCGATGTCTTCCATGCCCGAACCCGCCGCGCGTGGCGTCAGGTCGAACGCCACCGCCGCGCCGTCCAAGGTCACGGACAGCGTCGACAGGCCCGCAACGGCGCTCACCGGCACGGACACCTCAGAATTGGACTGTGCCCCAAGGCTGGCGAGGGTAAAGGACTGTGTCCCCGCCGGGACATAGCCCACCACACCCGCCGACAGCAGACTGACGGCCGCCGCCCCAGAATTGGCAGATTGCAGCACTGCATCCAGCTTGGGCAGGTCAGGAGGGGCGACAACGGTGATCCCCATCCGCGCTGTTGCAACACCTTGATTGCCGGGGGCGGGGGCGGTCAGCGTGGCCAGGGCAGCCGCAATCTGGCCCGGCACTGATGGCACAAAGCGCATGTCCACCGCGCGTCCGCGTTGCAGCGTCAGGGCAATGCGGTCGCCATCGCTGGCCGTGCCTTCCAACTCGACGGTCAGGCCGGGCAGCACGATCATATCTGTGCCGATGCCGATCTCGGCCCCGCTAGCATCTTGCGCCCGCCACAGCCCCGCTGCCGCATCCCGCACCAGTGTCACCGGACCGGGTGGCGTGCCTGTTGGGGTAACGCGCAGGTTCATACTGCCCTGATTGGTGGGATAGGGCGTCACATCCCACCCTTCCAACACAAAGAGATCGCCCCCAGCACTGCCGGTCATATCGACGCCGCCGCGATGCACTGCATTGGTTTCGGCGGCAATCTTGCCCGCGAGCAGATCCAGTTCCTCGGTCGCATTGACGATGGCACCATATGCCTGCGACAGCCCTCCCAACTGTCCCGATGAAAACAGCCGAACGACGCGTTCCTCGCCGCCGCGGATCAAGGTCAGCGCCAGACGGTCTTCACCCGTGGCCTTGACCGTGGCAGCCTTGCCTTCATAGTCCAGCAAAACCGCGCCGCCGGGTTGATTGCCCAGGGTGACCTGCACCCGGCCAAAGCGGTCATAGTCGACCATCATCCCGACGCGATCACCAATGCTGCGCAACAGACGGTCGCGTTCGTCCTGCAACGGGTTCAACGCGCCAGCGGTGCCCGCGTTCTTGGCAAAGCGGTCTTGCAACAGCGCCAATGCGTTCAGGTCTGACGTCAAAAGGTCGGCCTGCATCGACGCATCTTGCAGCGTCTGGGTCTGCAAGCGTGCCATCCCCGCGCCGATATCGGCATAGGCAGAGGCCAAAGCCTGACCGCTTTCCATCACCACCCGCCGAAGCGAGGTATCAGACGGTGCCGAGGCGAGCTTTCCTAGACCGGAAAAGAACTCTTCAAGGCTGGCATCGATCCCACCCGTTCCGGGCAACATCAACGACTCGAGCGCCTTTGACACATCCCGATGTGCCGTAGCGGCTTCCACGTCACCCGACGCCGTGCGCAACCTGTCGGCCAGCAACTGGTCAAAGGCGCGGCGGATGTCACTGATCTCGACGCCTTGCCCACCTGTCGCCAAGGTGGTCGGTGTGGTTTGCGCTCCCGCGATCTGGACCAGTTCGACAGAGCGACGGCGATAGCCTTCCGTGTTGACATTGGCGATATTCTCGCCCGTCACACTGAGCGCGGTACGATAGACGCCGATCGCCGTGCGGGCGATATCGATGATGTTGGACATCAGCGATCCTTCACATAACGGCCGAATTGGCGTTCCACCGCATCGGCGATGCCAAAGCCGGTGCGCCCAGCGCTGGCGCGGGCAATTTCGCTGTCAAACATGGCGCGGAACTGATCAACGCCGGCACCGCCGGTCATGTCCTCTGCCAACGGGGCGGATCGGGCCGCCTTCAGGAATTGCGTCAGCAGCATCTCTTCAAAGCCCTCGGCCGCCTTGCGCAAGGCCGCACGGTCGCCTTGGGGCGCAGTCAGGGCAAAGCCGCTCAGGTGCTTTACCTCCATCAGATCACCACCAACTCGGCGCGCAGGGCACCCGCTTCGCGCAAGGCATCCAAGATGGCGACCAGATCGGAAGGCGATGCCCCAACCGCGTTGATCGCATCGACCAAAGATGCCAGTGACACGCCCGTATCAAAGATAAAGGCCGTACCGGTTTGCTCTGTGCTGATCGTGCTGTCTGGCGTGGTGGTGGTCTGACCCGGGACGACCACCGTGCCGTCACCATTCACCACCGTCGCCCCTTGGCTGGTTTTGGGGTTTTCATCAATCCTGACAGTCAGTGACCCATGGGTGACCGCAGCGGGGGTCACCCGCACCTCACCGCCGATGACCACGGTGCCGGTGCGAGAATTCACCACCACCTTGGCGGCGGGTGCATCCGGCGTCATCTCGATGTTTTCCAGCATCCCCATAAAGGTGACGCGCTGGTTCAGATCATACGGCGCGCGCACGGAAACCGAGGCCCCATCCAGCGCTGTAGCGATGTCCGGGCCAAAAGTCGCGTTGATCGCCTTTGCCATCCCTGCGGCGGTCGAAAAATCCGGGCGATGCAGGTTGAGAACCAAGGTATCGCTGTCCTGAAACGGCGCGGCCACGGTCTTTTCCACTTGGCCTCCGCGGGGGATTCGGCCCACGGTCGGGATATTGACCGTCAGGGACGATCCATCCGCGCCCTCCACGCCCAAACCGCCCACCACCAGATTGCCCTGCGCGATGGCGTAAATCTCGCCATCCGCGCCCAGAAGCGGGGTCATCAGCAGCGTCCCGCCCTTTAGCGATTTCGCCGAGCCGATGGTGGAGACGGTCACGTCGATCTGTTGTCCCTCTTTCAGAAAGGGACCCAGTTCCGCAGTCACCATCACCGCAGCCGCATTCTTGGCGTTCAGGTCTTGAGCATCGACAACCAGCCCCAGACGGCTGATCAAGGATTGCAACGATTGCAGCGTCAGCCCAGTGTTGCCATCGCCGGACCCTGCCAGACCGACAACAACCCCGTACCCCATCAACGGGTTGGACCGCACCCCCGCAACCGAGGCGAGGTCTTTCAGCCGATCCGCACCGGCAGGAAGTGCCCCCGCAAGCAGCGCCACGGCGATGAGTGCAGCCCGCAGGATCATAGCGGCGACACCGCTTGCAAGCCGCGCCGCAACCAGCCCGGACGGGCGGTATCGGCCACTTCGCCTGCACCGACATAGCCGATCTCGGCATTGCCGATGCGGTCGGACAGAACGACGTTTTCGGAATTGATATCCTCGGGCCGGACGATTCCGGTCAGGCGGACGTATTCCTTGCCTTGGTTCAGCGTCAGGCGCTTTTGGCCCATGATCTCCAAAAGCCCCCCCGGCAGCACGCGCACGACCGACACCGACAGGCGACCCGTCAGGCTGTTGGATTGCTGCGCCGCCCCTTTGCCGGCAAAAGATTGGTCGGTGGAATTGGTCAAAAGCCCATTGTCCAGCCCCATCGTGGCCACATCCGGCAGGTCGATTTCGAAATCTGACGACCGCTGCCCGCTGGCCGATTGCGATTTGGTCGCGGCGAAGCGTTCGACGAATTGCACTGTCAGGATGTCGCCGACATGTGACGCGCGCCGATCCGAGGCAAACAGGCCCGAGGATGACGCGGTATAGATGCCACCTGTGGGTCGCGCGGCCTCTTCGGGCAAGGGCGCGGCAGCATAAACCGGGGCGTACTGCTCTGAGGCGACATCCTCGACATAGGTTGAGGTGCAAGCAGCGAAGGGGAGCAGCAAAAGAAAGGGAAGAATACGCGTCATCATCGCCATCACAGTTTGTTGGACAGGAAGCGCATCATCTCATCGGATGCGCTGATGGATTTGGAGTTCACCTCATAGGCGCGCTGGGTCTCGATCATGTCGACCAGCTCTTGGACCACGTTGACATTCGATTGCTCCAATGCACCCTGCACCAGCTTGCCCATGCCATCGGTATAGGGCGCACCGACCACGGCCGGGCCAGAGGCGGGGCTTTCCACCACGAAATTCTCGCCAATCGGGTTCAGACCACGCGGGTTGGGAAAGGCGGCGAGAGTGATCTGACCGACCTCTTCCGCTGCCGAAGCGCCGGGCATGGTGACCGAGACAATCCCGTCGGCCGAAATGATGATCTCTAGCGCGCCATCGGGAATTTGGATTTCCGGCTGGACGACATAGCCCGAGGCCGTGGTCAGCGTGCCTTCGGCATTGCGCGACAAGGCCCCATCGCGCGTATAGCCGATCTGGCCATCGGGCAGCAGCACTTGCAAGAAGCCCTGCCCGTCAATCGCCACATCCAGCGCGTTGTCGGTGGTGGCCAAACCGCCTTGGGAGTACAGCTTTTCGGTGTTGACGATCCTGACCCCTGTACCAACCGACAGCGGTGTGGTCAGTTGCGTGCCCTCGGACGTCTGGGCGCCTGCGGGGCGGATGTTCTGATAGAGCAGCGTTTCAAAATTCGCGCGGTCGCGCTTGAACCCCGTGGTGTTCACGTTGGCAAGGTTGTTGGCGATCACCTGCATCCGGGTCTGCTGGGCATTCAGACCGGTCTTGGCGACATGCATGGCATCCGAGGACATGGGCGGCAGGCTCCTGACAGGGCGTTTCTCTGCCTTGGGTCTGCAAGGGGCGTGCCAAGCCGCACGGATCGGCGAGACGGGATTTTAGGGGGGAGGGGAAAGTGCTTTTAGCAGAGCAATACTACTTGGTCGGAATGCACAAGATGAAGTGAAACTCTCTTGGGGAGAGTTTCACTTCATCGCGTAGGTTCGTGTGCAGGCCGCCGGGATGTGCGCCCTTGGGCGCGCAGCCCCCCGTTTCGAAAATGGGCGGGGCGGGCTGCGCGCGGACCGGGACTTTGGGTCCCGGTCCAACCCCAGCGTTGCGCTACGCCCATTTCCTTCAACGCGCCAACTCTCGTTCCAATGCCTCACGGATCAGACGCTGGTAAGGGATGCCCCGCTCCTGTGCCCGCAGCTTCAACGCCGCCATCAGCTTTTCCGGCAAGCGCATGTTGATGCGGGCTGATTTCGGTTCAACCTCCCATGACACAGGCTTGAACTGAGCAAAGTCCAAGTCGGACAGGTCTTGATCCAGAAACGCCTCGGCCTCGGCGTCAGTGGTCATGGCTGGAACGGTTTTCATAACGGCGCACCTCACGGTCATGCATGTAACGGGCGCTGATCGGGCGGATCTTGTCACCACGCCAGCAAAAGGCAACAAAGGCGGGACGTCCGGATCCTGCGCGACCAACCGCGATGAACCGGGCCTCATCGACAGAATGTGCCGCGTCAGGGGCAACCTTGGGTTCGGCGCGAAAGAACGCCTCAATCTCGGCTATGGAAAGCCCGTGCTTCTGCACCTTCGCCCGGTTGCCCTCGTCCCAGTCGAATTTCACTTATGTATGCACCGATGTGTGTACAAATCAAGCGCCTCACAGTACCTGCACAGCATCGGCAGAAGAGGTTAGCGGAACGTTAAAGCCCTCACCCCTTCGGCTTGTCGTCCCAATCCTTGGTCAAAATTCGGCTCGCATCGCCCTGCGGGTCCTCAAACTGGCG
>JAIYDR010000274.1 GCA_027487395.1 Rhodobacter sp. | reverse complement strand
GGTTGCGACCACGCCCGCCGGGGTGCCGTCTTCTTCGCCCGCGCCAAAGGATGCATCCAAGGTGCCCGCGCCACCCGCTGCCCATGCGATGCTGGCGATCAGCGCCAGCGCCGAGACGGTGCCCAAACCGATGGCTTTGCTGCCAATCTTGGTGTCAAACTTCATGTCCACATTCCTCATGCCGTTGTACGACCGCGTTGCAGCGTCCGCCGCCCCCGCGGCGCTGCCACCGGGGCCATGGCCGCATTGGCCAAGGAACAATCCTGCACTGATCAGCGCGGAAGATAGCGGCGCAGAGGGGGAGGACAGAAACGGACAATTATTGCCATGACAGGTAGATGTCAGGAAAAATATATAATGATTACAAGATTTTAGTAGCCTTTTGGGATCGCTGCAGTCCCTTCTTTATTTCGCCATGACGCAGTCTTGCAGGTTTTGCAACGCAGGGATGTTTTCGGTTCTGTCCTGGGTAAACTCCGCCACGGGCAAGCCCCCTGAAAGCATTGCAGTCTTGTGGCAATCTTTCCGTGCCGCTAGATGCCAAAGCGTCAGGTCGGATCGGGTTTGGGCGTCGCATCCATGCGTCCCATGCGCCGCATAGGCCTGTCGGACGACTGGAAAGACCAAAGATCATGGCCAAGGCTCCCACCTCCCGCGTTGACAAGCTGCTCTCCTCGATGGGGTACGGCTCGCGCAGCGAAATGGCGCGGCTGGCCAAAGCGGGTGGGATCACACTGGACGGGGCCGATGTGTCGGACGTCAGCCAGCGCATCACCGTCACGCCAGACCTGCCGGGCCGGATGCAGATCGACGGGCAGGCGCTGGACCCGTTGGTCGGCATGGTGATCCTGCTCAACAAGCCCTTGGGGATGACCTGTTCGCATAAAGAGGCGGGGCCGCTGGTCTATGACCTGCTGCCCGCGCGGTGGCGCCGGCGCGATCCCGGCCTCTCGACCATCGGGCGGTTGGACAAGGAAACCTCTGGCCTTTTGCTGCTGACCGATGATGGCGATCTGTTGCACCGGGTGATCAGCCCCAAGCGCCATGTGACAAAGACCTATCGCGCCACGCTGGCCCGCCCGCTTGCTGGCACGGAAGGCGCGCTTTTCGCCTCGGGTCAGGTGATGCTGGACGGCGAAGACAAACCGCTTGCCCCTTCCGCGCTTGAGGTGATCACCTCAACCCAGGCGCTGCTGTCGGTCACCGAGGGCCGTTATCATCAGGTGCGCCGCATGTTTGCCGCTGCGGGCAACCATGTCGAACAGTTGCACCGCGAACGTCTGGGCGGTCTTTCGCTGCCCGACGACTTGGGCCCCGGTCAGTGGCGGCTTCTGCGCGAAGATGAGGTTGCCTTGATCTTTGCCTAAGCGAGCGGCGGTTGGCCCCCGGCACGGCGGCAGACCAAACAAACCCTTGCTGGAAGTGCCTTGCGGCTGTGATCCGCCCCAGGATGAACAGAGGGAAGAACGCTGAAGGAATTGCCCGTTGGGATAGAGTTCGAACACATAAACCCTTAGGCCATCTTCTGCTAAGCTCCACGGGGGCGGCTGGCTGTAGCTCGGCGCGATCGGTGTCAGGGCGAAGTGGCTCACGCTGAAGGCGCATGCAGACAAATTGAGTTGCACGCCTGCCAGATCTATTCCGATCCTTCGGACTCGGGCCGAAACAGAAGCGGTCTTGGGGCCCACAATCTCGGTCTGGGCTTGCCTAGACAAAGTGCCGCAGCGGGGCTGAGTGTCCGTCAATGTGACTTTCGCCAGTCCCACGGCATCCTGAAGCTGCCGGACCATATGTTGATCTTGTTCGCCCGGGCAATCTCTTCCACGCCGATATAGGCCTTGGAGTATCTGCGATAGGCAACGGACCAGCCGTTGCGAACCATCCAACTATTCAAATCCCGGTCCGACAAATAGCAAACCGCCAAGACGCGCTTGTAGCGGTCTTTCCCTTTGGGTTGACAGGTAACGATCTTGGTCCCGATCTTCTCAGCCAAAGCGAAAGCCGATGCTTTTCCGCAGCTCCACGGCTTTGAGTCGCGACCGATGCAAGTCTGGCGACTTTCAGGGGCGTCGATGCCTTCAAGTCGGATCTTTTTTCCATGAATTTCGATCGTATCGCCATCGATGACAGAGGCCTGCCCTATCAATCGGTCCTCAACCAGCGCCGTCGTTGAACCGGTAAGCAACACCCAGATGGATGCGACCAAAAGTCGGCGGGACATGACCTCGATTGTGTAAGACAAATCCGTGCAGGCCTGCGACAGTGGGTTAGGCCCCCAAGCATCGCCGTGTCGTCATGGCCTGTCCCGGTGCCAAATGGGCCATCGGCCATCCTTTCGGATCCGTTGGAGCCCTGGGATGCCTGTTTATGCAGGCAACACGGTAAAGGGGCAGACGTAAGGCCACCTTGCGGGGCCACTTGTTCGACAGAGGCGCGTCTTTTCGAGGGATGGTCGCTGGACAGAAATGAGCGGCTGCCTCCTTTACCTGTGGGAATGAAATTTGACTAACAGGGGGGTTCGCTTCTAACCTCGTGAAAAGTCGGCGACTCGTCCAACAGGGAGACTAGAATGGCAAAGAAACGTGTGGCTGTGATCGGGGCCGGGCCGTCTGGTCTGGCACAACTGCGTGCGTTCCAATCGGCACAGGCCGGCGGCGCGGATATCCCCGAAATCGTGTGCTTTGAAAAGCAGTCCAACTGGGGTGGTCTGTGGAATTACTCGTGGCGGACCGGTCTGGATGAGTTCGGCGAACCCGTGCACGGCTCGATGTATCGCTACCTGTGGTCCAACGGCCCGAAAGAGGGGCTGGAGTTCGCGGATTATTCCTTTGAGGAACATTTTGGCAAGCAGATCGCCAGCTATCCGCCGCGCGCCGTGCTGTTTGACTACATCGAAGGCCGCGTGAAAAAGGCCGGTGTGCGCGATTGGATCCGCTTTAATCACCCCGTCCGTTTCGTGCGCTACGATGAGGGCAAGGGCACCTTCACCGTCACCGCCCATGACCAAAAGGCCGACAGCATCTATGATGAGGTGTTTGACCACGTCATCGTCTGTTCTGGCCACTTCTCGACCCCCAACATGCCGGAATATCCGGGCTTTTCCAGCTTTGGCGGGCGGGTGCTGCATGCCCATGACTTCCGCGACGCGATGGAGTTTCACGGCAAGGATATCCTGATCCTTGGCTCGTCCTATTCGGCCGAGGATATCGGCTCGCAGTGCTGGAAATACGGTGCGAAGTCGATCACCGTGGCGTACCGCAATGCGCCGATGGGCTATAACTGGCCCGACAACTGGAAAGAGGTGCCAAAGCTGGAACGGGTGGATGAAACCACCGCCTATTTCGCCGACGGGACCTCAAAGAAGGTCGATGCGATCATCCTGTGCACCGGCTACAAGCACCACTTCCCCTATCTGCCCGACGATCTGCGCCTGAAAACCGCGAACCGTCTGGCCACGGCGGACCTGTATAAGGGCGTGGTCTGGGTCAACAACACCAAGCTCTTCTACATCGGCATGCAGGACCAGTGGTTCACCTTCAACATGTTCGACGCGCAGGCGTGGTGGGTGCGTGACGCCATCATGGGCCGGATTGCCATTCCGACCGACAAGGCCGTTTTGCTGAAAGACGTGGCCGACCGCGTGGCGGGCGAGGATGCGGGGCAAGACGCGCATGATGCCATCCACTATCAGGGCGACTATGTGAAGGAGTTGATTGCCGAAACCGACTATCCATCCTTTGATGTCGACGGGGCCTGCGAAGCCTTCTTCGAGTGGAAAGACCACAAGAAAGAGGACATCATGGGCTTCCGCAACCATGCCTATAAGTCGGTGATCACCGGCACCATGGCCCCGGTCCATCACACGCCGTGGAAGGACGCGCTGGAGGACAGCATGGAGTCCTATCTGCGGAACTGACGCGGGCGGGCAACGCTCAATCTGATGAAAATTCAGGCCCCGAACGCTGGTTCGGGGCCCTTGTTTTGCCTGTGGCACCGGCAGGGCGGGCTTTAACCGTGTCTTGGGAAACAAATATTCGTCTGATTAAAAATTTTTCTCGCCAGCGTGCCGCACCCATGCTTTGCTTGCCGTATCGGGGCGCGGGCAGTTCAAGGGCTGCTCTCTGACTCGTGAACGTGGACAAACAACAACGAAAGGGCCGGTCGCTGCCCCTCAGGTCACCCCAGGGGGGAAAGCCAAAGACACAGGATCACTTCGGGAAAACCGTTGGATCAGATTGGCGCGGAAACGGTCCGCCATTCGCAACAGGAGTGAGGGAAATGACGAAGGATACCGGCTCGGGCCAGATGGTCCGGGCGTTGGATTGGCGGGGGGCGTTCTGGGTTGCCGCCGGGGTTCCGCCTTTGGTGCTGTTCTCGATCGGGGGCATTGCCGGGACGACGGGCAAACTGGCCTTTCTGGTCTGGATCATTTCGATGATCATGGGATTTCTGCAAAGCTTCACCTATGCCGAGATGGCGGGGATGTTCGGCAACAAGTCGGGCGGCACCTCAGTCTATGGCGCGACGGCGTGGCTGCGTTATTCCAAGCTGATTGCCCCCTTGTCGGTGTGGTGCAACTGGTTTGCCTGGTCGCCAGTGCTGTCCTTGGGTTGCGCCATCGCGGCGGGCTATATCCTGAACGCGCTCTTCCCCATTCCGCTGGCTGACAGCCAACCGGTACTGGATTGGGTTGCGGCCAATCTCGCCAGTTACACGGCTGAGACCCAGTCGGTGATCGACTACATGGCCGCCAATGCAGGCGTGCCGGTGGAAGAGGCGATCAAGGCCGTTGCTGCCGCCGATGGCGTGTCTGCGCTGACCCCCGCCTTCCGGGTGTTTGAGGCCTACGCCCTGACGATCCCCGGTCTGGGGACGCTGCACTTCAACTCCACCTTCATCATCGGTGTGGCGCTGATGCTGGTGATCCTGATGATCCAGCATCGCGGCATCGCCTCGACCGCAAGCGCGCAAAAGTGGTTGGCCATCATCGTGCTGGTGCCGCTGCTGCTGGTCGGTCTGGTGCCGATCCTGAATGGCTCGATCGACTGGATGAACGTCACCAACCTTGTGCCCCCCACCGCCGCCTATTCGGGCGAGGATGGAACTTGGGATATCGGCGGCTGGACGCTGTTCTTGGGCGGTCTCTATATCGCGGCATGGTCCACCTATGGCTTCGAAACGGCGGTTTGCTATACGCGTGAGTTGAAAGACCCGCGCACCGATACCTTCCGTGCAATCTTCTACTCGGGCCTTCTGTGCTGCGTGTTCTTCTTCCTGATCCCCTTTGCTTTCCAAGGCGTTCTGGGAACCTCAGGCATGTTGGCCACGGGGATCGTGGATGGCACTGGCGTGGGCGAGGCTTTGGGCAATATGATCGGCGGCGGGCCGGTGATCACCCAGATTTTCGTGATCCTGATGATCATGGCGCTGTTCATGGCGATCATGACCGCCTTGGCCGGGTCGTCGCGGACCCTGTATCAAGGGTCGCGCGATGGCTGGCTGCCGAAGTATCTGGGCGAGATCAACGCCAATGGCGCGCCCAGCAAAGCGATGTGGACCGACTTTGCCTTCAACGTCTTTCTGCTGGCGCTGGCGTCGGATGTGGGCGGATACTTCTACGTTCTGGCGATTTCGAACGTGGGTTACATCCTGTTCAACTTCCTGAACCTGAATGCAGGCTGGATTCACCTCATCGACAGCGCCCATATGGACCGCCCGTGGAAGGCACCGAACTGGCTGATCGGGGTCAACACGCTCTTGGCCTTTGTCAATGCGCTGTTCTTGGGTGCGGGGGCTAAAGTTTGGGGCTATTCCAACGCGCTGTGGTCTGGGCTGATCTTCGCGGCCTTCATCATCCCGGTGTTCTGGTATCGCCACTACTATCAGGACAAGGGTCGTTTCCCGAAAGCCGCCTATGACGATCTCGGCCTCAAGGAGGGCGATCTGGGCGAACGCAAAGCCGGGTTCCTGCCATACCTCGCGCTGATTGCCGGGGCTGTGGTGGTGCTTTGGGCCAATTGGTTCTTTGTGCTGCCGGGCTAAGCGGTTTAGCATCAAGTGTTAGGGCGGGGCCGGGTTTCCGGCCCCACTTTAATTGCCTGACAAGAAAAAATAATTCATTTCGTTATTGATTGACGCGCAGATTCGCCGGAAACTCTGGTGAAACACAACAAACACTGCATCACAGACAGGGAGATGACGATGACCAATTCCTGGCGCTTTTCGACGCTGATCGACCGCCACCGCGCGCTTGGCTCTAATCTTGAGGATTGGTCGGGCATGGGCACCGCTTGGTCCTATGATGGCGACCCGAACGACGAATACATGGCCATCCGCACCAAGGCGGGCCTGATGGATGTGTCGGGCTTGAAAAAGGTGCATCTGACCGGCCCTGCCGCCAGCCATGTCATCGAACGCGCCACGACGCGGAACATGGAAAAGCTGATGCCCGGCAAGGCGGTCTATGCCTGTATGCTGAACGATGCGGGCAAGTTCGTCGACGACTGCGTGATCTACCGCTTTGGCCCGAACTCCTTCACCGTGGTCCACGGCTCAGGTCAGGGGCATGAGCAACTGACGATGGCCGCCACCGGGCGCGATGTGTCGATCCGCTTTGACGACAACCTGCATGACCTGTCCTTGCAGGGGCCGCTGGCCGTGGATTTCTTGGAAAAGCACGTTCCCGGCGTGCGGCAACTCCCCTATTTCAGCCATATGGGCACCAGCCTGTTTGGCAAGCCGATCACCCTGTCCCGCACCGGCTATACCGGTGAACGCGGGTATGAGATTTTCTGCCGTGGCCAAGACGCGCCGATGATCTGGGATCGCATCTTGGACGAGGGCAAGTCGATGGGGATCATCCCCTGCCGCTTTACCACGCTGGATATGCTGCGGACGGAAAGCTATCTCTTGTTCTTCCCCTTCGATAACTCTGAAATGTACCCGTTTGAAAACGAAGGTCCGGGCGATACGCTGTGGGAACTCGGTCTGGATTTCACCGTCAGCCCCGGCAAGACAGGTTTCCGTGGGGCCGAAGAGCATTACCGGCTGAAGGGCAAAGAGCGCTTCAAAATCTGGGGGTTGAAGCTTGAGGGAACGAACGTCCCCGGCAATGGCGCGCCCTTGATGCAGGGCGGCAAGCAGGTGGGTGTGGTGACGCAAGCGATGTATTCGCCGCTGAACGATCACAACGTGGCGATTGCCCGTATGCCGGTCGATTGCGCCAATAACGGCACCGAATTGGTGGTGAACTGCGGCACCCATGGCCCGATCAAGGCCGTGACCCATTCGCTGCCCTTCTACGACATCGAAAAGAAACGCCGCTCGGCGCAGGGCTGATCGGTCGGGCAAAAGACTCTCCTTGGCTGCGGTTTGTGGCCAAGGGGACAGACCATTCGGGGCCATAAGGTATGACCAAGACGGAATTCCCCCCTGCCATCAAAAGCCGCCCGGTGTATGGTGAGCTTGCCCCCCGATCCGGCACGGCGCATGTGATCGTCGCCGATGGTGAGGGTGCGGCGGCGGTGGCCGCCCTGTTTGACAAGGCGGGCGATGCCCGCGCGGCGATGCTGGCCAAGACGCATATCCTGTATGCTCCCGGTCCCACCGGCGTGGATCAATGGCCGCTGATCGCCGCGCTTTGCGCACCTCAGGCGCAGCGCACGCCAAGTGTTTCAACGCTGCTGTTCCGTCTCGCGCGCGTGCTGCAAGACACGCATATGGGCGCGCAATTCTACCTGTCGGGGACCGAGGGGCTGATGGGACAGGCCCAACGCGACATCATGGCCACGGGCTTTCCCTTTGCCGACATCCAGACCGAACATCGCGGCTCTACCCTGCGCCGGGTGCAATGCGTTCATTGCAAGGGGATGACCGAAAACGTGGCGACCGATCCCTTTAAGTGCAGCCATTGTGGCCTGCACCTGTTCGTGCGCGACCATTACTCGCGCCGTTTGGCGGCGTTTCAAGGCGTGAACATCGACGCCGAAGACCCCGGCCAAATCCCTGCGGCGGTGGAGCGGTTCAAATGAGTGGTGGCGCAAAAATCCCTGTCCGCGTGGCCGAGGTTGTCACCGTCAACGCGCTGATAAAACGGTTTCGCTTTGTGGCGCGCGATGGGTCTGAGTTGCCTGCCTTTTCCGGCGGGGCGCATGTGGTCGTGGAGATGGATGATGCCGGAACGCGGCGGCTGAACCCCTATTCGCTGATGTCGGACCCGTCGGATCGGTCGGGTTACGAAATCTCGGTAAGGCGTGATGATCAGGGGCGGGGCGGATCGCTGTTCCTGCACAACAATGTCACCGCAGGGATGGAGATGGTGCTTAGCCATCCGATGAACCTGTTCCCCCTCGACAACCGCGCCCGCAAGCATCTGATGATCGCTGGCGGGATCGGGATCACGCCGTTTCTGGCGCAGATCAAACAGTTGGTGCGGTTTGGCGGCAGTTTCGAGTTGCACTACGCCGCGCGCAACCCTGCGCTGGCCGCCTATGCCGATGCGCTGAAGGCCGCGCATGGTGGCAAGGTGAACCTCTATTTCGACGACGAGGGTCAGCAAATCCCGCTGGCGGACCTGTTGTCGCGCCAACCGCTTGGGACGCATCTCTATGTCTGCGGGCCAAAGGGGATGCTCAACTGGGTGCGCCAAACGGCCACGGCCTGCGGCTGGCCTGAACACGCCGTGCACTTTGAAGAATTCCTCGCCCCGCAACCCGGCAAAGCCTTTGACGTGGAACTGACCGTCACGGGCAAAACCATCCATGTGACGGAAACCCAGTCCCTGCTAGAGGCGATGGAGGCGGCGGGTGTCGATGCCCCATACCTCTGCCGGGGTGGGGCCTGCGGGCAATGCGAAACCCGCGTTCTGCGCTGTGACGGGGAACTTCTTCACCGTGACCTCTGGCTGACGGACGCAGAACATGCCGAAGGCACCAAAATCATGCCCTGCGTCAGCCGTTTCGACGGCCGCGCGCTGGCCATCGAACGCTAAGGGAACAGGACGCCATGAGCCTCGATTTCAAGCCGACCTTTGATGGGTTCTTCCGGGATGAGACCTTTGTGGGGGATTTCACCTTCCGCAACTCTCCGGCGTCGATCCGGCGGTTCCCGTTTCCCTTTGACCGGGACGAATACATGTATTCGGTCAATATCGAGCCGCATGTCCCAGTGGTGGGGCGTCCGAACTCGGTGTTCCAGCATGCCTTTGACGTGGATGAGCATTACGTTTCAGAAATGCGCGACCGCGCCCGCGTTCTGGCGCAAGACCCGCTGCGCTGCCAATCTTTGCCGCATATGGAACTGGCGGGGTGGGACCTGCTGGAATTGATCATGGAATCGAAGGCCCGCGATTACCCGCAGTGGTTCTCGCTGAGCAAGTCCGGCGATCAATGGCACTGGATCAACCGCCCGCTGGGGATTGAGCAAAGGTTCACCTTTCTGGACAGCTCAACTTTGCCTTATGGGCCGCTGGAATACATCACGCGCCAGACGCAGGGGGATTTCACGCTGCAGGATGAACGCGACCAGAACCTCTGGGTCGATGCCGGGATGGTGACGACGCAGGCCGACTGGAGCCTTGATTTCGACATCGGCATGAACTTCTTTGAATGGCATGCGCCGGTGCCTTTGGCGCATGAAAAGGGCATCTTTGACCGCGCGCTGAAGTTTTTGCTGAAGTTGCAGAACGGGGCGCCGGTGCGGCGGTTCAACTGGACCATGACGGTCAACCCGCTGCTCGACACGGCACCTGAGACTTACCCCGAATGGGGCACGATGCGCACGACCGTCACCCCCGAAAATGTTGGCGAAAAGCTGCATCTGCGGGTGGAATTGCAGGCGCTGTTCCGTCTGCCGCGCTCCAATGCCATCGCCTTTTCGATCCGCGCCTATCTGGGCCGCTTTGACGAATTGGTGACCGTCCCGAAATGGGGCCGCCGCCTGCACCGCGTGGTGCGCGATCTGCATCCTGATCTTGCGGCCTATAAGGGGTTCTTGCGCAACCGCGATGCGATGGCGCAGTGGTTGTCGCAGTACGACGATGGCGCGCCGACCTCGCCCGGTATCTGGCCCGAGGATTGATCTGATGGCGGGGGTGGCACGGCTGGACCGACCTGTGAAGCTGGGGTTCCTTCTGTTCCCCGGTTTTCCGATGGCCTGCCTCACCTCAGCCATTGAGCCCCTGCGCGCGGCGAATGAGATTATCGGTCGGCAGGCCTTTGCTTGGACGCTGTTGGGCGAGACGGATGCGCCCGTGCGATCCTCGGCAGAGGTGGGGTTTACGCCGGATACCGTGCTTGGCCAAATGCCACCTGAGCCGTCGGGGGGGCTGGATCATCTGTATCTCTTGTCCCCGCCCACGGCAGAATTCACGGACAGCCGCCACACGCCCGCGGTCCTGCGCCGCTTGGATCGGGCAGGGGTGACCATCGGGGCGTTTTCGGGGGGGATATTCCCGCTCGTCCGCGCTGGGCTGATGGCGGGGCATCGCTGTTCGGTGCATTGGTGCTATGATACGGCCTTTAAATCCGAATTCCCGGACATTCAGGCTGAAGAGACCGTGATCGTGCGGGATCGGCGGCGGATCACGGCCAGTGGGGCGGGGGCGGTGTTTGACCTGATGCTGCGTCTGATCGAAGAACATTTGGGCGCGGAAACCGTGACCGAGGTGGCCTGTTGGTTCCAGCACCCCTTTGTGCGGGATGAAAACACTCGGCAAAAAGTGCCGGTGCAGCACACCTCAGGTACCGCCGATGCGCTGCCCGATGCCATCCGTCGGGCGATTGGGTTGTTTGACAACCATGTGGAAGAACCGCTGCGGATTCCTGATGTTGCTGCCGCCGTCGATATGTCACCGCGCAACTTTGAACGCCTGTTCAAGCGGGAAACTGGGCAAAGCCCGCTGCGCTATTACCACCTTGTGCGGCTGAAAAAGGCGCGGCAAAGGGTGCTCTATTCCAACGAAACCCTCAGTGAGATTGCGGCGTCAGTGGGCTATGACCGCCCCGGGTCGATGTCGCGGCTTTATGCCAAGGTGTTCGGCGTCAGCCCGCAGGACGAAAGACGCGGCAAACCCGGATTACGCGGCCTGACCCCCGGCTGGGTTGAGGCGCACTGATCCACCCCGAAACGACCCAGAGCCCTGATCGGAGGAGCGATGCTCGACCTTTATCCACGGGTAAACCCCGGCCCGCCGCGCCCCAGCCGCATCCTGACCACGCGCGACATGCAGCGCAAATCGGGGATGGAGCGGTATGAGATCCCCGGCGGCGGCGCGCTGATGGTGGAACTGGACGCGGGCGACATGATCACCGTGCGCAATCCCGAAGGCGGGCAAGTGGCCGAACTGCTGGCCGTCGATGCCAGCGGGGCAATCGACAGCGGCGTGATCGGGGTGCGGGCCGACAGCGATGGTGACGGGCTGAAGGCGCTGATCGCGGCGGGCGGGTCCGGAATGGCGCGGCTGCGGCAGGGCATGGCGCGACGCGGCATTGATCTGGCCCGTGCCAAGTCGCTGCGCCTGTTCGGGACGGACAGTCCGGCAGGGGCTGAGGCTGGATTTACCACCCAACGCGCTGGTTGGTTGGTGGTGGCCGCCATCGGCGGCGCGATGCAGCCGCAGGATCAGAACACGTTGACGCCACTGGTGCTGACCGTCCGGCGCGGCAATCCGGGCTGGGCCGCGCTGCATGACCTGCCAGAGCCGCTGGCCGACCCGACGCTGGATCTGCGCATCTCATCGGCCACGGCGAAAGCCTATCATGTGAAAGCCGGAGATTACATCCAGATCATCGACGTGGATGGCCGTCAATGCACGGATTTCCAATGTTTTTCCGCGCGCAAGCTGGACAAGGGCATCCAGCACGCGCTGGACGTGACCACCAGTCGCACGCTGATGGGGCATGCCTATTCGATGCCCGGCCTGCACGCGAAGTACTACGATCAGGATTTTGAGCCGTTGATCGAGGTGGTTCAGGATACAGTCGGCCGCCACGATGCCTTTGCAATGGCCTGCGCGTCGAAATACTACGACGACATCGGCTATCCCGGTCACATCAACTGTTCCGACAACTTCAACGGCGCAATCGCGCCCTTTGGGCTGGACGCGCGGCCGGGGTGGATGGCGGTCAATCTGTTCTTCAACACCGCGATTGACGCCCATGGCGTGCTTGTCAGCGACGAACCCTGGAGCCGGCCGGGCGACTATGTCCTGTTCCGCGCACTGACCGATCTGGTCTGTGTCTCCAGCGCCTGCCCGGATGACACCTCGCCAGCCAATGGCTGGTATCTGTCGGATATCCATGTCCGCACCTATTCCGGCACTGAAACCTTCTCGCGCGCCGTCGCATGGCGCCCCACCCCCGAGGCCGAGCCGCAGATGACCAAGGACACCGCTTTCCACTCCGAAACCTCGGCCCGCACGCGCAATATGGTCGAGTATCGTGGCTATTGGCTGCCCAACGCTTTCGCGGCGGCGGGACCGATTGACGAATACTGGGCCTGCCGGGAACGCGCGGCGGTGATCGACCTGTCGCCCTTGCGCAAGTTCGAAGTGACCGGCCCCGATGCCGAGGCGCTGATGCAATGGGTGCTGACGCGCGATGTCAAAAAGCTGGCCGTGGGGCAGGTGGTCTATTCGGCCATGTGCTATGAACATGGCGGCATGATCGACGATGGCACGCTGTTCCGTCTGGGCCGCGACAACTTCCGCTGGATCGGCGGGGATGATTACGGCGGCATCTGGATGCGCGAGCAGGCGGAAAAGCTGGGGCTGAAGGTGATGGTGCGCTCTTCCACCGACCAGTTGCACAACATCGCGGTGCAGGGGCCGAAAAGCCGCGAAATCCTGTCCTCCTTGATATGGACCGCGCCGACGCAACCGACGCTGGCGGAGTTGGGATGGTTCCGCTTTGCTGTGGCGCGGTTGGGCCATCCCTCTGGCCCGCCTTTGGTGGTCAGCCGCACCGGCTATACCGGCGAGTTGGGGTATGAGGTGTTCTGCCATCCCAAGGATGCCGTTGCCGTCTACCAAGCCGTGATGCAGGCCGGGGCGGCGCATGAGATCCGTCCCATGGGCCTGCTGGCCTTGGATATGGTGCGGATTGAGGCAGGGTTGATCTTTGCGGGCTATGATTTCAGCGATGAGACGGACCCGTTTGAGGCCGGGATCGGCTTTACCGTGCCGCTTAAGTCAAAGCCTGATGACTTCATCGGGCGCGATGCGCTGATCCGGCGCAAAGAGCATCCGTCGCGCAAGTTTGTTGGGCTCGAGATCGACGCCGCCACCGATGTGGGGCATGGCGATTGTCTGCATATCGGGCGCGCGCAGGTGGGGGTGGTCTGTTCGGCCATGCGCTCGCCCTTGTTGGGCAAGCAGATCGCTTTGGCACGGGTGGATGTCGCCCATGCCGAGGTGGGAACCGCGCTTGAGGTCGGCAAACTGGACGGCCACCAGAAGCGCCTGCCCGCTGTGATCACGCCCTTGTCGGCGTATGATCCGAAAAAGACCCGTCCGCAAAGCTGACGCCTTTGGCAGAATTGAAAACGCCCGCACTGTTAAGGTGCGGGCGTTTTGCGTTTCTGCGGGACGGGTCAGATGTCCAGCGTGTTGTCATGTTCCCAGCTTGAAAAGTGCGAGGCGTAGGAGTTCCACTCACGCTCTTTCAGTTTGACATAGGCGGTCGAGAATTCTTCGCCCATCATTGCTTTCAGCGTCTTGTCCTTGTCGTATTCGCGCAGCGCGTCGAGCAGGTTCAGCGGCAGTTTCGGCGCACCTTTGACGGTATGGCCCTGCTGATACATGTCGATGTCATAGCGCTTGCCCGGATCAGCCTTGGTCCGCACGCCATCCAGACCGGCGGCGATGATGACGGCCTGCAACAGATAGGGGTTCGCCGCGCCATCGGGCAGGCGCAATTCGAACCGGCCCGGACCTGGGACGCGCACCATATGGGTGCGGTTGTTGCCGGTCCAGGTCACGCTGTTCGGTGCCCACGTGGCGCCGGAGGAGGTGCGCGGCGCGTTGATCCGCTTGTAGCTGTTCACGGTCGGGTTGCAGATCGCCGCCAAAGCGCTGGCGTGCTTCATGATCCCGCCAAGGAAGGTACGCCCCTGATCCGAGAGTGAAAGTTCCTTTGTCGGGTCCGAGAAGGCGTTGGTTTTGCCGTCCAGCGACCAGACCGAGATATGGGCGTGGCAACCCGACCCCGTCAGCCCCTTGAACGGCTTGGGCATGAAGGTTGCGCGGAAGCCGTGCTTTTCGGCCACCGACTTCGTCATGAACTTGAAGAAACTGTGCTTGTCGGCGGTTTGCAGCGCGTCGTCGTATTTCCAGTTCATCTCGAACTGGCCAATCGCGTCTTCATGGTCGTTTTGATAGGCTTCCCAGCCCATCTCAAGCATGTAGTCGCAGATTTCGCTGATCACGTCATAGCGGCGCATCACCGCCTGCTGATCGTAACAAGGCTTTTCCGCCGTGTCATAGGGATCGGAAACGCCCGTGCCATCGGCGTTCAGGATAAAGAATTCAGGCTCCACCCCGGTCTTGATGCGCAAGCCTTCTTTCGCAGCCTCACCGATCAGACGCTCCAGCACGTTGCGCGGGGCTTGATCGACAAGTTTGCCTTCCATTGTGGCGCGGGCGGCGACCCAGGCCACCTCTTTCTTCCACGGCAGTTGAATGACCGAGGACGGGTCTGGCACCGCCATCAGGTCGGGGTGGGCGGGGGTCAGGTCCAGCCAAGTGGCGAAACCGGCGAACCCCGCGCCTTCGTCGGCCATGTCATTGATCGCTTGTGTCGGCACCAGTTTCGCGCGCTGACCACCGAACAGATCGGTGTAAGAGATCATGAAATACTTGACGCCCTTGTCTTTTGCCCATTTCGCAAGGTCTTTTGCCATATCTATAGCTCCCTGTTCCGAATGTTTTTTGTTTTTGGTAACGGCGGCTTAGAAGCCGCCGTTCCGCCCCGGAATCCAGTTGGTTCCGGCAAGAGGGACACCCGCCATCGCGGCCGCTTCGATGGTCAGCGAGCACAGGTCTTCGGGTTCCAGATTGTGCAGATGGTTCTTGCCGCAGGCGCGCGCAATCGTCTGCGCCTCAAGCGTCATCACCTTCAGGTAGTTTTTCAGACGCCGCCCGCCCAGGATGGGATCAAAGCGCCCGAACAGTTCCGGGTCTTGGGTGGTGATGCCGGCGGGATCGCGGCCTTCGTGCCAATCGTCATAGGCATCGGCGGTGGTGCCCAGCTTTTGGTACTCGGCCTCCCACTGGGGATCATTGTCGCCAAGGGCGATCAGCGCCGCCGTGCCGATGGCCACGGCATCCGCGCCCAAGGCCATGGCTTTGGCCACATCCGCGCCCGAGCGAATACCGCCGGAGACGATCAGTTGCACCTTGCGATGCATGCCAAGGTCTTGCAGCGCCTTCACCGCCTGCGGGATGCAGGCCAAAATCGGCATGCCGACATGTTCGATGAACACATCCTGCGTCGCCGCTGTGCCGCCCTGCATGCCGTCCAATACGACGACATCGGCCCCGGCTTTGACCGCAAGTGCCGTGTCATAATAGGGCCGCGCGCCGCCGATCTTGACGTAGATCGGCTTTTCCCAATCGGTGATTTCGCGCAGCTCCATGATCTTGATTTCCAGATCATCCGGCCCGGTCCAATCCGGGTGACGGCAGGCGGAGCGCTGGTCAATCCCTTTGGGCAGGTTGCGCATATTGGCCACGCGGTCAGAGATTTTCTGACCCAGAAGCATCCCGCCGCCGCCCGGTTTCGCGCCCTGTCCCACCACAACCTCGATCGCATCCGCCCGGCGCAGGTCGTCGGGATTCATGCCGTAGCGGCTGGGCAGGTATTGATAGACCAGCGTTTTGGAATGGCCGCGTTCCTCTTCGGTCATGCCGCCATCGCCCGTGGTGGTCGAAGTACCCGCCGCCGATGCGCCACGACCCAGTGCCTCTTTCGCAGGGCCAGACAGCGCGCCGAACGACATGCCCGCGATGGTGATCGGAATCTCCAGATGGATCGGCTTTTTGGCGAAACGCGTGCCCAACCAAACATCGGTTGCGCATTTCTCACGGTAGCCTTCCAGCGGATAGCGGCTGATGGATGCCCCAAGGAACAAGAGGTCATCAAAGTGGGGCAGGTGGCGCTTGGTGCCACCGCCGCGGATGTCATAGATGCCTGTCGCTGCGGCGCGGCGAATTTCGGCATTCACCGCCGGGGTGAAGGTTGCCGAATAGCGGGGCGGGGTGCGGGGAAAATCTGTCATGTTCTT
>JAIYDR010000281.1 GCA_027487395.1 Rhodobacter sp. | reverse complement strand
GTTTCGCAGGACTTGCTAAAGGCGCGACGGTTGGTATTGCCCCGATGCCCAAAGCATCGGGGCGCGGCCGCCCCACCCCTCGGTGCGTGCGCGCCCCTTTGGCTGATGGTGCGGCTATACGACGCTCACGCCTCAGACAACGCGACCTTCATGTCCTTGACGATGTAGATCACCTCACCGTCCGCCTCGACGATGCCATCGGCGACGCCCATGGTCAGGCGGCGGGTGGTCAGGGCCTTGGTGAAATCGACCTTGTAGGTCAGCATCTTGCGGTCGGGGCGGACCATGCCGGTCAGCTTGACCTCTCCCACCCCCAGCGCATAGCCGCGCCCCAGCCAGCCGCGCCAGCCGAGGTTGAAGCCGGTCAATTGCCACAGGCCATCAAGACCCAGACAACCGGGCATGATCGGGTTGCCGGGGAAGTGGCAGTCAAAGAACCACAGGTCCGGGGTGATGTCGAACTCAGCCACGACATGGCCCTTGCCATGCAGGCCGCCATCTTCGGAAATCTCGGTGATGCGGTCCATCATAAGCATCGGCGGCGCGGGAAGCTGCGCATTGCCGGGGCCAAACAACTCCCCGCGCGCGCATTGCAGCAGGGCTTCCTTGTCAAAACTGGACGGATAAAGGGCCATCGGCGCCGGTTTCCTTGTCAATCTGCATCTCAAACCCGTCTAACATTCGCAACGAAGGGGTGGCAAGGGTGGCGTCCCGGGCGAATCCGCGCGGTTTCGATTGAAAATCCCCCCGCGCGGGCTTTATATGACAGCAGAACAGGTGGGCGCGCGGATGATCGAGACGGCACAGCAACGGGGCACGGACTGGTTGGCGCGCGGCGGCTTGCGCCCGACACGGCAACGGCTTGCGCTTGCGGCGCTGCTGGTCGGGGATGGTCAGGACCGGCATGTGACGGCTGAAAGCCTTTATGCCGCCTCAAGTCAAACCGGTGAGAAGGTCAGTCTTGCCACCGTCTACAACACATTGCGTGCCTTTTGTTCCGCGGGGCTGATGCAGGAAGTCGTGGTCGATGGCGCGCGAAGCTATTTTGACACCCGCATGGATGACCACCCGCATTTCTATTGGGAAGACCGCGCCGAACTGACCGACGCGCCTGCCGATCAGTTGCGCATCAGCGGCCTGCCCGAGGCACCCGATGGGATGCAGGTGTCTCGCGTGGATGTTGTGATCCGGCTGAGACGGGCCTGATCCTCAGCAGATACGCCTTAGTCCAGCATCCGCAGCGGCGGAAATGCACACATATCGGCAAAGCGGCAAAAGCCCGGTGGCATAAGCTCGACCACCGGCACAGCGTTTTGCAGACGTTCGGTCCAGTCTTGCAGCGCCGTGCGCCAGATTGGCAGCGCTGTCGAAGGCAGGGCGCGCTTTACGTAGGCCAAGGTAACATGGAACCGATAGGCGTCATGGCCGGGCCGATGCAAGCGGAAAGCTGACGCCAGCGTGTCCCGCCACAGCCGGGCGTGGGCCTCATCTTCGGCGGTGGCGCCGGTCAGGGTCAGGCCGAAAGGGGTGGCTGCCGTGATCCGCATGCGGAATGGCGCAGGTGGGATGAAACCATCCAGCCGTGCGGCCATCGCTTGTGTCGTGCTGTCGATCGTGGCGGCGGGGTCCAGAGCTTCGGGCCAGTGGCGCGGATCGCGGCGAGTCTCTACCACACCTTCGAACACCGTCATGTGCCAGCTTTCCGGTGGGGTGAAGGCAAAGAGATCGGCCTCGGGCAGCGCCGACAGCGCGGCGCGGAAGTCCTTTAGCGCCCGTTCCGTTGCGGAACCGTGCTTGACCTGACAGACCACTGTGTTTCCCGCCTCGGGTAGGAAACGCCCATGGTTGTCAAATCGGATGCCAAGGCGCGGGTTGATCCAGCCGCTTTCGGGTGAAACGTCGCGTTCCCAGTCCAAGGCCACCTCCTGCATCGGGTGGATCATTCTGTGACAGAGCCGCGTAACAGATCGGTCACAGGCGTCGTGGAAGAAAAGAGGGTGCCGGGTTGCCCCGACACCCCCAGTTTGGCCAGCGTGAGGCCTCAGCGCGGGACCAGAACCGCGTACACCACATGGATCAAACCGTTGGACTGGTTCACTTCGGCGATGGTGCCATTGGAGGAATGGCCCCTCTCATCAATCAGATAAAGGTTCTTGCCTTTGACTGGCGCGGACAGCGCATCACCCGAAACGGTCTGCATGTGATAGAACCCATCGGGCGCGGCTTTGGCGCGCCGCAAGACTCTGCCCCTGACAGTTTGCCCGCGACGACATCGGCGGTCAGCACCTTGACCAGCATGTCCTTGTTTCCGGCTTCAAGAGCCTGTCCACCGTGCCTGCGGGCAGAGTGGCGAAAGCATCGTTCAGGGGCGCAAAGACGGTGAAGGGGCCGGCCGATTGCAGCGTTTCCACCGGACCGGCGGCCTGCCCGAAGCACCCGATGGGATGCAGGTGTCTCGCGTGGAGTTTGTGATCCGGCTGAGACGGTCCTAAGCGCCCTGCGGATGCGTGCGCGCAAAGGCGGGCAGGTCTGACAGCCGCGCTGAGAGAGCTGAGAGCTTTGGATAACTCCCCTCCGGCGCAAGGTCTTGCATGTCAAACCGGATGGCATCCAAAACGGCAACGGTCGTAACATCCGCCTGCGTCAACCGCCCACCATAAAGGTAATCGCGATCGATGCGATCCTCAAGCGCGCAAAGCCCCTGCCGGACCTGCCGTTGCAGACGCTCAAGCCACGGGGTCCAACGGTGGCTTTCCGGCCGGGCAGTGCATTCGTACCAAGCGGCGACATATTTGTCCCCGGTGGCCAAAGCCAGCGCTGTCAGCGCCAAAATGGCCCGCCGTTCTGGACCCGTGCGCGGGGTGAGGGCGCGGTCGGCGTGCATCTCGTCCAGATGGTCAATGATGGCGCTGGAGTCGGTCAGAACCTCACCGCCGTCCAAAACCAATGCGGGGATGCGGCCAAGCGGGCTGAAACGCTCGACCGTCGCCTGATCGGCGGTTGAAAGCGGCAGATGCTCAAAGGCTATCCCGTAAAGATGCAAGGTAATCCCAACCCGCCGCACAAAGGGAGAGCCATATCCGCCGATCAACTGCATGTCCTGTCCCCGTCTTTCCCGTGGCGAAGACCAAAGCACGACCAGCGCTGTGCGTCAAAACCTGACTGTTGTCGGTATTTGCTGTGGCATAGGGGGTTGCGTCAGTCCTATAACGTTTTAGGAAGGGCCAAACGTCGCCGCCAAGGAGAATAGGATGACCGAACAGGACTTGCAGGCTTTGGTGGATGGATTGACCCTGTCCGAGCAGGTCACCCTGCTATCGGGGCAGGATTTCTGGTCGGTCGCGCCTTTGCCGGACCATGGCATCGGCAGCCTGCGGGTGACGGATGGTCCCAACGGCGCGCGCGGCGGCGGGTCACTGGTCGGCGGCGTGCAGTCTGCGGCGTTTCCGGTGGGGATCGCGTTGGGCAGCACATGGGACCCGGCGCTTTTGGCCGAAATCGGTGAGGCCTTGGCGGATGAGGTGAAGTCGAAGGGCGCGCATGTGCTCTTGGCCCCCACGGTGAACATCCACCGCAGCGTGACGAATGGGCGGAATTTTGAATGCTATTCCGAAGACCCCGAACTGACCGCCGCTTTGGCCGTGGGCTACATCCGGGGCCTGCAATCTAAAGGCATCTCCGCGACCATCAAGCACTACGCGGGCAATGAGTCAGAGATTGAGCGGACGACGATCAGTTCGGACGTCGACGAACGCAGTTTGCGTGAAATCTACCTGCGCCCGTTCGAGGATGCGGTGAAGAAGGCGGGGACATGGGGGATCATGTCTTCGTACAACAAACTCAACGGCACCTATGCGGCGGAAAACCATTGGCTTTTGACCAAGGTGCTGCGTGAGGATTGGGGATACGATGGCATCGTCATGTCCGACTGGTTTGGATCGCGCTCTACCGCACCCACGGTGAATGCCGGGCTGGATCTGGAGATGCCGGGACCAACGCGGGACCGGGGGGATAAGCTGATCGCGGCGGTTGAGGTAGGCGAAGTGTCGGTCGATGCTGTTCGGACCCGTGCTTTGAATATGCTGCGCTTGATGGATCGCTGTGGTGCCTTGCGGGATATGTCGGAACGGGTAGAGCATGCCGACAATCGCCCCGAACACCGCGCCTTGATCCGGCGGGCGGCGGTTGATGGCATGGTG
>JAIYDR010000229.1 GCA_027487395.1 Rhodobacter sp. | reverse complement strand
TGCAAACCCTCTCGGAAAAGCACCTGATCCGCACGGCAGGGGGGCGCGCGTCGTTTTCCGTGCTGCTGACGCAAGACATCGCCGTGATCCCGATGCTGGCCGTGTTGCCGCTTTTGGCGCTACCTGTGATCCTTGGCGCAGGCGATGCCGCCCCTGTGACAGACGCGCATGCCATCGACACCGGCTATGCGGCCACTCTGCACGGCTGGATTGACCACCTGCCACCATGGGGCGTGACCGCGCTGACCTTGGTCATCGTGGCGGGGATCGTCTTGGGCGGGCATTTCCTCGCTCGCCCCCTGTTTCGCTTCGTCCATGCCTCGCACCTGCCCGAGATGTCCACCTTCGTTTCTTTGCTTTTGGTGCTGGCCATCGCTTTTCTGATGATGCTTGTCGGTCTGTCACCCGCGCTGGGCACCTTCGTCGCCGGAGTGGTGCTGGCAAACTCGGAATTCCGCCACCAGATCGAGGCGGATATCAAACCGTTCAAGGGGTTGCTCCTTGGCCTCTTTTTCATGACCGTGGGCGTGGGCATCGACACGCAGACGCTGTTTTCGCAGCCCGTCACCCTCTTTGGCCTGACCTTGGGTCTGATCGCGGTCAAGGTGGCGGTCCTGTTGGGGATCGGCATATTGTTCAAGATCAGGGGCAAGGACCGCTGGCTTTTTGCTTTGGGTCTGGCGCAGGCGGGGGAGTTCGGCTTTGTCCTTGCCACATTCGCCCGTCAACAGGGGGTGCTTTCCGCTGCCGAAGGGCAGATGGCACAACTGGTGGTATCTTTGTCAATGCTGGCCACGCCGCTTTTGTTCATTGCTTATGAACAACTTGCTGGCCGGATGAATGCGCGGCTGCCTGCACAAGAGCCCGACACCATCGACGAAAAGGGTCGGGTGATCATCGCCGGCATGGGCCGCTTCGGGCAGGTGGTCAACCGTCTGGTGCGCACCAGTGGCCTGTCGACCGTGGTCTTGGACAGTGACACCGCCACGATTGAGACGATGCGCCGCTTCGGCGTCAAAGGCTTCTTTGGGGATCCCGCACGCCCTGAGCTTTTGGACGCGGCGGGACTGGCTGAGGCCGAGGTGCTGGTGGTCGCCGTCGATGACCGTGACATTGCCATCAAGATCGTGCGTCACGCCCGCCACCAACGCCCCGATCTGCACATCGTCGCCCGCGCGCGCGATCGGACGCATGTCTATGAACTTTATCAGGCGGGGGCCAATGACATCGTGCGTGAAACCTTTGACAGTTCCGTCCGCGCGGGGCGCTATGTCTTGGAAAACATGGGCTTCACGCAATATGAGGCCGCGCAGCTCAGCCAGACCTATTTCCACATGGACCGCGCCGCGATGCGCGATCTTGCGGCCCTTTGGGTGCCGGGCCAGCCGATCCACCTCAATCAAGCCTATATTGACCGCGCCAAGCAGTTGGACCGCGATCTGGAAACCGCCCTGATTGCAGCGCTGGACGAAACGCCCGCGAAAGCGGCGGAATAGAGGGCCGGATGCGGCCCCCCATCGCTTAGGTGTTGAGACTGACCCAAGCCCCGTTGCGGCCCGACGACCGCACGCAGGCATCGACAAAGGCCACGCCTGCGACGCCTTCTTTCAGACCGGGGAAGGTGACCGCTGCATCCAACGCCACCCCGTCCCGCCGTGCAAGGATAGCGCGGGCGGCTTCGGCATAGATATTGGCGAAGCCTTCCAGATACCCTTCGGGATGCCCCGGCGGGATGCGCGTCACGCGCCCTGCCTCGGCATCGGTCCCTGCGCCCCCGCGCGTCAGCCGATAACGCGGTTGGCCCAAAGGCCCGACCCACAGGTAATTCGGGTCTTCCTGGCTCCATTCGATGCTCGACTTGGTGCCATAGACCCGCAGGCGCAGATTGTTTTCCAACCCCGTCGCCACTTGTGAACACCACAGCATCCCCCGCGCGCCCCCCTTGTAGCGCATCAGGATATGGCCGTTGTCATCCACCCGCCGCCCCGGCACGAAGGATTGCAGATCGGCGGCCAGGGTCTCGACCTCCAGCCCGGTGACAAAGCCTGCAAGGTTGAAGGCGTGAGTGCCGATATCCCCCGTCGCCCCGCCAGCCCCGGACCGCGCCGGGTCGGTGCGCCAATCGGCCTGCTTTTGCCCCGTTTGCTCAAGGGGTTCGGCCAGCCAATCCTGCGCGTATTCGACTTGCACCAGCCGGATATCGCCCAACGCCCCGGCCTTCACCATCGCGGCCGCTTGGCGGATCATCGGATAGCCTGTGTAGTTATGCGTCAGCGCGAAGACCACGCCCGAAGCCTCTGCCGCTTTGGCCAGTTTCTTGGCCTCGGGCAGCGTCGCCGTCAGCGGCTTGTCGCAAATCACATGGATGCCGCGTTTGAGGAATTGCAGCGCCACCGGCGCATGCATGTGGTTGGGGGTGACAATCGCCACCGCCTCGATGCCATCCTTGCGCCGGGCCTCACGCGCCGCCATTTCGGAAAAGTCGGCATAGGTGCGCTTGGGGTCAACCCCAAGATCCGCGCCTGAGGCCATCGACTTTTCGGCATTGGACGAAAAACACCCGGCCACCAATTCATAGTGATCATCCAGCCGCGCCGCGATGCGATGGACGGCCCCGATGAACGCATCACGCCCGCCGCCGACCATGCCCAACCGAATGCGCGGCGCCCGCGCCACATGTGCCCCTGTGATGGCCATACAAAACCCTCCTCTGCGTCTCGGGAAGCCCTCGCCTGCTTCCCCGTTGTTCAAATATCCCACGGGGGTGCGGGGGTGTGAAACCCCCGCTCCTGTCCGATCAGCCCAAGCCGAGCATCTTCCGGTTCGCGGCCCGATCCGCGCCCGAGCCTGCAAAATCGTCAAAGGCCTTTTCCGTCACCCGGATGATATGGGCGCGCACGAAATCGGACCCTTCCCGCGCCCCATCCTCGGGGTGTTTCAGCGCGCATTCCCATTCCACCACGGCCCAGCCGTCAAAGCCGTATTGCGTCAGCTTTGAGAAGATGCCGCCGAAATCCACCTGACCATCGCCCAAAGACCGGAACCGCCCCGCGCGATTGACCCAGGATTGGAAGCCGCCATAGACGCCCTGCCGCCCGGTGGGGTTCAACTCGGCATCCTTGACGTGGAACATGCGGATACGTTCGTGGTAGATGTCGATATGTTCCAGATAATCAAGGTGTTGCAGCACATAGTGCGACGGGTCATACAACATGTTCGCCCGCGCATGGTTGCCCACACGTTCCAGGAACATCTCGTAGCTGATGCCGTCATGCAGGTCTTCGCCGGGGTGGATTTCATAGCACAAATCCACGCCCATCTCTTCGGCATGGTTCAGGATCGGCAGCCAGCGGCGGGCAAGCTCGTCAAACGCCTCTTCGACCAGACCCGCCGGGCGCTGCGGCCACGGATAGACATAGGGCCAGGCCAAAGCCCCCGAGAAGGTTGCCTGCGCCGAAAGCCCAAGGTTGCGCGACGCGGTCAGCGCCTTTTTCACCTGATCCACTGCCCATTCGGCACGCGCGCCCGGATTGCCGCGCACCGATGGCGCAGCAAAGCCGTCAAAGGCCACGTCATAGGCCGGATGCACCGCGACCAACTGCCCTTGCAGGTGGGTGGACAGTTCGGTGATGGCGATACCACTTTCTGCCGCGACCCCTTTCAACTCATCGCAATAGGTTTGCGAGGATGCGGCCTTGTCCAGATCAAACAAGCGGCCGTCCCAGCTTGGCACTTGCACGCCTTCATAGCCGCAATCGGTCGCCCATGCGGTGATCGACTTCCATGAGTTGAACGGGGCGGCATCGCCCGCGAATTGCGCCAGAAACAGCGCTGGTCCTTTGATCGTTTTCATCCCCGATCCTCCCTTTTGGTCCGTCTGGTGGCCATCACTCTTCTGGCCGATCCAGATATTGCGACTGGTCCGGCGCGCGGCGTTCGATGGCGGCCATGATCGCCTTTGCCAGAAAATGCCCGGCCTTACCCACATCCTCGTGTAGCACGATCATTTCGCGGCGAAAGCGGTTGAGAAAGGGGATCGCCTCTTTGCCGACCGCATCGAAGTCCTGCCCCAGCACTTTACCTGCTCGTTCCGCCCCGGCAACCGCTGCCATTGAGGCGGTGGTTGAGCCGAGCACAAGCCCTTCGGGTGGGTTGGAGGCCAGATAGCGCTGCGCCACCCCGTCTTCGATCACGCCGCCCGGACTGTCTGAGGTGTAATCTTCGGCCACCTCAAAACTTAAGCCCAGATGCGCGGCCTCGTCCGAGAAACCGGTCAGCATGTGGCGGGCATAGCTGTGGGCGCGGGGCGGGGCGATGATCATCAACCGCTTGCGCCCGCGTGCCGCCAAGCGCCGCACGGCAACGCGGCCATAAGCCTCGTTGTCATAATCGAAATAGGCGTGATCCAGCCCCATATCGGTGCGGCCGTGGGTGGCAAAGGGAAAGCCCCGCTCGGCCATGTAGCGCACACGCGGATCGTCGGGGCGGGTCTGGTTCAAGATGATGCCATCCGCGCTGCCGGTTTCCACGATATAGCGGATCGGTGTCAGCGGGTCTTCTTCGGGAAAGAACGGCATGACGACCAGATGAAAGGCCGTGCCTTTCAGCGTGCGCGCGATGGAATACAGCAGTTGTGAGGTGTGGTTCATCACATCCGCTTCGGCGGACAGGACCAAGGCGATGACATTGGTCTTGCCTGTTCGCAGACGCACACCTGCACGGTTGGGCCGATACCCCAGCCGTTCCGCGGTTTCGCGCACGCGGCGCTTGGTCTCTTCGCCGATGTCGGGGGCATCTTTCAGCGCGCGCGAGACGGTGGCGATGGCCAGCCCGGTTTCGGAAGCAATGGTCTTGAGCGTCGGACGTTCATCCGTCGCCGCTGGCAGAACCGGCGGCAGGTCAGCGGCGGGTGCGGGGGGCGAATCTGTCACAGCGGCTGTCCTTTACGCGGCACTGCGGAAAGTCCTGCGCTGCACACGCGGCGAAGTCGAGGCCGGCGGGTCAGGCGGTCCGTATGGCCCAAGGTGGCGGATGTGAAAACGGCGGTGCGGCCAAGGGAACGACGAGCATTGCCACAGAAGAAAAGACCGCATGCTACAACAGCTTGGCGGTGGTTTTTCACCTCTGCGAAAGGGGGCTGGCGCATCGTTGCGGTCGGTCCATAGGGGGGTATGATTCGCCTCTAGTGAAGCGCTTTCAGCCTTGTTGAAACAAGCAAAAAGATTGCTTTACAGGCAAAACTACAACGTTATAGGCTATTTCTATAACGATTTAGAAACTGGGAGGAACCAATGAAATCTATGAAACTTGCCGCCTTCTTGGCGGCCAGTGTTGCACTGCCGTCCATTGCATCCGCTGTCGAACTTGAGGTCACCCACTGGTGGACCTCGGGCGGTGAGGCGGCAGCTGTGGCCGAACTCGCCAAGGCGTTTGACGCCTCGGGCGACAAGTGGGTTGACGGCGCCATTGCCGGTTCGGGCGGTACGGCGCGTCCGATCATGATCAGCCGCATCACCGGCGGCGACCCGATGGGTGCCACCCAGTTCAACCACGGCCAGCAGGCCATGGAACTGGTCGAGGCCGGGCTGATGCTGGACCTGACCGATGTTGCCGAAGAGAACAACTGGAAGGACATCGTCTTCCCGTCGTCGCTTCTGGATGCCTGCACCATCGACGGCCGGATCTACTGCGCGCCGGTGAACATCCACTCGCCGGAATGGCTGTGGCTGTCGAACAAGGTCTATGAGGATCTCGGCATTCCGGTGCCGAAGGACTGGAACGAGTTCGTGGCGACCGCGCCGCAGGTCGAAGCTGCGGGCAAGATCCCGCTGGCGCTGGGCAACCAGCCTTGGCAGTCGAACCTCGCGTTCGGTGCGATCACGACCGCAGTTGCTGGGCTTGACGTCTGGAAGCAAGTGAACGTCGAGAAGAACATGGATGTCGCAGCCGGCCCGGAAATGGCCGCTGTCTTCGCCGCTGCAGCTGACGCGCGCAAGCTTGCCGCCAAGTCGACGGTGCAGGACTGGAACCAGGCCACCAACCTGGTCATCACCGATCAGGCCGCCGGCCAGATCATGGGTGACTGGGCGCAGGGTGAATTCCAGGTTGCGGGCGAAGTCGCGGGCAAGGATTACACCTGCCTTCCGGGCCTTGGCCTGAACGCCTATCTGTCAACCGGTGGTGATGCGTTCTACTTCCCCAAGGTGGATGATCCCGAGAAGGAAGCCGCGCAGAAGCGTCTGGCCAAGATCCTCGTCGAGCCTGCAACCCAGGTTGCCTTCAACCTGAAGAAGGGCTCGCTGCCGATCCGTGGCGACGTCGACCTGTCGGCCGCCAACGACTGCATGAAGAAGGGTCTTGAACTGTTGGCAAGCGGCAACATCCTGCCGGGCGGCGACATGGTCTGGTCGCCCGACGTTCAGACTCAAGCTGGCGACCTGATGGTCGAGTTCTTCAAGTCCGACATGGCCCCTGAAGAAGCCCATGCCAAGTGGGTTGAGATCCTGAAGTCGGGTCTCTGATACCTGCCTGATCCACGGGGCCGTCCGCATGGCGGGCGGCCCTTTCTATGTCTGGACCGAGGGAGGAGAAGGGGCGCATGGCTACCAAAGCGCGCGGCGGGCGACTATTCCGCAATATGAATGCAAAGATCGCCGCAATTCCGATGGTGCTGACCGCGCTGGTGGTGTTCGTAGGCGGCACGATCTGGACGGTGGTCTACTCCTTCACCGGCTCCAAACTGCTGCCTCGGCTGAAATTTGTCGGCTTTGACCAGTATGAGCGGCTTTGGGAAAGCAGCCGCTGGCTGACCTCTATCGGGAACATTGTCCTGTACGGAGTCTTCGCTCTGGTCTTCACAATCGCGATGGGGTTTCTACTGGCTGTCCTGATGGACCAGAAGATCCGGTTCGAGGACACGTTCCGCACCATCATGCTGTATCCCTTCGCCCTGTCCTTCATCGTGACAGGTCTGGTCTGGCAATGGATCCTGAACCCCGAGTTCGGCATCCAGGGCATCGTGCGCCGGATGGGCTGGGAAAGCTTTACATTCGATCCTTTGTACAACCCCGACATCGTGATGTTCGGCCTGTTGATCGCAGGGCTATGGCAGGGCACTGGATTTGTGATGTGCCTGATGTTGGCGGGCCTGCGCGGCATTGATGAGGACATCTGGAAGGCCGCGCGGGTTGACGGCATCCCGACATGGAAGACCTACCTGCTGATCGTCGTGCCGATGATGCGGCCGGTCTTCATCACCACACTGGTGATCGTCGCCTCAGGGATCATCAAGCTTTACGACCTTGTCGTCGCGCAGACCTCTGGCGGGCCCGGAACGGCCAGCCAGGTGCCAGCGATGTATGTTTACGACTACCTGTTCACGGCACAGAACCTTGGGCAGGGTCTTGCGGCCTCGACCATGATGCTTCTCAGCGTGCTGATCGTCCTGATCCCCTGGGCCTACCTTGAATTCGGAGGGAAGAAGCATGGCTGACGTGTCCATGGCCGCAATGTCCGGCCCGCGCGGCGCGAAGCCGAGGAAGGCCCTCAGCGGCCGCAACATCATGCTGTACGGCACGCTGATTGTCGTAAGCCTGTACTATATCCTGCCCTTGTGGGTCATGGTGATGACCAGCCTGAAGGGCATGCCGGAAGTGCGGATTGGCAACATCTTCGCCCCGCCGGTCGAGATCACCTTCCAGCCCTGGGTCAAGGCTTGGTCGGAGGCGTGCACGGGCCTCAACTGCGACGGTCTCAGTCGCGGCTTCTGGAACAGTGTCGTCATTACGGTGCCTTCGGTCATCGTGTCGATCATCATCGCCTCGGTGAACGGCTATGCGCTGATAAACTGGCGCTTCAAGGGATCGGACATCTTCTTCACCATCCTGATCTTCGGGTCGTTCATTCCCTATCAGGTCATGCTGTACCCGATCGTGATCCTGCTGCGCGAACTGGGCATCTACGGCACGCTTTGGGGCCTGGTGATGGTACACACGATCTTCGGGATGCCGATCCTGACGCTTCTGTTCCGCAACTACTTCAGTTCGATCCCGGAAGAGTTGTTCAAGGCGGCGCGTGTCGATGGCGCGGGCTTTTGGGGCATCTATTTCCGCATCATGCTGCCGATGAGCCTGCCGATCTTTGTGGTGGCCATCATCTTGCAGGTCACGGGCATCTGGAACGACTTCCTGTTCGGCGTGGTCTACACCAAGCCCGAGCTTTACCCGATGACGGTGCAACTGAACAACATCGTCAACTCCGTCCAAGGGGTGAAGGAATACAACGTCAACATGGCGGCGACGCTGTTGACGGGCCTTGTTCCCCTGATCGTTTACTTCGCTTCCGGCAAGCTCTTCGTCCGCGGTATCGCGGCGGGTGCGGTGAAAGGCTGATCCGACATGACCGCTGCAACCTCTATCTCCGTGCGGGACCTGACGCTGAATTTCGGCGCGGTCTCGGTGCTGAAAACCTTGAACCTTGATGTGGCGGAGGGCGAGTTCATCGTGCTTCTCGGCCCCTCGGGCTGCGGGAAATCCACCTTGCTCAACTGTCTGGCCGGATTGCTGGACCCCAGCGACGGGCAAATCTGGATCAAGGGACAAAACGTCACTTGGGCCGAACCATCCGAGCGCGGGATCGGCATGGTGTTCCAATCCTATGCGCTTTATCCACAGATGACAGTGCGCGGGAACCTGTCGTTCGGCCTGAAAAACGCCAAGATGCCCCAGCCCGAGATTGACAAGCGCGTGGCGCGGGCGGCGGAAATCCTGCAAATCGGCCCGCTTTTGGACCGTAAGCCTGCCGCCTTGTCGGGGGGGCAACGCCAGCGTGTGGCCATCGGGCGGGCTTTGGTGCGCGATGTCGATGTGTTCTTGTTCGACGAGCCCTTGTCGAACCTGGATGCCAAGTTGCGCAGCGAACTTCGCGTCGAAATCAAGCGCCTGCACAGCCGCCTGAAAAACACCATGGTCTATGTGACCCATGACCAGATCGAGGCGCTGACCTTGGCCGACCGCATCGCCGTCATGCGCGGCGGGATCATCCAGCAACTGGCTGCCCCGCAAGAGATTTACAACCGTCCCAGCAACCTCTTCGTCGCAGGATTCATCGGCAGCCCGTCGATGAACTTCCTGCACGGGGCCACCGTGGACGGCGGCCGCGCCTTTGATTTTGGCGGTCTCAGGGTTGATCTTACGGGCTATGATGGCGGGGCGGTGGGCGCGCGCGAAAAGGCCATCCTTGGCCTGCGTCCTGAACATCTGACCATCACCGACACGGCAGAGGCAGGCCGTACCATCCCTGCGGTGGTTGAGATTGACGAACCAATGGGGGCAGACAGTCTTGTGTGGCTCAAGGCGGGCGAAACCTCGGTTTCCGTCCGTGTTCCCGTGGAACGCCGTCCTGTGCATGGCGCAGAGGTGCATCTGCGGGTGGATATTCCCAAAGCCTCAATCTTTGACACGCGGACCGAACAGCGGATCTGACCATGACTGACCTTTCCGGCCTTTGGCACCTGACGGACGGGCAGGGGGCGCATGCTGTTCCCCTGACCCTGCCCGGCGATGGCATCACTGCCTTGCATCGGGCAGGCGCGATCCCCGATCCCTATTGGGGCCGGAATGAGGATGACTTACGTTGGATCGTGGGCCGCGATTGGGTGGCGCGCCGGACCTTCGACCATGACGGCGGCGCCTGCGATCTGGTGATCGAAGAGCTTGATACCGTGGCCGAGGTGCGGCTGAACGGCACGCTGGTGCTTTCAGCCGCCAATATGTTCCGCCGCTGGCGTGTCAGCACGGCGGGGCTCTTGCGCAAGGGCGTGAACGAGATCGAGATCACCTTCCGCTCGGCTTCCGCTGCGGCGGATGCGGCGCAGGCTGCCCAGCCGTTCTTTGTGCCCTGGCATACCGGCAACTGCCCGATTCCCAATGGCAACATGCTGCGCAAACAGCAATGCGACTTCGGCTGGGATTGGAACATCGCCTTGGGCGGCTTTGGCGTCTATGGCGCGATCCGGCTGGAACCGCAGGCCCCCCGCATCCGCGATGTGGTGGTGACCCAAGACCACCAACCGGGGCGCGTGACCGTCATCGTTGCCGTGACGGGCGACGGGGATGAGGTGACGGCGACGCTGTGTGGTGTCACGGCATCGGCACCCGCAACCGGCGGGGCCGGGCAGGTACGGTTGGTGATCGACGATCCCTTGCTGTGGTGGCCTGCGGGTCTGGGCGATCAACCGCTCCACGATCTGACCGTGACGATGGGCCAAGCCCGCGCGCATCGGCGCATCGGCTTGCGCGATCTGCAGCTGGACTCAGAACTTGATACAGCAGGCCGCTCCTTCGGGTTCAGTGTCAACGGGCACCCGGTCTTTGCGCGGGGTGCCAACTGGATCCCCGCCGATGCGCTGGCGGGTCGTATCACGCCCGCGGCTGTGCGCGACCTGCTGCAATCGGCCATTGACGCCAATATGAACATGCTGCGGGTCTGGGGCGGTGGGCGGTATGAGCCGGATTGGTTCTATGACCTCTGTGACGAGATGGGGTTGATGATCTGGCAGGACGTCATGCTCTCCTGCCACCTCTACCCCTCCACCCCCGACTTTTTGGCCGAGATGGATGCCGAGGTGCGCGAAAACGTCGCCCGCTTGAATCACCACGCGTGCCTTGCGCTATGGTGCGGCGACAATGAACTCATCGGTGCGCTGACCTGGTATCCTGAAAGCCGCAAGGATCGTGACCGCTTCCTCGTCAGCTATGACCGCCTGAACCGCACCGTGGAAACCGCGATCAAAGCGGTGCATCCGGCGGCGAATTGGTGGCCTTCGTCGCCTTCGCCGGGGGTGCTGTCCTTTGGCGATGCATGGCATGATGACAGCAGCGGTGACATGCACTTTTGGTCGGTCTGGCACGAAGGCCGC
>JAIYDR010000014.1 GCA_027487395.1 Rhodobacter sp. | reverse complement strand
GGCAGTTGGATTTCTACGGCGGGCTGCGCTGGCGGTTCGAAGAACATATGCCCTGGACCCGGCGCAAGATCGACCGCGTCTCGTTGTTTCGCACCAAGCGGGGCTTGCGCCTGCGCCCGGATTTCACGTTCGACGATGAGGAATACAATACCTACGCCTGCCCCTGGCACAACAACCTGACAGCGGCGGTCTGTTCTTTTCGCACCGCAAAGGCGCTGAAAAGCAATCCCGGCTCGCGCTACGACATCCGCGATTTCCGCTGGCACAATTCGGCCCCGTTCCAATGGCATAGCCAGCAATTGATGGATTTGGGGCTAATGGAGCCGGGGCAGTGGTTCTAAGGTCGGCACGTTGGAGGCTCCTAATCACCTGGTAGGCACCAACGCCGATGGCCTCGGACACCCCGACCGACGTCGATGACCATTCACGCTGACATCCCTATCTCGGCAGACCGAATTTCTCCATCCGGTAGCGCATCGTATCGCGCGAGATACCCAGCAGTCGCGCCGCGCGCGATACGTTGCCCCCTGCGGCGGAAAGCGCGGCTTCCAGCGCCTCCTGTTCCATCCGGCGCAGGTTGGGCACGGCGGGTCCGGGGGCTGTGCCCAGAAAACGGATATCATCGGGACCGATCTCGCACTCGACCGACAACACAGCGCGTTCGATAACATTGACCAGTTCGGCCACGTTTCCTGGCCAATCATGGCCCACCAGACGTGCCCGCGCCTCGGGCAGAAACCGCGGACGCGGACGGGCATGGCGACGGGCGGCGCGACGGGCGACCGTTTCGGCCAGCGGCAGAATGTCGGCAGGACGATTGGCTAGTGGCGGCATTTCCACCCATTCCACCTGTAAGCGATACAGAAGCCTAGCATCAAACCCGCTGTCTCCGCCCCGCCGAGTCAGGTCGGCAGTGGTGGTGGCGACGGTCCAAGGCACGTCCACCCGATCTAGAAGACCGGCCAGCATCGCCTGTGCCGGCCCCGGCAGGTGATCCACCCGCCGCAGGATCAGCGTCACCGCCCCGGTCAGGTCGTTGCGCAGCCGGTTGATGTCATCGCTGCGACAATCGAACTCGACGACCGGACCCGCGTTCGCGGGCAAATCCAGCGCGGCCGCCTCGGCCAGCGCCCGCGCGGCTGTCATCTTGCCAGTCCCCGCCGCGCCCGTGATCATTACGCCGGGGGCTGCCCCGCCCAAAGCGCGGTTCTGTTCGACCAGACGCTTCAGGACGGCTTTCACCTGCGCCGTCTCGCTCGAGCGTCCGATGAGGCGGTCCAACCCCACCGGATCGGCCCAAGGCGACATTTCATCAATGCGCAGATCGCGCGCCATCGTGGCAAGGGTCGCCAAAGGCACGGGCTTGACCAGAAAATCCCGCGCGCCCGCTTTCATCGCCTTGACCGCTGTGTCGATGTCACCATGGCCAGTCATTACCACCACTTGCGTGTCGGCAAAGCGTGCTCGGATCCAGGCCAAAAGGTCGAGACCGTTTTCACCCTCAAGCCGGTAGTCAAGGATGACCAGCCGCGGTCGCTGGCGGTCCATCAGGGTCTGGGCGCCACGGATATCCAGCGCGAACTCCGCAACATAGCCGCGCCGTTCCAGATAGGTGACGATGGACCGGGCCAGAACGGGTTCATCTTCGACAATCACAATATCGGCCATAACGACTCTTTATCTCCGCAGCGGCAGGATCAACCGGGCTTCAACACCCGATATGCCATCCGCACGGTTGCGGATGTCCAACTGCCCTCCCAAGCGTTCCGCAATCCGCCGCCCCAATGCCAAGCCCACGCCTAGGCCCGATGCCTTGGTGGTACGAAAGGCGGTGAACAAAGCCACCTCCGCTTCAAATGACAGGCCAGGTCCGGTGTCGCGGATCGTCACTTCGGCGCTGTTGCGCGCGTTGGCGGTGCAGCCGACCTCAAGCGTGCCGCCGTCGCGCATCGCTTCGACAGCGTTGGACAGCAAGGTATTCAGCACCTGCTCCACCTCGGCGCTGCCGGCAGCGACGGACAATGCGGACGATCCCGACCGCCGCAGAGCAATGCCACGCCGCGCCATTTGGGGGGCGAAATTGTCCAGCGCGCGGCCAGCGACAAGATCAAGCCGCGCCCCGCTTTCGATCGTTGCCCGCTCATGTTCGCTGCGCACAAGAAAGGACCTGATCCATCCCTCAAGCCGGTCCACCTGATCGATGATCGCCTGTATGGATTGGCGCGAGGCGGCAGGGATATCATCCTCGACCGTCAGTTCGGCACAGGACCGGATCGCCGCCAAGGGATTGCGCAACCCATGCGCCACCGCCGAGGCCATGTCACCCACCACCGCCAGACGTTCAGCTTCGATCAGACGGGCTTCTTGTCGGCGCAGGATGCGGCCAGAGTATATGACAATCACCAAAAGGGCGGTGAACAGGATCGCGGTCGCGGCCAACGCGCCAAGCCATGCCATCATCCGCACATGCCCAAGGGTGGCGGACAACCCGGCCGAGCTCTTGTAGATCTCCACCGCGCCGACGATAGCGGTTCCGTCCCGGTTTTGGATCGGGATGTAATACTCGATGAACTCCGTGCTGGGGGCAGGCATTTCCTTGTCTACCCCGTCATGTTCCGATTTATCGTTCCCTGCCATAAGACTCAGTTCGGGGTGCAACTCCCCCCGCAAAGCGGCCGCAAGTTCTTCATTGTTGGGAAAGGATCGCCCGAACAAGGATTTGTCGGTGGACCAAAGAATTCTTCCCTGTTGCGAATAGACATTGGCGCGAAAGACATCCGGCATCCGGCCCAAATGGGCGACGAATTCCTTGACGTCCCCCGGGGCATTGCCGTTTCCGGCAAAGTAGTTCTCGGCCTCTTCCACCCGGACGATGGAATTCAGGAAATCCGCCGTCAACCGCGCCTCTCGCAAGATCATCTGTTCAACCGTGTAGCGGGCCAGACCGCCGGTCAGCAGCGTTGTGGTGATCAAGATCGCAGCAAGGCTGGCGGCAACCGACAGCACAACCATGCGCAGATGGTGGGGACCGTCACGCATCTTTCCATCCGTGTCCTTGCGCAGGTCATGCCCTTGCGCCGGTTGGTTTCGCTGCATGGACCATCCTTTTGCCGTGTACGAAGTTTGACTCTTCGTGTTCTTGCCACCCCAATAGATTTTTCGTCAAAGAATGAGGAATACCCCCCATCTTCACCTGCGGAGGGGCAAGCCAACAGAAACACCAATACTTTGGGAATGCCACCGACAGAAATCAAAGAAAATTTATACAGCACAAAGAATGGAATCTATATGCATCGGCTTTATCCTTGCACGTCTGAGGTGGACACCCCCACCCCGCGCGCAGAAAGTGTCTGGACCTATGGCGTTGCAAGCGTCTCAGGGGCACAGGCGGAAGGTCCGCTGCACAAAACCGGAATTTCCCGCCTTGCCGAGGTTTGAACGGATGCGACTTGCAGCGGTGCGAACCGGTCCGGGCGCGCGTGGTTGGCCTGCATGACACCAATACCCACAAGACGTTCCGCCTC
>JAIYDR010000228.1 GCA_027487395.1 Rhodobacter sp. | reverse complement strand
GGGTGTCCGCCCCGCCGTTGCCCGTCAGGGAATCCGCCCCGGCCCCGCCATCCACGCTGACACCGCCCGCGATGGAATCGATGCCGGTGAAAACGTCATTCCCCGCGCTGAGCGTGAAAGCCTCGATCTGAGTAAAGGTGGCCAGTGATGCCCCGGCGGTGCTGGTTACCGTCCCCGTCTCTGCCACCGACAGCAGGATGCGCACCGACGCAACGCCCGGCAGGGCAGAGGCGTCGATCCGGTCAAGATCGGTGCCGCCTTCGCCGCCGGTGATGGTGTCGCCGTCAGCGGTCTGGTCGATGATGAACCGGTCCGCCCCGTCCCCCCCGTCCAGCGCATCATTGCCCGCCCCGCCGGTCAGCGTGTCATCGCCACCGCGACCGAACAACGTGTCATCGCCCAGCCCACCCGTCAGCACATCCGCCGCTGTATCCTCGGCCACGGTGGGCGAGGTGAAGGACAGGTCCGACATATAAAAGGTCGAGGTCTGCCCAAAGACAGAAACATGCGCAATCGTAAGGAACGACACTGGCCCCGGGATCACCACCCGTGCGGCAGCGGTGGGGTCCGTGGCAGGGTCCACATTCTGCACCAGCTCGCGGATGCGCATCTCGAACCCGGCGGAACTGTCCACCGTCAGGTCAGCCCCTTGGATGATATCAATCGGGATACGAAAACCCGAGGCGTTGAAAGCCACGATGTCGATGTAATCCAGCCCCCAGCCCAATTGGCTGAGCGAGAAGTTCAGGTTGGTGACCGACTGCGAGAACTGGATGACATACGTGCCCGCCGCCGAATTGGTCGCCACGGACCGCAGCGAGGAAAAATCATTCGTGCCCGCAGGCAGCCCGTCCACGACGATGTCGGCGGTCGAGAAATCTGTTGCGATTGACGTGGGCGTAGAAACGGTAACGGACACATCGGCCAGCGACTGTGTCAGCGTCCGTCCGGTCAGCACATCGCCCGGGTCGATCTGGGTAACATCGCTGGGATCGGCCAGATCGCTCCACCGAAGATGTGAGACCGTGGCGACTGTTTCGCCGCCGTCGATCACGTCGCTGCCATCTCCGCCGTCAAGGGTATCAACCCCCGATCCGCCGAGGAGGATGTCATTTCCCGTGCCGCCCGAAAGGCTATCTGTGCCAGCGCCGCCCTTCAACGTGTCGTTGCCCACGCCGCCGACCAGCGTGTCATTGCCGCCCATCCCCGACAGGCTGTCGTTGTTGGTGCCACCATCCAACACCTCGCCCATGGTATCGGTGCCGATCAACCTGTCGGACCCGCTGCCGCCAAGGACGGTTTCTATGCCTGCGTAGGTATTGCCGAAATTGTCGATGCCCGAGGTCAGGTTGATGTTGAAGCCGAAGGCGTCCACATCGGACCCGGCGATCTGATAGATGTCCTGCCCGGTGCCGCCATCGAACAGGTCGCTCTCCCAACCCGCCACCAGCGTGTCATTGCCTGCCCCACCGCGCAAAGTGTCATTGCCGGTTCCGGCTTCCAGCAGGTCATCACCCGTGCCGCCGTCCAGCACATCCACGCCAGCGCCGCCGCGCAGGGTGTCATTGCCGTCCAGACCCGAGATGGTGTCCGGATCAATCCCGCCCGTCAGACTGTCATTGCCACCTGTTCCCGTGATCACTGGCATAGCGGCAGCCCAATTCGAAATTCGAGCTCAGGATCAACAGCAAACTGGGCTGGCGACATGTTGCGGACACCATTCCGACACAGACCCACCCGCCATCCCGCCCTGTTGACCACCGATCACCCTCCAACACAATTCAAACGTGAGATCAGTCGCTTGGTGTAGACGACAGTGCGCGACCAAGCCCACGGCTTACGAACACAGCCCAATCGTGTCTGAAATGTGGCACAGACAAGGCCACGCGTGGGCAATGCTGCCCAAATGATGCCATTGTTTCGATTTTCGAAACGAGAATCTGGATTGCACCCCACGGCGTGGTGAAGGTTGTGGTTGAGGTGGTCACTGACGTTTTCGGGGTTGGGTCGCCGTCACGAACCTCCAGCGCGAAGCCCTCTTGCGGGCGGGCCTCGTGACCGAGGCTACCCTGAGCTACTCCCCAAGTCTTGGACAGATTTCCGGCTGATTTAAGCTACTGCCTGCACCTGCTGATCGGTTTGGGTTGCATTGAAGTAGACCATGGCGGGCGGTTGTCCGCCATGGGCGGCGTGGGGCCGCTGGTGGTTGTAGAAGGTGATCCAGCGCCCGATGCCGACCCGAGCCTGCGACCCGGTCTCCCAAGCGCGCAGGTAGACGCATTCATACTTCAGGGACCGCCAGAGACGCTCGATGAAGATGTTGTCGAGGCAGCGCCCTTTGCCGTCCATCGAGATCCGGGTCCCGACCCGCTTCAGCCGGTCGGTCCAGGCGAAGGATGTGAACTGCGACCCCTGATCCGTGTTCATGATCTCGGGCGGACCGAACTTGTGGACTGCCTCGTTCAGCGCCTCGACGCAAAAGTCGGCCTCCAGCGTGTTGGAGATGCGCCAGGCCAGAACCTTCCGGGTGTGCCAGTCCATGATGGCGACCAAATACAAGAAGCCTTTGCGCATCGGCAAATAGGTGATGTCGGCACACCAGACCTGATTGGGCCGATCGATCCGTAGCCCACCCAGCAGATAGGGGTAGG
>JAIYDR010000349.1 GCA_027487395.1 Rhodobacter sp. | reverse complement strand
TGACTGTCAAGGTTCACCCGCACGCAGGGCCAGTTCAGCCGCGCGGCCACCTGTTCGATATGCGTCGATTTGCCCGTGCCGTGATAGCCTTGGATCATCACGCGGCGGTTGTAGGCAAAGCCTGCAAGGATGGCGAGCGTGGTGTCAGGATCGAACTTATAGGTCGGGTCAATCTCCGGCACACGGTCGGTGCGGTCGGCGAAGCCCTTGACCTTCATATCGGTGTCGATGCCGAAGACATCCCGCACAGAGATTTCTTCGGTGGGTTTCATCACAGTGTCCAGCATTCCGTCCGCCATCAATTCGCCAGCGCCGCCCGCCCTTGGGCCGCCGTTCAAGGATGTGTGGAACATATCGCAGGGACCCGCAAGGGGAAGGGCGGCAGGCAAAGATCACTGGGCGACATTCTGGCGTCCCGGAGGGCACAAAGGTGACCGTAACTCGAAAATCGCAAAGGTCATCGCCGCGGCGGCGCATCTGCATTTCCCGAAAACCCCGACGGATCGCTAGAAAAGCACCCGCATCCGCGCTATTTCTGCGCGATGATGAACCGTCTGATCCGTACAGCGCTGATCGCCGCCCTTGTCGCCGCCGCCATCGGCCGGGCGGAGCTTGGCGCCGATATTGAGGCGTCCGTGGTGTTTACCCCGGCATTTGGCGTGGCGCTGCTGCCTGCGGCGCTGGTTGCTTGGCTTGGGGCGGCGCGGTTCGGGTCATCCCGGCCGGTTGATCTGGCGCTTTCGGCGCTCTGCGTTCTGGCTGCGACGGCTCTGGCTTTGATTGTCGCGGGCATCGTTCTGGGCAATCGCGCGGTCCTGCTGACGGGGATTGCCCAACCTTTGGCCCTTGGGGCCATGGCTGGGGCTTTCGCTTTGACGCAGCTTTTGGCTTGGCGTCAGGCGCGGCCCCGCTCCAGTCGGCGTGGGTAAGCCGCAGGCGCCGACGCTCAGTCGCGGAAATAGCGGCTGTCCTTGATCTGGTCCCAGGCCCAGACCACCTCTTGCAAACGCTCTTCGTCGCTGCGGTCGCCACCGTTCATGTCGGGATGAAGATCTTTGACCATGCTCTTGTATTGCTTGCGAATTTCGGTGCGCGTCCATGTGTCGCGCGCATCGAGGATATCCAGAGCCTTCCGCTCGGTCGTCGGCAATTTGCGGGTGGCGTTGCTGGTGGGCTTGGCAGGATTTTGCGTGGCCTTTTCACCCAAAATGGCGATCGGATCATCAATTCCCAAGCGCTGCCACGCGCGGCCTTCGTCAGGTTTGTTGCCGAAGGGCTTCGTCTCACGCCCCCACAGGCGATCCTTATCGAGGAACTTCTGAAAATCCTCGTCTGTGGTGCCGTTGAAAAAATTCCACTTCAGGTTGTACTCGCGAACATGGTCTTTGCAGAACCACAGGAATTCATCCAGATGATCGGGCGATTTCGGCGCGCGATACGCCCCGGCTTCGCTGCATCCGGCATAGTCGCATTGCTTTTGTGACGTCTCGAACGCACCTGACATTCCCCGACGCCCCGTCTTGCGACGTTTCTTGTCCGAGGAAACACGGATATCAAACTCAAAGGGCGGACGTGTTGTCATGGTCGCAGGTGGCCTTTCCGACTCGGAGGCAAGAGTTTAGGGCTTCTCGCGCCGGATTGAAGAGGGGGAAACGGAAAATGTCTGTGGCTGACGAGATTGCCGAACGGTTGACCGCCGCATTTCAACCCACACGGCTGGAGGTCGAGAACGAAAGTCACCGTCACGCCGGGCATTCGGGCGATGATGGCACCGGCGAAAGCCATTTTCGTGTGACCATCCGGGCGGAGGTTTTGGCCGCTCTGGGACGGGTGGAGCGGCACCGCGCCGTGCAGCGCGCCTTGGGCGACATCAACACGCGGGTGCATGCGCTGGCGCTGGATATCGGCTAAGCACACAAGAAAACGGGGCGGCAAAGCACCGCCCCGTTGTGGTTTTGGGTCATCGGGCAAGGATCACTCCTCGATGAATTCTTCCTCGCCGCCAGCGTCGCCGCCCTCGTCAACCGGTTCTTCTTCAACCGCTTCTTCTTCGACGGGCTCCTCTTCGACAGGTTCTTCAAAGGGCACGCAGGCCCCGTCGATCACTTCGCCATCCGGGCAATCGACTTCGGCGCCCATGTCTTCTTCGGGCGCGGTTTCGTCCATCGCGCCTTCGTCGGCGGCAGCTTCATCCACAGCACCTTCATCCACTGCGCTTTCGTCCACCGTTTCTTCGGACGTCATCTCTTCCGAAGTCATCTCTTCCGAGAATTCTTCGGACGAGGCGGTTTCTTCGATCATGACCGAGGATTCTTCATAGCTGGACACGATCTCTTCGGAGTATTCGACCGAGTATTCCTCGTAGCTGAAGCTTTCGTAGCTGTAGCTGGACCAGCTTGAGACTTCGGTAACTTCGATCACCTGTTCCCAGCTTTCCAAAGTGATCACGGTTGTGGTCACCACTTCGGCCCCACTGCGCAGGCCGCGGAAGTCGAAATCATAGATGCCGTTCATCAGCCAGTAATACACGACCGCATCCAGATCGAGCGGCGACGTTACCGGCTTTTTGCCGACGAAGTCGATGACATCGCCGGGAAGGATGCCCGCCGCATCGGCCAGACCGCCGGGTTGCGTGGCCAGCACCAGGACCCCGGTGGAGCCTGCCGCCAGACCGAAGGCCGAGGTGACCCCCGCATCGACCGGGATCAGCACGGCATCCAGCGCGCGCGACACATAGGGCGCAGGCAGCGTTGCCGCCACGGCGGGGGAGGCGAGCAACACGCCGCCCGTGGGCAGGGCCAGCGACAAGATCAGAGCCAGAGAGGCGGATTTGAGAAGTGAAGTACCTTTGAAAGACATCGTTTCCATCCTGAAGAACGCAAGCAGCGTCCGTGACACCCAATCACGGGCCTGTGCACGGGATATCGTCAAATCGGTGTGATGGCATAGCAAAAAGTCTGGAAAACATGCCTTCAGCTATGAGATTTCTGCTTTGATTCCAACCGGCGGCGGTGCAGCACGGGTTCGGTATAGCCAGAGGGTTGTTCTCGGCCAAAGAAAACCAGATCGCAGGCGGCTTGAAAGGCCAGACCGTTAAAATCGGGTGCCATCGGGGAATAGGCCGGATCGGCGGCGTTCTGTCGGTCCACCACAACGGCCATCTTGCGCAGGGCGGCCCTGACTTGATCTTCGGTCACCACCCCGTGGTGCAGCCAATTGGCCAAGGCTTGGCTGGATATCCGGCAGGTGGCGCGATCCTCCATCAAGCCGACATCATGGATGTCGGGTACCTTGGAACACCCGACCCCTTGATCCACCCAACGCACGACATAGCCAAGGATGCCTTGGGCGTTGTTCTCGACCTCGGCCTGCACCTGTGCGGCGTCCCAGTTGCGCCCCTCGGCCACGGGAAGGGTCAAAAGGTCGGCCAGCGTGCCGCGTGATCCGCCTGTGGCGATTTCATCCTGACGCGCCAGCACATCCACCCGCATGTAATGCGTGGCATGCAGCGTGGCGGCGGTGGGCGAGGGCACCCAAGCACAGGTCGCCCCGGCGCGGGGATGGGCGATCTTTTGCTCCAGCATCGCGGCCATCAGGTCGGGCATGGCCCACATCCCCTTGCCAATCTGCGCGCGGCCTTTCAGCCCGCAGGCCAGACCGATATCGACGTTGCGATCCTCATAGCTCTTGATCCAAGGGGTGGATTTCATCTCACCCTTGGGCAGCATCGGCCCGGCTTCCATGCTGGTGTGAATCTCATCCCCGGTGCGGTCAAGGAACCCGGTGTTGATGAAGGCCACCCTGTCAGCGGCGGCGCGGATGCATTCTTTCAGGTTGGCCGAGGTGCGGCGTTCCTCGTCCATGATGCCCAATTTGACGGTAAAGCGCGGCAGGCCCAAAACCTGCTCCACCCGGTCAAAAATCGTGCAGGCGAAAGCCACCTCTTCCGGCCCGTGCATCTTGGGTTTGACGACATAGACCGATCCATGCAGCGAATTGCGCGCGCCTTCAGTCTTTTGCAGGTCATGCAGGGCGCAGAGCACGGTGACAAAGGCATCGAGGATGCCCTCGCCGACTTCACGCCCCTCAGTGTCCAGAACGGCCGGGTTGGTCATCAGATGGCCCACGTTGCGCACCAGCATCAAGGCGCGGCCCTTCAGGCTGCGCGGGCTGCCATCGGGGGCCGAAAAGGCATAATCGTCGCGCAAGCGGCGTTCGATCATCTGGCTGCCCTTGGGCACCATTTCGACCAAATCGCCCTTCATCAGCCCCAGCCAATTGGCATAGGCCACCACCTTGTCGGCGGCATCGACGGCGGCGACGGAATCCTCGCAATCCATGATGGCCGACAATGCGGATTCAAGGCGGATATCGGCCACCCCGGCCGTGTCGGCGCGGCCGATCTGGTGGCCGGGATCGACGCGCAAGACCAGATGCAGACCATTGACGCGCAAGAGCACCGCCGAAGGCTGCGCCGGATCGCCCCGGTAGCCAGCAAATTGCGCCGGATCGCGCAGGGCGGGCAGCAAGGTCCCAGCGGCCACATGATAACCCGTCACATCGGCGTGGCTGCCATGGGCCAGCGGCGCGACCTCATCAAGGAAAGACTTGGCCCAAGCGATCACCCGCGCGCCACGGGCGGGGGAATAGGTCTTGCTTTTGGGCGCATCGCCCAAGGCATCAGTGCCATACAGCGCATCATAAAGCGACCCCCAGCGCGCATTGGCGGCGTTCAACGCGTAGCGGGCATTCATCACGGGCACCACCAGTTGCGGGCCGGGAACAAGGCTCATCTCCGGGTCCACACCTGTGGTGCGGAGGATGAAATCCGGGCCCTCGGGCAATAAATAGCCGATGTCGTGCAGAAATCTGCGGTAAGCCGCCGCGTCATGGGTCTGTCCGCGCCGGGCGCGGTGCCAATCATCAATCTGGGCTTGCAAGCGCTGACGCGTGACCAGAAGGGCGCGGTTGATCGGGCCAAATTCGGCCACCGCTTGCGCAAAGCCCGACCAAAACACCTCTGCCGCAATCCCCGTGCCGGGCAGTGCCTGCGTGTCGACAAAGTCGGCAAGCCTTGCGTCCACCTGCAGGCCGTTGCGGTCGATGCGGCGCATGATGCCCTCCCCTTGCTACTGCCGTCACGATAGGAAGAAGCGTTTGGGGCGGCAACCGCCATGCCCCCGGATTTTCGTGCAAATCCGCGCAAGCAGTTTTCGGTTTTTCCGAAAAGCCGAGGAACTCTGCATTTTGTCGATGTTTTGCTGTCGCGACTTCGGATGATGTGATACTTAGCAATATGGCTAAGCAAGACCCCGATCTGTCCCTGCTGTTTCACGCGCTGTCGGACCCCACACGGCGCGCGATGCTGGAGCGTTTGGCGCAAGGACCGGCCGGGGTGACGGAATTGGCGGGGCCGTCAGGTCTGCGCCTGCCCACGATCCTGCGGCATCTTGCGGTGCTTGAGGCGGCGGGTCTGCTGACCAGCGCCAAAGATGGCCGCGTGCGATCCTGCGCGCTGAATCCAGCCGCGCTCGATCCGATGCGCGGCTGGCTGGATGACCAGCGCGCGCAGTGGGAGGCGCGGTTTGACCGTCTGGACGACTATGTGACACGGCTGATGAAGGACCGACCCGAATGACGACCCCCAGCACCTCCTCGACCAAAGAATCCCGCCTTGTGCCGGATTTCGACCCCGCATTGGATTTGTTCCTTGAACGTGAGGTGAACGCCCCGCGCGAGATCCTCTTTGACTGCTGGACCTCGGCCGAGCATCTGCCGCAGTTCTTTGTGCCGAAGCCACATAAGGTGACCTCTTGCACTTTGGACCCCCGCGCCGGCGGGGTGTTCAACACCACCTTTGACGTCGATGGCGTGGTGATGGAGAACAACGGGGTCTATCTTGAGGTGATCCCGAACAAAAAACTTGTGTTCACAGACACTTACACCTCCGGATGGAAACCCGCGCCAGAACCCTTCATGACCGCCATCCTGTGGCTGGAGGATTTGGGGAATGGTCGCACCCGCTATACTGCTGTCGCGCGGCATCGCACCCCTGAGACCGCAAAGCAGCATGCAGCGATGGGCTTTCAGGACGGCTGGGGCACCGTGGTGACGCAATTGGAAACCTATGCCCAAGGGTTGCTGAAATGAGCGCCGAGGACATCGCCGCCCGCACGCTTGTGATTGAACGGGTGATCCCGGCACCGGTGTCGGCGGTTTGGGGGGCATGGATGAACGCGGAAAGCCTGCCGAAATGGTGGGGGCCTGCGGGATTTTCCTGCCGCACCAAGCGGATCGACCTGCGCGCGGGTGGGGAATGGCTGTTTGACATGATCGGCCCGGATGGCACGGTCTATCCCAACCATCACCGCTATACGGCAGTCGAGCCCTTGGCGCGGATCGAGTACACGCTGCTCTGGGGTGAGGATGGCCCAAAACACGCCGACGCCACCGCGACCTTTCTGGATCAGGGCGGAACGACCAAGGTGACGCTGTCGATGGTCATGGCCTCGGTGGAAGAGGCGCAGAATGCCCGCAGCTTTGGCGCGGTGGAACTGGGCCAGCAGACCCTGGGCAAGCTGGAGGCAGTGGCTCTTTCAATCTGAATGCGCGCGCGGCCAAGGCCACGCGCAAGCGACACGCTTTGGCCCGCGCCGTCGCGCGGGTCAAAGCAGGGGGGCGTGCCGCCCCCGCCGCCGCAAGCGGCGACTCCCCCGGCGGATATTTGGGCAACGGGGAGGCCGATATGGGGAGTGTCGCCGGTGTGGGGCGCGAGGGTGGCGCAGACCGCACCTTCCTGTTAGGAAGCTGTGGGGTTTCTGCGGGGAGGGTCTTCCGTGTTCGATTTGTCTGGAAAAAATGCGCTAGTGACCGGGGCTTCTGGTGGGATCGGGGCCGAGATCGCGCGCGCGCTGCACGCTGCGGGGGCAAGTGTGGCCTTGTCGGGCACCCGCGTCGAACCGCTGGAGGCGCTGGCGGCGGAACTGGGGGGGCGGGCGCATGTGCTGCCCTGCAACCTGTCCAGCGCCGAAGAGGTTGAGGGGCTGATCAAGCGCGGCATTGAGGCGATGGGATCGGTCGACATCCTTGTCAACAATGCCGGGATCACCCGCGACGGGCTGGCGATGCGGATGTCGGATGAAGATTGGACCTCGGTCATTGACGTCAACCTGACCTCGACTTTTCGGCTGTGCCGGGCGGCGGTGCGCGGCATGATGAAGGCGCGTTGGGGGCGGATTATCAACATCTCGTCCGTGGTGGGCAGCACCGGCAATGCGGGACAGGCGAATTATGCGGCCTCCAAGGCCGGGATGGTGGCGATGTCGAAATCCATCGCCGAAGAGGTGGCCAGTCGGGGCATCACCGTCAATTGCCTGGCCCCCGGTTTCATCGCCACTGCCATGACCGAAAAGCTGAACGAGGCACAGAAGAAGGTGATCCTTGACGGCGTGCCAGCGGGGCGCATGGGCGAACCGGCCGAAATCGCGGCGGCGGCGCTGTTTCTGGCGAGCCTTGAGGCATCCTATATCACCGGGGCCACGCTGCATGTGAATGGCGGCATGGATATGGTCTGATCCCGCTTGGGATCGGGTATTTCCCGACCTATCGGCAGGCCAAGCGAAAGCGTTTGCCATGTGGCCGCGCCCTTGGTATAGGCGCGGCGAATGGATCGGGAGGTATCCCGGTCGCCTCGTGAGTAGCGGGGCTGGGACGAAGACCGGGGTTCCCCCGCAACCGAGAAGAGGACAAAGACATGAGCGACATCGCTGCACGCGTGAAGAAGATCGTGGTCGAGCATCTGGGCGTCGAAGAAGACAAGGTGACCGAGAATGCCTCGTTCATCGACGATCTGGGCGCGGACAGCCTTGACACCGTGGAACTGGTGATGGCGTTCGAAGAAGAATTCGGTATCGAGATTCCCGATGACGCCGCCGAAACCATCCAGACCTTCGGCGATGCGGTGAAGTTCATCTCGGAAGCCGCCTGATCCTTCTTGGACTGGCTGGAATGTGAAAGGGCACCCCATCGGGGTGCCCTTTTTCTTTTGGTCTATGCCCTTGGCCGCTCTTGCGTCATTCTGCGCCCGTGTGATGTAGGGGAGGCGGGTATGGCCACATTGGGCAACATGTTCGGCGCGGCTGAGGTTGAGACGTTCTTGGGTCTGCCCGCCTGTCCTGACCTTGATCTGAAGGGCGCGCGTTTGGCGCTGATTGGCGCGGATGGCTGCACGCCCTATCCATCGGTCGGGTTTTACTGCGCCGGAGGGCCAAAGGCGATCCGCGCGGCAGCGGCAAGCTATGCCGCCAATCTAGGCCATGTGAACTTTGACCTTGGCGGTCCGGTCTTGCCCGAGGGCATCCGCGCTGTGGATTGCGGCGATCTGGCGGTACGGATGGGGGATGCCGAGGGCAACCGCGATCTGATCCGGGGGGCCATCGGCGCGATTCTGGACCAAGAGGCGCTGCCGATCCTGCTGGGGGGCGATGATTCCCTGCCGATTCCGATGTTGCAGGCGCTGGGGGATGCGGGGCGGCAGGTGGTGATCCTGCAAATCGACGCCCATATCGACTGGCGCAATGAGGTTGGGGGGGAGCGGTGGGGGCTTTCCTCGACCATGCGCCGCGCGTCCGAGATGGCGCATGTGACGGGCATGGTGCAGGTGGGCCAGCGCGGCATCGGCTCGGCCCGGCCCGGTGATTTGCGGGATGCCTTGGATTGGGGGGTCGCATTCCTTCCTGCCGGAGAGGTCGCGCGCGCGGGGGTCTGGCGCGCGGTCGATCTGATCCCCGCAGGGGCGGAGGTGGTGATCTGTCTGGACCTTGATGCGCTGGCCCCGTCGGTGATGCCCGCCGTGATCGGGCGCACGGCGGGGGGCCTCGATTACTGGCATGTGCTGGAACTGGTGGGGGCCGTGGCGGAAAAGGCGCGGATCGTGGGCTTTGACATGGTGGAATTCATGCCTGACCGTGACATTGACGGGCAGGGGGCCACCACCGCCGCGCAATTGCTGGCCGGGGTGATGGGGATTCTGGCGCGGCAAGGGTAGGGGACTGGGCCAAGGATTCGGGCGAATTTCGCGCTTGTGGCAAGGGGGGCTTGACGGTCGGCGCGAAGATTATCTGTTCCGCGAAGTGAGAGGGGGGCGATGATGGATTGGGAGGACTTGCCGACCTGCGCTTTCGGATCAGGTCCGGCGCTTGAGGAACGGCTGGCCGCGCTCGTGATTGCGGGGCAGAAGCGGGCGACGGTTTGGGATGGCACGGAGGAGAACCCGACCGCGCCGGGGCGGCGATGGGTCGTGACCGCGGACGGACGCCCCGTCGCGGTGATCGAGACACTCGCCGTCGCGCGCCGCAGGTTCCACGATATTGATGCCGCTTTCGCCGCCACCGAAGGCGAAGGCGACGGCAGCCTGCGGTTTTGGCGGGCCACGCATGAGGACCACTTTCGCCGCGCCGGGACATTCGCGCCCGATATGTGGCTCTGGTGCGAGACATTCCGGCTGGTACAGGTGATCGACACGGACCTTGCCGCCCGCGCCGCCGGGCATGCCGCGGCCGAAGCGGCAGAGGCCGTGGCCTATCTGGCCGCCAGACCGCCCGCTGACGATTGGCCTGACCACCCTTGACTCTGCCCCCTGCATCCCTGCCCATAGCGCCAGTTCCCTGCGCGCATGAGGCCAGTCTTGGCAATCCCGGTCGAATCCTTTTTCCTGCCCCGGCATGGCACGGGCACCTTGCAGCAGCGCATCCGGCAGATGGTGTCCGAAGGCATTCTCTCAGGCCGCTTTCGCGCGGGGGAAAAGATGCCCTCGTCGCGCGGTCTGGCCGATCATCTGGGCGTCAGCCGCATCACTGTGACCCTGTCCTATACCGAGTTGGTGGCGGCGGATTACCTGACGGCCAAGGGGCGGTCGGGCTATTTCGTGTCGGACACCGCCCCCCTCGCGCCCGAGTTTCCCCAGGCCGAACCCCG
>JAIYDR010000031.1 GCA_027487395.1 Rhodobacter sp. | reverse complement strand
GTCATCTGGGCGTCCCATGCGGCGAAGTCCATCTCATAGCGCATATTGGTGTTCGTGAGTTTGCATTCCACCACATGCCGACTGGCGGCTTTGATGGTGCGGGCAAAGGCGTGATAGACTGGGGTGGTCAGCACCACACCGTCACCGGGTTGGGTATAGGCCTGCAAGCACAGACCCGTGCCGTTGACCAGACCGTGGGTGGTGAAGATATCCTCGCGCGCCACATCCCAGCCATGGCGAGTGGCCATCCACCAACGGATCGCGTCCAGATAGGCGGCATCATCACCGAAATAGCCGTAGACGCCGTGATCGGCCATAGCCTCCACCGCCTGTTGCACACAGGCTGGCGGGCGGAAATCCATATCGGCCACCCACATCGCCAAGCCATCCTTGGCAGGCACGCCATAAAGACGCTCCATCATGTCCCATTTCACGCTATGGGTGCCAAGGCGGTTGATCGGCTCGTCAAAGCTCATGCCCTGGCCCTTCCCGTGGTCAGTTGCGACAGTTTGTTCTATAATTCATGAATAATCTGGACGTTAGTTCCGGTTCAATCGAAAAATTCGTAACTTTGTTCCAATTTTTCGGAAAAACTTCGAAAATCGTTCCTGTCTTTTGGGGGCAAGCGCCGCCATTGCGCGTTGACAGTGATTTGGGTAAAGCATTTCGCCATGATCCGCCCTATTCTGATCCATCCCGATCCGCGCCTCAAGAAGGTCTGCGACCCGGTCCCGACAATCTCGTCGGAATTGGGCAAGCTGGCCGAGGATATGCTGGAAACCATGTATGACGCGCCCGGTATAGGCCTCGCCGCGCCACAAGTCGGCGTGACCAAGCGCCTGATCGTGATGGATTGCGTCAAGGAAGGCATGGGCGAGTCCCGGCCCATGGTGCTGTTCAACCCCGAGGTTGTCTGGTCCTCTGAGGACCTGTCCACCTACGAGGAAGGCTGCCTTTCGATCCCCGAGCAATATGCCGATGTGAAGCGTCCCGCCGCAGTGGTCGTGCGCTGGACCGGGCTGGATGGCACGGGGCAGGAAGAACAGTTCGAAGGCCTGTGGGCGACCTGCGTGCAGCATGAGATTGACCACCTGAACGGCAAGCTGTTCATTGATTATCTGGGCCTGATGAAGCGGCAGATGATCACCCGCAAGATGGAAAAGCTAAAGCGCGAACGGGCGCGGGGCTGATGGCCGTCTTGCCGGTGCGGTTGTGGCCGGACCCGGTGCTGTCATCTGTGGCCGGTCCGGTGACGGACCTTGCCGCCGCGCGGGATTTGGCGGCGGATATGCTCGACACGATGTATCACGCGGAGGGCCGGGGTCTGGCTGCGCCACAGGTGGGGGTGTCGCTTCGGGTCTTTGTGATGGATGCAGCGTGGAAGCAGGCCGCGCCTGCACCGCAAGTCTTGGTAAATCCTGTGATTGTGTCGCGGTCTGATGATGTGGTTGTTGGTCCCGAAGGGTGCTTGTCCATCCCCGGTATCACCACTGCCATTGCCCGTGCCCCCGCGATCCGGCTGCGCTGGACGGACCTTGACGGCGCGATGCATGAGGCCGACCTGACCGGTTTTCACGCCATTTGCGCCCAGCATGAGATCGACCATCTTGACGGGATCGTCACCCTTGACCGCCTGTCGCCCGAGGCCCGCGCCAAGGCCGAAGCGGAGTATCTTGCATGACCGTCCGTCTCTGCCTGCCTTGGCCGCATCCTGTGCTGAAAACCCCCGCTGCGCCGGTAGAGGCGATCACGGATGAGATCCGCGCCATCTGGGCCGACATGATCGACACGATGGATGCGATGCCGGGCTATGGTCTGGCCGCCGTGCAGATCGGGGTGCCGTTGCGTCTGGCCGTGGTGGATTGCTCGACCGAGCGAGGGCAGGCGGTGCGGATGGCCAATCCGGAAATCCTGCATGCCAGCGTGCAATTGCGCGAGCATGACGAAGCCTCGCCCAATTTGCCGGGTGTTTCGGCAGTGATTGCGCGGCCAAGGGCGGTGACGGTGCGGTTTATGAATGCCGACGGGGTGATGGAAGAGCGCGACTTTGTCCATCTTTGGGCCACCAGCGCGCAGCATCAGGTCGATCACCTGAACGGCAAGATGTATTTCGACCACCTCTCGCCGCTGAAACGCAAGATGCTGATCGCGAAGTCGGACAAGTGGCGCAAGCGCAGTTGAGAGTGAGTTGCAACGTATTTCAGGTGTGCGATTGAGAATCGTTTGCATATCGTTGGATTTGCGAGCGGTTCTCAATGTCTGATCCTGTCTGAAAGCCGCTGATTGTAAATCGAATTCACCTTGAGGATGTGCTGCAAGTGAAACTGGAAAAGGGGCCGCGAATGCGAGTGATTTTCATGGGCACGCCGGACTTCTCGGTTCCGGTCCTTGATGCCCTGCACCAAAACCATGAGGTTGTGGCGGTTTACAGCCAGCCGCCGCGTCCCGCCGGGCGCGGGCAGGCCCTTCGCCCTAGCCCTGTGCAGGCGCGAGCGGAGGCTTTGGGTCTGACCGTTCGCCACCCCACCAGTCTGCGGACGTCAGAGGCGTTGGCCGAGTTTGCTGCCTTGCAGGCCGATGTCGCGGTGGTGGTGGCTTATGGCCTGATCCTGCCGCAAGCTATTCTGGATGCGCCGCGCCTCGGGTGTCTGAACATCCACGCCTCGCTTTTGCCGCGTTGGCGGGGGGCTGCGCCGATCCACCGCGCGATCATGGCGGGCGATGCAGAGACCGGGATTTGCATCATGCAGATGGAGGCGGGGTTGGACACCGGCCCTGTTCTGTTGCGTCAGTCCGTGGCGATTGGGTCCGAGGACACGACGGGAGACCTCCACGATCATTTGTCCAGTATGGGTGCTGCGCTTATCGGGCAGGCGTTGGAGAGGTTGGCCAACCTGACGCCGGTTCCGCAGCCCGACGCGGGCGTGACCTATGCTGCGAAAATCGACAAGGCAGAGGCGCGGGTGGATTGGTCCCGTCCAGCGGTTGAGGTGGATCGTTTGATCCGGGGGCTTTCCCCCTTTCCAGGTGCGTGGTGCCTTTTCGGCGCGGATCGGGTCAAGCTCTTGAAATCGCGCGTTGTTGCGGGGTTAGGCCAGCCAGGGCAGGTGCTGTCGGGTCTGACCATAGCCTGCGGGGAGGGCGCGGTGGAAATCCTGACCGCGCAGCGTGAGGGCAAGCGCCCCCAAGCGCAGGCCGATTTTCTGCGCGGCGCGCACCTGCCGGCCCGCATCGATTGACCGCCAGCCCCTTGGCGACGGGCAGGGCAGTCGCCATATGTTGGTAGTAATCGCAGGCCGGAGGCCGCAACCATGCCCATTCTTGCTCTGGTCATCATTGGTGCTGCCGCTGGGTTTCTGGCGACGCGGTTGATGCGCCTTCAAACGGATGTACCCACCACGGTTGTGATCGGCGTTGCCGGGGCGCTGATCGGCGGGTTGGTGCTGCGCTTCCTTGTGACGGTTACCGGTTTGGCGGCGGGCTTTGTGGGTGCGGTGATCGGTGCCGTGCTGCTGATCTGGGCGTGGCCGCGCTATATTTCTAAGTAAGGCGTTTTGCGGCGTCCTTCACGCGGAAGCCTTTGCCTCCGGCATGCAGCCACAAAAGCTGTCCCTGCCATGCCGCAAACAGTATCGAGGCGGCCTCTTGCCCTTTGGTTCCCGCGCCAAGCCGCAGCGCCAAGAGTGACTCCAACCGCGCGCGCCATGCCTCTGCCGCTGTGCGCAGGCTGGCGTCGCGCAGGGTCACGGCCATCAGGGCAGGGTCAGTCATCACGGCTGCCGGTTCAGTCAGCACCTTCAGCAGCGCATTGGGTTGCGCTTCGGTGGCAGCGTCGGTCCGGGTCAACAAATCCTGCCAGCCGTCCAACAGGGCGGCGCGGATCATGCCGTTGCGGTTGCCATAGCGCTGCACCAAGGACGGTGGTGCAAGGCCAGTCAACCGGGCAACCGCACCAAAGGCCACGGCTTTTTCGCCGTCTCTTGCCAAAAGCGCACGGATCGCGGCGTAAATCTCGGCGTCGGGTATGCTGCGCGGGCGGGCCATTGGGTTCCGTTCCAAGAAACTGGGGCCAGCCTAACCGCGTTATGGCCAAAGGCAAGCTGTCTAACGTTTTGGCGCGCGCGGGGGGCGGGGTCGATAGATTGGCAGTCGCCACCCCAAGGCCAGACTGCCTGCCCGCAGCGTCAGCGTGACCAGACCGCAGACCGCCAGCGCCATCCCCACCGGCAACCCAACGGCGGTCAGGCCCGAGGCCGCCAGCGCCCCCGCAAAGGCACAAGTGACATAAAGCTCACCTTGTTTCAGCACCAAGGGCACTTCGTTGCAGACCACATCGCGCATCAGGCCGCCCATACAGCCTGTGACCATGCCCATGACCAGCACAATGGGCCAGGCCTGCGCTTCGGCCATGGCCACGCCCACGCCCGCAGGCACAGCGACGGCCAGCGCAAAGGCATCCAGCCACTCCAGCGTGCGATAACGGCTTTCCAACCGATGCGCGCCGAGGAACACCGCCACCGCCGCCACAGCGGCCACCGCCAGCAAACCGGGGTCGGACAGCCACAGGGCAGGGCGGTCAAGGATCACGTCGCGCAGCGTGCCGCCGCCGATGGCAGTGAGGCAGGCGATGAAGATGAAGCCGACGATATCCAGTTGTGACCGGCTGGCCACCAGCGCCCCCGTCAGCGCAAACACCGCGACCGAGGCATAATCCAGCAAAGTCAGAACCATATCCGCGGGCAGGATCAGATCGGGCGCGGTCATGCCTTGACCTTGAACGGGGCCATTCCCGCGCGGGCAAGGGCATCTGCCCGCTCATTCTCGGCATGTCCCGCATGGCCCTTGATCCAGCGCCATGTCACCTTGTGGGTCTTTTGCGCGGCGTCGATGCGCTGCCACAGGTCCACATTCTTGACCGGGTCTTTGCCGGCCGTGCGCCAGCCATTGCGCTTCCAGCCGTGGATCCATTCGGTCACGCCGTTTTTGACATAGGCGCTGTCGGTGACGATGGTGATCTCGGTCGGGCGAGCCAGAGTTTCCAAGGCCGAGATTGCGGCCAAAAGCTCCATCCGGTTATTTGTGGTCAGGGCTTCGCCGCCGTTCAACTCGCGCTCTTTCAGCACTGTCTCGCCATCGCGGGCAATCAGCAACACACCCCAACCGCCGGGGCCGGGATTGCCGGAACAGGCACCGTCGGTATAGGCAAAAAGGTCAGGCATGGTGTCTCCTTTGCGCTTTCCCTAGGCGCGGGGCGGCGCAGGGTCAACCGGAGGGAGCGGTCATTCGTAGAGGATCGGTACGGCAAGACAGGCCAGCACCACCGCCGTTAAGATCAGCCGGAGGCGGATCCACCACGGCGGGGTCAGACCCTGCCCTGCAAAGCTGAAATCCAGCAGCAAAAGCCCGACAAAGCCGGCGGCAAGGTTCACCGCCGCATCGCCGGGTTGGCCGTTGACCATGAAAAACGCCCAAAGCGCAGGAATCACGGAAAGGCCGTATCCCAGAGCCGCCGCCGGGCCTTTGGCCTTGGTGGCAAAGCCCCACAGCACGCCCGACATGAACGACAAGATCACCGTGCCATAGGTCAGGCTGACATAGGTCCCCTTGAACATCGGGCTGAGCATCGTCCCGCCCCATGCGAGTGAGGGCGGATAAAGCACGTTCAGCGCCCCCCAAAGGAAGGGCAGAAGGCCAGCAAGGCCAAGGAACAGGGCAGAGCGGGGGATCATGGCGTCACACGGCTTCACGCAGGATGCGGGGCACCTTGAATTCGACGTTTTCCACAGCCGTTTCCACCATCTCCACCGTGGTGGCATAGCGGGCGCGGAAGGCGTCAATCACCTCATTCACCAGCACTTCGGGGGCGCTTGCCCCGGCGGTAACGCCTACGGCGCGGATACCTTGGAGGGCGCGCCAATCGATGTCGGTGGCGCGTTGGATCAGTTGCGAATAGGCGCAGCCTGCGGCAGAACCCACCTCGACCAGACGCTTGGAATTTGACGAATTCGGCGCACCGATCACCAAAAGCGCGTCGATCTTGGGGGCCACCGCCTTGACTGCCGCCTGACGATTGGTGGTGGCATAGCAGATATCTTCCTTGTGCGGACCGATGATGGCCGGGAATCGCGCCTGCAAGGCCGCCACGATCCCTGCTGTGTCATCAACCGACAGCGTGGTCTGAGTGATATAGGCCAGTTTGCTCGGATCGCGCACGGTCAGGGTCGCCACATCTTCGGCGGTCTCAACCAAAAGCACCTCGCCGGGGGGCAGTTGGCCCATGGTGCCGACGGTTTCAGGGTGTCCGGCATGGCCGATCATTACCATCTGCAAGCCGTTTTCCGAATGGCGCTGCGCCTCGTTATGCACCTTCGTCACCAAGGGGCAGGTGGCATCGACCGCGATCATCTGGCGGGCTTGCGCGGCAGCAGGCACGGATTTCGGCACGCCATGCGCAGAAAAGATCACCGGTCGGTCATCGGGGCAATCGTCCAATTCCTCGACAAACACCGCCCCTTTGGCGCGCAGGTCTTCGACGACATAGCGGTTGTGCACGATTCCATGCCGCACAAAGACCGGAGCACCCCATTTCTCGATCGCCATCTCGACGATCTTGATCGCGCGGTCCACCCCAGCGCAAAAACCGCGCGGCGCGGCAAGATAAAGCGTCAGCGGCGGCAGGTCGGTCATGGCATGGCTTCCGGCAAGAAAAGGACGTGTGCCTTTGCTATCGCGGATTGTCTCAGGGCGCAAATGCCACGATTAAGTACCACATTTTCACTTAGTCTTGCCAGAAACGCCAAGTTCCATCGTAAAGAATGGCCGGTTAGTGTCGTCTTGCGGAGTGTGGAACCGTTCGTCGTCAGGGTGCGGCCGGGTGATCTGCCCGGGGGGGTGTGGTGTCCTTCAATGATCTGTTGATCGCCTTTCAGCGTCCGTTTCGGGACGCAGGGGGGCGGAACGAGGACGAGTGGTATCGCGGCCTTGCCACGCGTGGCATGGCGCTTGCCGTTGTCACGATTGGCATCGTCTGGATCGTTGTCGGCACGATCATCAGTTCTTGGCTTGTCGTCGGGTTGTCAGCCGTGATGACGGTCGGTTCTGGCCTGTCTGTCTATCTTGTCTCGATTGGCAAAGTGACCACCGGGCGCATCCTGTGGTTTTGGACTGCGCTGATCGTGTTGATGGCAGGTCATTTCAATATCCATCCCGCCGCCAACGTTGATCAGCTATATGCGCCTGTTCTGGCTGGGGTTTTTCTGAACTGTTCGATCCGAACGGAAAAGCCGCTGATCCTGTTTTTGATCGTTTCGATCCTTGGATGTTGGGTTTGCGGCAATCTGGCCGGTACGGATTTCTTTGGCCCGCCAATCATTGGACATGAGATTGCCGAAAACGTGGTCGCCCCAGTGGCGACGGCATCTTCGATTCTGGTCGTTGGGGCCAATGTGTTTCTGTTTGCGTTGATTGCCGAACGCTACAACGTCCGCATGGATGTTGCCCGACGCGAAGCCGAGGCCGCCAACCGCTCAAAAAGCGAATTCCTTGCCGCGATGAGCCACGAGATTCGGACGCCGATGAACGGGGTGATTGGCATGGCCGATATCCTCGCCGCCACCGATCTTTCGCCGCAGCAAGGCCGCAACCTTGGCACCATCCGCGATTCGGCGTTGTCCTTGCTGCGCATCATCGAAGACATTCTGGACATGTCGACAATCGAGGCCGGTAAGCTGCAACTGGTCGAAGAGCCCATGCCTTTGGCCGAAGTGATCGAAAGCACGCTCGACGCGCTGCGTCCTTATGGCGATCAGCACAATGTCATGGTGCATCTGCGGCTGCATCCGGCTTTGCCCGCCATGGTGCGGGGTGATCCGGGACGTATCCGCCAGATCATCACGAACTTGTTGGGCAATGGCATCAAATTCTCGCGCCGGCCCAAGGATGAACCGCCTGGGCTAGCAGCCTTGGTGGTGGCGTTGGATCCCGAAGGGCGCATCAGCTTTCAGTTCCGCGATGATGGTATAGGCATAGCGCCGGATTTCCTGCCGCAGTTGTTTGAACCCTTTGGCCGGTCAGAAATGGTGACGACGCGGCGCTTTGGCGGCACGGGTCTTGGCCTTGCCATTGTGCATCAACTGGTCACCAAGATGGCGGGCCGCATCTCGGTTGAAAGCCAACCGGGGCAGGGCGCGACCTTTACCGTCACCTTGCCGCTGCAGGCGCTGTCGTCTGCAGGTGTGCCAGCAAACCTCCGCGGCACAAGGGTCTTGCTGGCAGGGCTTTCTGATTGGCAGGTCGAGGATTGGCTCGCGGTGTTGGCGCCCACGGGTGCTCAGGTGCAGCGGGCCTCACTGGATGAGGCACGGATGATTCTGAGCGACTTGCCCTCGGAAGCCGTTCGCCCGCCCATCCTTGTGCTTTCGGATTTTGACGGGCAGGGCCGTGAAGACGCCGCGCGGAATGCCGCGCTGGCTGTGGCCGCCCCCGATCAGCGCGTGGTCGTGATGACGCGGATGCGCAGCCGTCCGTCGGGACTGATCGACCGGCAAATCCACCAGGTGCAGGCGCTGCCGATGCTGCCGTCCGAGGCATTGGCGGCAGTACTCTCCACAGCGGCGCTTTCGCCATCTTCTGACGCACGGCAGTCAGCCCGTGCTTTGGGCACACAGGCCCATTCGACCGGCGCGGTACAGCGGGAACGGATGCGGATTCTTGTCGCCGAGGACAATGAGATCAATCAGGTCGTCTTGGCCACTCAGTTAGAGAAGATGGGCCATGACGCCGTGATTACGGGCGACGGGCTTGAGGCACTGGCCGCGTGGCAAAGCCAGCACTTCGACCTAGTCCTGACCGATTGCCACATGCCAAACATGGACGGTTTCGGCCTGACCGATGCCATCCGCCGCGAAGAGCGAGAACGCGCTTTGCCACAGGTGCCGATTATCGCGGTGACGGCCAATGCGCAGGCGGGCGAAGGGGAACGCTGTCTCGCACGCGGAATGACATTCTATCTCTCAAAGCCGGTGCGGATGGCCGATTTGCGCCGCGTGGTCGACGGGGCCTATCCTGGCCTGCACCCGTCAGCCGGAACCGCCGAGCGGGTGGTCAGCTGATCAGGCCGGTGGTCAACAATGCCAGCACGACATAGCGGCTGGTCTTTGCGAAGCCGACCAAAAGGAAGAACAGATCCAGCCGCAACCGCAGCACCCCGGCCAAAGCGCAGGCCAGATCGCCCCCTGGCAGCCAAGATACCATCAGCACCCAGCGGCCCCAGCGGGCAAACCACCGCTCGGCCTTGGCCATGGCGGTGGGGTCCGGGCGCAGGTGGGGCCAGCGGGTCAAAAGCGGCTCAAACATCCGCGCGCCACGCCCCAAGGCATAGGTTACCCCCGATCCCGCCGTATTGGCGACCGAAGCGACAATGACCAACAGCCATACTTGATCCGGCAAGGCGGCAATGGCCGCGACAAAGGCGACTTCGGATTGAAACGGCACCGGGGTTGCTGCCATGAAAGCAGCAAGCGCAAGACCTGCCAAGATCGACAGCGTCAACACCTTGGCGCTGCCATCATCCGCGCTGCGCGAGTAGGTGGTTGGCAAAGGCGCGCATCCCCGCGTGATCAGCAAAGGCGGACAGTGGCAGAATCAATCGGGCGCTGTCCGTCTCGCCAAGGATGTGATGGCGTGTCACGCTAAGCTGGTGGAGAAGCCGCGGCTTGATCACTTGCGGCTTGCCCGCGGCTTCGGTCAGCACCAGTCGATCGGGCCAGACCTCGAGCCTTGCATCAATTGCGGCAGGCAAATCGCGCCCAGCCTCAGCCAGATGACTGCGCCGCCGAGTCCAGAGCGCCAGCACCACCGGCAAGATCAAGATCATCGCCGCCTCGGCGATGGCAAAAGCGCGGCCTGGCGGAACGGGCAGGCGGCCTGACAGAACTTGAAGCCCCATCGCCCCCGCAAGCAAGGCAGATGCGACCAGCGCACGACCGGCGCGGCGTTCAGCGCGGCGCGACCCTATCCACGCCGCCACGTCTGTGGTCGTAAGGCGGTAGGTAAGCACCTGAAGCGGTGCGTCCGCGTCTTGACTGTGAAAACGGACCAGCGCTTCCCCAACCGCCGGACCGTCCGATGTCATTTGTTGTGAGTCCGCCAAGTGCGCGGTTTTGGCGATCACTTGGCGTCGACCGTGACCTCTTCGCCGCGCGCGTCCATCGGGCGCGGTTCGCGCGGCGGACGGCCAATCACATCACGCAGTTCGTCCAGTTCGATGAAGTTGTCAGCTTGGCGGCGCAGTTCGTCGGCGATCATCGGCGGCTGGCTGCGGATTGTGGAGACGACGGACACGCGGACACCTTGCCGTTGCAGGCTTTCCACCAAGGGCCGGAAGTCGCCATCGCCGGAAAACAGCACGATGTGGTCGACGCGCGGCGCAAGTTCCATAGCATCGACGGTCAGTTCGATGTCCATGTTGCCTTTGACCTTACGCCGACCTTGGCTGTCGGTGTATTCCTTGGCAGGCTTTGTCACCATCGTGAAGCCGTTGTAGTTCAGCCAGTCCACAAGCGGGCGGATCGGCGAGTATTCGTCATTTTCGAGTAAAGCGGTGTAATAGAAGGCGCGCAGAAGCTTGCCGCGACGCATGAATTCCTGACGCAGGAGCTTATAGTCGATGTCGAAGCCCAGTGCCTTTGCTGCTGCGTAAAGGTTGGAGCCGTCTATGAACAGCGCTAGCCGTTCGTCTTTGTAGAACATGAAGGGCGTCCCTTTAAATGCGATGGTGCCAATCGGTTGTGGTGCTGGATAACATGCCGATCATATGAAAAAACGATTGACCAACGACAAATAGCTACCACTCGGGCGTTACACGGCAAGCGTCCCTATACCAATGGATAAGACACGTGCAGAAAGAATCGCAACGACTTCTGGTTGCAGCTGGCGGAAACCTGCCTCTTCGGGGTGATCCGCCGGAAAAGACCATTTTGCAGGCGTTTCATCTGCTGGAAACGCGGGGACTACGGGGGTTGGTCGTCAGCCGATTCTATCATACCCCGTGCTTTCCGGCGGGGGCAGGCCCGGACTATGTGAACGCGGCCTTTGCGGCGTGTGTTCCACCCGAGGTGACGCCGTCCGAGATTTTGGCCATGCTGCATGAGGTCGAGGCAGAGCTTGGCCGCACCCGCGACACGCGATGGGGGATGCGCACGCTGGACCTCGACCTGATCGCCTGTGATGATCTTGTGTTGCCGGATGCGGCGACCCAAGACGATTGGCGGTCTTTGCCGGCGGAAACGCAGCGTATCGCGGCCCCTGACCGACTGATCCTGCCGCATCCGCGGATGCAAGACCGTGCCTTTGTGCTGGTGCCTTTGGCCGATGTCGCACCGGATTGGTGTCATCCGCGCTTGAACCTGACCGTGGCACAGATGCTGGCCGCCCTGTCAACGCAAGATCGCGATGAGGTGTTGCCGCTATCTGTCTGATTCAGCGCTTGTCAAGGGTGTTGTGACGTCTTACATAGACGCTTCCATGCCCCCCTTTCAGATTGGAGCATCCCATGGCCCGCGTGACGGTCGAAGATTGCGTTGACAAAGTCCCGAACCGGTTCGAACTGGTGATGCTGGCGGCCCACCGTGCGCGCGAAGTCGCTGCCGGTTCGCCGATTGGCATCGACCGCGACAATGACAAGAACCCCGTCGTCGCCCTGCGCGAGATTGCCGAAGAAACGCAATCCGCCGAAGCCCTGCGCGAACGCATGATCGAAAGCCACCAGACCCAGATCGAGGTGGACGAACCCGAAGAGGATCAAATGGCCCTCTTGATGTCCGGCGAAATCGACCGACCGATGCAGGACGACATGTCAGAGGAAAAACTGCTTCGGGCGCTGATGGAAGCGCAAGGCGAGAACTGAAAACGGAACGCGGACAAAACCGGCGTCTAGGCCGGTTGGCGGGGCGGTGATGATCGACGTTGAAGACCTCATCGCCCTCGTCCGCAACTACAACCCGCGCACCAATGCCGATCTGATCCGCCGGGCCTATGCCTATGGCAAGCAGATGCATGAGGGGCAGTTCCGCAAATCGGGTGAGCCCTATTTCACCCACCCTGTCGCTGTGGCTGCGATCCTGACCGAACAGCGGCTGGATGACGCGACCATCGTGACCGCGCTCTTGCACGATACGATCGAAGACACACGATCAACTTACACCGAAGTCGCGCAGTTTTTTGGCGAAGATGTCGCCGAATTGGTGGATGGCGTGACAAAGCTGACCAACCTGCAACTGTCCTCGACCCAAAGCCAGCAGGCGGAGAACTTCCGCAAGCTTTTCATGGCGATGTCCAAGGATTTGCGCGTTATTCTGGTTAAGCTGGCCGACCGGCTGCACAACATGCGCACCATCAAAAGCATGAAGCCGGAAAAGCAGGCCCAGAAGGCGCGCGAGACGATGGAAATCTTCGCCCCGCTCGCCGGTCGCATGGGCATGCAGTGGATGCGGGAAGAACTCGAGGACCTCGCCTTTCGCGTGCTCAACCCCGATGCGCGCAATTCGATCATCCGCCGTTTCATCACCTTGCAACGCGAAGCGGGTGATGTGGTCCACAAGATCAGCGCCGACCTGCGGCTGGAGTTGGAGCGCGTGCAGATCGAGGCAGACGTTTATGGGCGCGCCAAGAAACCCTATTCCATCTGGCGCAAGATGCAGGAGAAAGACCTCGCCTTCTCGCGGCTCTCGGACATCTACGGCTTTCGCGTCATCTGCGGCTCTGTGCCGGACTGCTACCGCATCCTTGGCGTGATCCACCAGCGCTGGCGCGCCGTGCCGGGGCGGTTCAAGGATTACATCAGCCAGCCCAAGACCAACGGATACCGGTCGATTCATACCACGGTGTCGGGTCGCGACGGCAAACGGGTTGAGGTGCAGATCCGCACCCGCGACATGCATGAAGTGGCAGAAGCAGGCGTTGCCGCGCATTGGTCCTACAAGGAAGGGGTGCGCGCGGTGAACCCCTTTGCTGTCGATCCGGCGAACTGGATTTCCAGCATCACCGAACGCTTCGATGAGGGCGACCACAACGAGTTTCTCGAACATGTTAAGATGGAGATGTATTCCGATCAGGTGTTCTGCTTCACGCCCAAGGGGGATGTGGTGCAATTGCCGCGGGGTGCGACGCCATTGGACTATGCCTATGCCATCCACACAAGGATCGGGAACTCCTGCGTCTCGGCCAAGGTCGATGGTATCCGCGTGCCTTTGTGGACGCGGCTGAAGAACGGCCAATCGGTCGAGATCATCACGGCCGAGGGCCAGCGCCCGCAATCCAGCTGGATCGATATTGTGACCACCGGCCGCGCCAAGGCCGCGATCCGCAAATCGCTGCGTGAAGAGGACCGGGGCCGTTTTGTCAAACTGGGGCAGGAACTGGCGCGAGCGGCTTTTGACCATATCGGCAAGCGGTCCTCGGACAAGGCGCTGAGGACGGCGGCCAAGATGCTGGGTCTTGCCGATGAAATGGACCTTCTGGCGCGCTTGGGCAGTGCGGAAGTCACAGCGCGTCGGGTGGTGGAATTGCTTTATCCCGAACTTGCGCTGCAGCGGACGGATGAAGTTGACGCACTGCGCCCGGTGGTGGGCCTGTCGGACGATCAGTCCTTCCGCCGTGCGGGCTGCTGCCAGCCGGTGCCGGGGGAACGCATCGTCGGCATCACCTATCGCGGGCAGGGTGTGGTGGTGCATGCCATCGACTGTCCCGCGCTGGAGGAATTCGAAGAACAACCCGGTCGCTGGGTCGATCTGCACTGGCATTCCGGCCGGCATGCGGCGGTGCATACTGTCAGCCTCGAGTTGACCATTTCAAACGCGTCCGGGGTGCTTGGACGAATTTGCACCGTCATCGGCGAGCAGAAAGCCAACATCAGCGACCTGCGCTTTACAGACCGTAAGCCAGACTACTACAGGGTCATCGTCGATGTTGATCTGCGAGATGTCGAACATTTGCACATGGTGATGACCGCTCTTGAAGCCGAGACGGACGTGGCGCAGATCTTGCGTCACCGCGACCTGTCACGCAAACCCGCGACACGCGCGCAGGAGTAGCCCAATTGGTCTTTAAACGTCGCAATCCCCGCACCCTTTGGGAATGGACCCGTGAGATGGTCTATCCGACCGGCGGGTTTAAGCGCGCGACGCGCTACGTCATTCATCGGATGCGCCGCCTCCCCGATACGCCGCATCGCATCGCGCGGGGGGTGTTCGCGGGCTCGATGGTCGGGTTCCTTCCCTTGCCGGGCATGCAGTTCGTGGCAGCTTGGGGGGCATCGCGACTGGCCAATGGGAATCTACTGGCCGCGCTGCTGGCGACCTTCAATACCAACCCGCTGACCACGCCGTTTTTCGCGGTGCTTTCGATCACTCTGGGACATTGGATCCTTGGCATCGACAAGCCTTTGTCGGGCGAATACATCGGTATGGCCTTTGGCAATGCTGGCGCGGACCTGTGGTTCAACGTGACCGCGATCTTCGGGCCGCAACATGCGCGCTGGGAAGGGCTGATCCAATTCTGGCATGAGATTTATGTGCCCTATTTCATCGGGTCCCTGGCTCCGGGGTTGCTGCTGTCCACAGCATTTTACTATGTGACGATCCCTCTCGTTCATGCCTATCAAAAGGCACGCGACGCCACCGCCATAGAGCGCAGCGAACGTCGCTCAAAACTGCGCGACACGTTGACCGAGGCTGCGGCACGCCTCAAGGCCAAGACGGAAAAGGGTGATGCCTCTGGGGATGACGGCGGCAAGGGCTCGTCCTAGATATGGCGCAGGCGTTCGGCGCCACACCGGGAATGCAAACCTTCAGACGGACGGGAATGACGATGGCAGAGCAAGGGCGACTGAGACTGGGCGTCAATATCGACCATGTGGCCACGGTCAGGAATGCGCGCGGGTCGGTCTGGCCTGAACCTTTACGCGCGGCTTTGCTGGCCGAGGCGGCGGGGGCAGATGGCATCACCGCTCATCTGCGCGAAGACCGCCGCCACATCCGCGACGAAGATATCGCCGCGCTGAAGGCGGCACTGTCGATCCCGCTGAATTTCGAATGCGCCGCCACCGATGAGATGGCGCGCATCGCACTGGAAACCCGGCCCCACGCCGTCTGCCTCGTGCCGGAAAAGCGTGAAGAACGCACGACTGAAGGCGGCTTGGATGTCGCAGGCGACGACAACCGTCTTGCCGCGTTTATCGCGCCGCTCCGCGATGCGGGATGCCGGGTGTCGATGTTCATCGGCCATGATCCGCGCCAGATCGAAGCCAGCGCCCGCATCGGCGCGGCTGTGGTCGAACTGCACACCGGGCGCTACTCTGAACTCCACGCCGAAGGCCGCTTTGATGAGGCAGAGGAAGAGTTGGCCGGCCTGCGTCAAGGTGCGCGCATCGCCCATGCGCTGGGCCTTGAGGTGCACGCAGGACATGGCCTCACCTATGACAATGTTGAACCCATCGCAGCGATGCCCGAGGTGATGGAACTCAACATCGGCCATTTCCTGATTGGCGAGGCGATTTTCCGGGGCCTTGGTCCCGCGATCGAGGAAATGCGCCGCCGCATGGATTTGGCGCGAGGGGCACTTGTGTGACCTGTGTCGGGACGCAGGAAAACGTGGTGGCCCGTTGGGAGTAGCAAATGATCCTTGGCATCGGCACTGACCTTGCCAATATCGAACGCATCGCCGCGACGCTGGAACGGTTTGGGGATCGCTTCCGTAACCGCGTTTTCACCGAAATCGAGCAACGCAAGGCCGAGGCTCGCGCCGATGTGGCGGGCACCTATGCCAAGCGTTGGGCGGCGAAAGAGGCCTGTTCTAAGGCTTTGGGTACGGGCCTTCGCATGGGAATTTCGTGGAAGGATATGGCGGTGACCAACCTGCACACAGGCCAGCCCGTCATGCATGTCACCGGATGGGCGGCCGAGCGGTTGCGCGCCATGACCCCGCGCGACCATGAAGCGGTAATCCATGTCACTCTGACAGATGATCACCCTTGGGCGCAGGCCTTTGTCGTGATCGAGGCGCGCCCGATTGCCGCCCCGGACACCCACGAAACTTGACTTTTCCTACGCGCGTGGCGCAAAAGCGCCACAACTCGATCGGACCGCATGGCGCGACCGGCCCTAGAAAGACAGGAAAGCCAGATGGCGAAAAGCGGAACCAAGGAAGACGGCGGCATCGTCGAGATGGTCAAGACGGTTGTGTGGGCTCTGCTGATCGCTGGTGTGTTCCGCACTTTGTTGTTTCAGCCGTTTTGGATTCCGTCAGGTTCGATGAAGGATACCTTGTTGATTGGCGATTTTCTGTTCGTCAACAAGATGGCTTACGGCTATTCGCGTTACTCCTGCCCCTTTGCCGCTTGCCCGATCACCGGACGTATCCTTGGCGGCGAACCGCAGCGCGGTGATGTCGTGGTGTTCCGCCATCCGGTCAATGAAAATGACATGATCAAGCGTCTGATCGGTCTGCCGGGCGATACGGTGCAGATGCGGTCAGGGATTCTGTATCTCAACGGTAAGGAAGTCCCGCAAGAACCCGCAGGGACGTTTGAGGAAATCATGGAACCGCAAGGCCCCTTGGGCCAACCGCCGCGCTGCGAGAATGCGCCGGTGGGTCTGGGCGGGGTCTGCACCTCGACCCGGTCCCGCGAGACGCTGCCAGAAGGGTTGGTGCATGATGTGCTGAACATCGACACCAATGGCGGCGCTGACAACACCGATGTGTTTACCGTGCCGCCGGAGCATTACTTCTTTATGGGCGACAACCGCGACAACTCGCTTGATAGCCGCTTTGCGCAGGCGACGGGGGGCGTGGGATTTGTTCCCGCCGAAAACCTGATTGGGCGGGCGGATCGGGTGATCTTTTCCTCGGCTGGACGGTCGCTGTTCTACGTCTGGACGTGGCGGGCTGACCGGTTCTTCATGGCGGTCGAGTAAGAGGCGCGCGGTGAAGCTGGCGGCATCGGGCACAAAGGTGCGGCTGGCGGCCGATCTTGCCGCGTTTGCGGCGCGCATCGGCCATGAATTCCGCCAGTCGGATCTGCTGGTGCGCGCCGTGACACATTCGTCGCTGTCCTCTGCCACACGGCCGTCCAATGAACGGCTGGAGTTTCTGGGGGACCGTGTGCTGGGCCTGTCTATCGCGACAGCGCTGTTCCAGACCGATGACCGCGCTGCCGAAGGGCAATTGGCCCCGCGCTTCAACGCGCTGGTTCGGCAGGAAACCTGCGCCGATGTCGCGCGGGAAATCGGCTTGGGTGAAGTGCTGAAACTGGGCCGGTCCGAGATGATGTCGGGCGGGCGCCGGAAAGAGGCTTTGCTCGGTGATGCGATGGAGGCGGTGATCGCCGCCGTCTATCTGGATGCCGGCTTTGACGCCGCCCGCGCCGTGGTGCTGCGGCTGTGGGGGGCACGCATTGCGGCGGCGGGCAACCTCACACGCGATGCCAAATCGGCCTTGCAGGAATGGGCACAAGCACGCGGCCTGCCCCCGCCGGTCTATGTCGAAGTGGCACGCTCTGGCCCTGACCATCAGCCGGTGTTCAAGGTCGAGGCCCAGCTTTCCAGCGGCGAAGTGGCCACCGGCGAGGCCCCCGGCAAACGCCAAGCCGAACAAGCCGCTGCCGCTGCTTTGCTGGCGCAGTTGGAGGGCTGAGCCCTTTCCCGCTTGGTCCATCGCCGCTGCGGCGCCAGATTGGCAGATGGAACTGGCAACCCGGCCCCGTTTGGGCTAAGCGACCCTCTGATCTTGACATGAGGATTCCATGACCCCTGACACCCGCGCGGGCTTTGTCGCGCTGATCGGCGAGCCGAATGCCGGGAAGTCGACGCTTTTAAACCGGATGGTCGGGGCAAAGGTGTCGATCGTGACGCATAAGGTGCAGACGACCCGGACGCGTATTCGGGGGGTTTGCATGGAAGGTACCGCACAGATCGTCTTCGTGGATACACCCGGCCTGTTCCGTCCGCGTCGCCGTCTGGACCGCGCCATGGTGGCGGCGGCTTGGGGTGGGGCGGCCGATGCGGACATCATCGTTTTGCTGATCGAGGCGCATCGTGGCCTGACGGAAGGGGTCGCGGCCATCATCGACAATCTGAAAGACAAGATCCCGCGCGGCACCCCTGTGGCGCTGGCGATCAACAAGATTGATCGCGTGAAGGCCGAGGTGCTGCTCGGGTTGGCCGAAAAGATGAACGACGCCTTCCCCTTTGCAAAGACTTTCATGATCAGCGCCGAGCGTGGTTATGGCGTCGATGACCTGCGCGAATGGCTGGCCGTGCAAGTGCCTGTGGGACCGTGGTTCTATCCCGAAGACCAGATCGCCGACCTGCCGATGCGGATGATCGCGGCAGAGATCACCCGCGAAAAGCTGACCCTGCGCCTGCACGAGGAACTCCCCTATCAGCTGACCGTCGAGACCGAGAAATGGGAGGATCGCCCCGATGGCACCACGCGGATCGACCAGATCGTCTATGTTGCCCGAGATGGCCACAAGGGCATCCTGTTGGGGGCCAAGGGCGAGACGATCAAGGCCATCGGTCAGCAATCGCGGGCCGATATTTCGGCCTTCCTTGAGCGGACTGTTCACCTGTTCCTGCAAGTAAAGGTGCGGCCGAACTGGCTTGAGGAATCCGAGCGCTATTCTGAAATGGGGCTTGATTTCAAGGATGGCGACTGAGGTCGTTTTCATCTGGACCGAAAAAGGGAGGCCGTCTGCCCCCCTCTGGCGCATGCCGCGCCATTCATCCCCCGAGGATGCGTTCAGACAAGAAATGGGGCTCGGGAGATGCGCCTGACGGCGGACCTTTGGGTCTCGGCTGACCTGACGCGGCTGCGGTTGGCAGAGATTGCGGTCTATGTCGTTGCCAAGGGCGATCCGACTGCGGGGGCAGTGATCGTGAAATCCGCCACTTTGGACGGTCGGGCGCGGGCGTTTCAGCGGTCGTTTGATCTGACGAGCGGCGCGCGGGTCTGGGTGGTGCTGGCCGAGGGGCCAGAGGCCGAGGTGGACGCGATGCTGCGCCGCCAGCGCGACCGTGACCGCGACCTGTGGCTGATCGAGGTTGAAGATCGGCAGGGCCGCACCTTGCTAGAGGAGCCAGGATTGTCCGAGTGACCGCTTGCGCCTTTGGGGCGCGCGGCGGATAGTCGGGCCATGTTGGAATGGCGCGACGAAGGTGCTGTCCTCTCCATGCGTCCGCATGGCGAAAGCGCCGCGATCATCGAGGTTTTCACGGCCCAGCATGGCCGTCACGCCGGGGTGGTGCGCGGGGGCGCTTCGCGCCGGATGGCGGCGGTATTGCAGCCTGGCTCACAGGTCGCGGTAGTTTGGAAAGCGCGGCTGGAGGGGCAAATGGGCACCTTCACCGTGGAACCCGTGCGGTCCCGCGCGGCGGTTCTTGGGGATCGGTTGGCGCTGGCGGGGTTGTCGGCCACCTGCGCGTTGCTGCGCGCGGCCCTGCCGGAGCGTGAGGCGCATTGGGCGCTGTGGCGGGGCAGCATGGTCTTGCTGGATGCTTTGGCCGAAGGCGGCGATTGGCCTGCGCTTTACCTGCGCTGGGAGATGCAAATGCTGGAGGCACTTGGCTTTGGGCTGGACCTGTCGCGCTGCGCGGTAACGGGGTCGCGGGATGATCTTGCCTTTGTAAGCCCCAAGACTGGGCGGGCGGTCAGCCGTCAGGGCGCGGGAGACTGGGCTGAACGATTGCTGCCTTTGCCGCAGGGGTTGATGGGGCAGGGGCCGGTCAACCGGACGGAACTGGCGCAGGGGTTGGCGATCACCGGGCATTTCCTGACGCGCGAATTGTCACCCTTGATGGATGGCAAGCCTTTGCCCGAGGCGCGGGGGCGGCTCTTGGACCTGTTCGCCAAGGGATAGCCGGAGTCTGTTCCCGACGCAGCCCTGTCGCCTCCATCGCAGCGGTTGCATCGGGGCTGCGGCATCATGCGCAAAAGTTAGGCGCAGCATGGCCACCAAGAACATCCCCCTTCTCCTACGGCACAGCCCCACATCGAGGGTGCGGGATTTCGCGCTTTTGGCGGGGATCGAGGCGGCGGTGCGGGGCACGTTGATCTCATCAATGCCGCTGACGGTCTATGCCGCGCTTGGCAATGCCGAGGACACCTCTGCCGCCTATTTCCATGCCGGGATTGCGGCGTTGATCTGGGGTCTGATGGTGCCGTGGTTCACCACGATCATCCCCCGCCGCTGGGTCTATACCGGTGGCTGCGTGATGTATCTGCTGGGCATGGCGCTGGCGATCCTTGGCACGGACCTGTCGGTTCAGGCGGCACTGATTTGCCTTTCGATGGCAACGGCGACGACCTTTGTCTGCTTCAACGCCTATGTCTTGGATTACATTGACCGCGCCGATCTGGGACAGAACCAGTCCTTGCAGATGGTCTTTGCCGCCGGGCCTTGGGCCATCGGGCCGATGACCGGGGTTTGGCTGCATGGGGTCTGGGCCCCGGCGCCGTTCCTGCTGGCGGGTGCATTTGCTGTCGCGCTGCTGGCGGTGTTCTGGGTGCTGCGTCTGGGCAATGGCAAGCAGATCCAACGTGCTAAGAAACCGGCGACCAATCCATTGGCTTATCTGGGGCGGTTCTTCCGGCAACCCCGCCTGATCGCCGGCTGGCTGTTTGCGGTGATGCGCTCCTGCGGGTGGTGGGTCTATGTGGTCTACTTGCCGATTTTCTGCATCGAAAGCGGGTTGGGCGACCATGTGGGCGGGGTCGCCTTGTCGATTTCGAACGCTTTGCTGTTCATCTCGCCCTTGTTCCTGCGCTTTGCGCGCCAAACCTCGGTCCGGCGCGCGGTGCGGGTGGCCTTTGGCGTTTGTGCCGCCTGTTTCTTGTTGTCGGCGGCCTTTGCGCCCCTGCCATGGATTGCCGTCGTGGCGATGATGGGGGCGTCGATCTTTTTGGTGCTCTTGGATGTGGTGGGGGGATTGCCATTCTTGATGGCGGTCAAGCCGTCGGAACGAACCGAGATGAGTGCCGTCTATTCCAGCTTTCGCGATGTGTCGGGCATCCTGACGCCGGGGGCGGCATGGCTGGTGCTGCTTGTGGCGCCCTTGCAAGGCGTGTTTGCCGCGGCGGGGTTGGGGCTGCTGACAGCCTTTGCTGTGGCAGGGCAGTTGCATCCCCGGTTGGGAAACCCGCGCCCGTCGAGCGGGGGGATCAGCCCCGCAGCCAGCGCGCGGTCGCCAAAAGCGCCTCAGCCGGGGGAATGAAGCGCATATTCATCCGCGCGACGGCTTGCGCGTTGGAGACGGTTTCGACAAAGCCCAGCTTTGGCAGGATCGAGCGGATTTCCGCGTCAAATGGGGCCATCAGCCGGATCATCCATGCGGGGGCGACATGGCGCGCGATGCGGCGGTCTGGGTAGGCGGCGCGCAGGATTTGCCCCATTTCCACAAAACTCAACGACCCTGCAGAGGCGATGAAGCGGCTGCCCGCCAGCGCGGGATCTTCGACCGCTTTCAGGTGCATCAGCGCCACGTCGCGCACATCGACTACCGGCAGGCCGATGGGCGGCTGCATCGGGTCCTTGGCGGACAAGAAGCGGCGGATCAGGCCGACAGAACTGCCTGCCTCGGTCCCGATCGGGGGGCCAAGCACGAGACCGGGGTTGATCGTGGTCAGCGCCAGATTGTTGGCGGCAGTAAACTCCCAGGCCGCGCGTTCGGCGAGGGTCTTGGACAGCGCATAAGGCGTGGCGGTGGGAGAGGCAGTGTCGCACCAATCGGCCTCGGTATGCTCGGTCCGTCGGCCGTCTTGCAGGATCGCGACGCAAGACGAGGTCAGTACCACCCGGCCAATCCCTGCCGCATGGGTGGCCCGCAGGGCGCGCAGCGTGCCGTCGACAGCGGGGCGGATCAACTCATCCGGGTTCTTGGGCTGCGCGATGGGGAAAGGCGAGGCGGTATGCACCAGCACGTCCGCCCCTGTCGCCGCCTGCGACCAACCGTCATCGGCGGTCAGGTCGGCCTTGTGCAGCGTCAAGCGGTCCAGCGCGGCAGGATCGGTCAGATGCGGGCGCAGATCGGCGCGCAGGGCATCGCCCTTGGCCGGATCGCGCAGGGTGGCGCGCAGGCTATGGCCCGCGTTCAGCATCTGCACGGCGCAATGGCGGGCGATGAAGCCGGTGATGCCGGTCAGTAGGATCGTTTTGGACGACATCGCAGGCACCCCAAAATGCAAAGGGCGGCGCAAGACCACGCCGCCCCCGCAACATAGCGATGATTTGTGTCAGTCCAAGAGCCGGCGCGCGATCACCTGCGCCTGAATCTCGGCCGCCCCTTCGAAGATGTTCAGAATGCGGGCATCGCACAGGATGCGGCTAATCTGGTATTCCAGCGCAAAGCCGTTGCCGCCATGCACCTGCAAGCCGTTGTCGGCACAGGACCATGCCACGCGTGCACCCAGAAGCTTGGCCATCCCGGCCTCAAGATCGCAGCGCTTGTCGTTGTCCTTTTGCCAGGCGCTGAAGTAGGTCAATTGACGCGCGATCATGATTTCCACGGCCATCATCGCGAGCTTGCCCGAGATGCGCGGGAAGGCGATCAGCGGTTTGCCGAATTGCTTGCGGTCTTCGGCATATTTCATCGCCACATCCAGCGCGGCCTGTGCCACGCCGATGGCGCGCGCGCCGGTCTGGATGCGGGCGGATTCAAAGGTCTGCATCAACTGCTTGAAACCCTGACCTTCGACACCACCCAAAAGGTTCTCACCCTTGACCCGGAAATCGTCAAAATTGACGGTGTATTCCTTCATGCCGCGATAGCCCAGAACCTCGATCTCGCCACCCGACAGGCCGGGATCGACAAAGGGGGTCTCATCAGTGCCGGGGGTCTTTTCGGCCAGAAACATCGACAGGCCGCGATAATCGGTGGTGCCTTCGATGGTCCGTGCCAGAACCGTCATCACATGGGTGCGGGCGGCGTGGGTGATCCATGTTTTGTTGCCGCTTACAGTCCAATCCTCGCCATCGCGCCGCGCACGGGTGCGCAGGCTGCCAAGGTCAGACCCGGTATTGGGTTCGGTAAAGACCGCCGTCGGCAGGATTTCCCCGCTGGCGAGTTTCGGCAGCCAATGTGCCTTTTGCGCTGGTGTGCCGCCACACAGGATCAGTTCCGCCGCAATCTCGGTCCGGGTCGCCAAAGAGCCCACCCCAATGTAACCGCGCGACAGTTCTTCCGACACCACGACCATCGAGGCTTTGGACAGGCCCAAGCCGCCGAAGTCTTCGGGAATGGTCAGGCCAAAAACGCCCATCTCGGCAAGTTGGTCGATGATCTCCATCGGGATCAACTCATCCTTCAGGTGCCAGCCATGGGCGTGCGGGGCGACCTGTTCGTCGGCAAAGCGGCGGAACTGGTCGCGGATCATCTCAAGTTCATCATCAAGGCCGGTCGCACCAAAGGTGGCGCGGCCATGGTTTTCGCGCATCAATTCCACCATCCGCGAACGGGCGGCGGCGGTGTTCCCTTGGGCCATAAGGGTCACCGCTGCCGCCCCCGGCTGGCCGGGTGTCACGCGCAGGTCCTGCAGCCGCGCGATTTCACCCTGACTCATCGGAATACCGCCATGGATTTGGCTGAGGTATTCGCCAAAACCAATCTGGAGGATCAACGCCTCCATCTCACCGAACTTGCTTTCGGCATCGATCCGAACTGCCCATGCCTGAAGTTGGCGTAGGGATTCGGTATAGGTGGCCAACCATGCCAGTGCATGGGCAGCAAATTGGTGTTCCTCAAGCGCGGGGGCCGAGACTTTGCCCGCGATGGTGACCATGGAGCGCAGCGTTTCGCGCGCGTCGACAAAGATCGCCTCAACCTCTGGCAAGGCCGCGGCAGTAAGGGACAGAAGATCGGCCAAAAGCGGCGTCTGGGTCATCGTTTGGCCATCATGCGGCATGGTTTGTCCCTCGGGTCGGAATCGTTTCTGCGACTGCGAAAGACCTAGAGCGGTTTTGGCGGTTGGGCAAGAAGATTTCAAAAAGATGTTTTCAGATGAACGAAAGTGTCGCAACCGTTTTCCTGTGCCGCGCAGGTTGGCTCCCTTGCCGCGCGCCGTCTCACGTTCCACTCTGTGCCACTGATGGGCGGGGGAATGATGGAGATTTTCGGTTTGGGCTTGACGCTCTGGGCCTTTGCGGCGGCGATGGCGGTGGCGTTGTGCGCGGGCTTTGTCAAAGGTGTGGTGGGTTTTGCCATGCCGATGATCATGATTTCGGCGTTGTCTTCGTTCATGCCGCCGGAACTTGCCTTGGCGGGGCTGATCGTGCCGACGCTGGTCACGAACCTGTCGCAAGCCTTGCGCCAAGGAATCAGGCCCGCCGTGCAAAGCGCCAAGGACTATCGCCTGTTCCTGCGCGCAATGATCGTTGGCATCGCGCTGTCGGGGTTCGGGATGCGGTTCTTGCCGGTCGAGGTGTTGTTTCTGGCGCTGGGGGTGCCGATCACCGCCTATGCCGCGCTGCAACTGGCCGGGCGCAGTCTGACCTTTCGGGTGGAGCATCGCCCCGCCGCTGAACTGACCTTAGGCGCGATTGGTGGGCTTTACGGTGGGTTTTCTGGCGTCTGGGGACCGCCGATGCTGGTGTTCCTGCTGTCTACGGGGACAGGAAAGGTGGAAACCGTCCGCGCACTGGGGGTGTCTTTCCTGGTCGGTGCGTTGATGCTGCTGGTGGTGCATATGCAAACCGGGGTGGTGACGGTCTGGACCTTTGCCTTTTCCTGCTTGCTGACGATCCCGGCACAAATCGGCATGCAGGTGGGTTATTGGGCGCAGGATCGGCTGGACCCGGCGCGGTTTCGCTGGTGGGCGCAGGTCGTGCTGGTGGTGATGGGGCTGAACCTGATCCGCCGCGCCGTGATGTGAGTCTCGCCTGCCGCGTTGCATTTGATCAAATTCCGCGCGATAACGGGATCGACCGTCAGGGACCGTTGCAAGATGACCACAGACATGATCGCAGGCGTGCCGCGCCACCGTCTTGAAGCCGTCGCGGCACGAGAGGCCGCGCGTTTTGCCGAAACCCGGCCCAAGGCGCTGGCGGCCTTGCAGGCGGGGGCAGGGCATTTCCTGAACGGCGTGCCGATGCATTGGATGCGCGATTGGCCAATGCCGCATTTGCCTTTGGTCAAAAAGGCCAAGGGCGCAACGATCACCGACATCGACGGCCACACGATTGACGATTTTTGCCTTGGCGATACCGGGTCGATGTTCGGTCATTCCCCTGCCCCGGTGGCGAAAGCGATCAAAGAACAGAGCGGGCGCGGGTTGACCTATATGCTGCCGACGCCTGCGGCCTTGGAGGCTGGCCGTCTGCTGACAGATCGCTTTGGCGATTTCCGCTGGCAGATTGCGACGACGGCCACCGATGCCAACCGTTTTGCCCTGCGCGTGGCGCGGGCGGTGACAGGGCGGCCGAAGGTGCTGGTGTTCAACGGCTGCTATCATGGCACGCTGGATGACACGATGGTCGAACTGCGCGACGGTGTCCCCGCCAACCGCGCGGGCCTTGTGGGGCAGGTGCAAGACCTGACCCGCGCTGCGACGGTTTGCGAATTCAACGACCTTGCAGCCGTCAAAACGCTTCTCAAGACCGGTGAGGTTGCCGCGATCCTGACCGAACCCGTGATGACCAACTCCTGCATGGTCCTGCCTGCGCCGGGGTTCCTTGACGGGTTGCGCGCGTTGACCCGCCGCTACGGGACACTGTTGATCATCGATGAGACCCACACCCTGTCCACCGGCCTCGGCGGTTACACTGGGGTGCATGGGCTGGATCCGGATATCTTTGTCGTCGGCAAATGTGTGGCGGGCGGAATGCCCACGGCCGTCTGGGGCTTGCGGCCCGCAGTGGCGGAGGCCTTCAACCGCTACGACGCCACGCGCGACGGGGGCCATTCCGGCATGGGCACCACGCTTTCCGCCAACCCGATGCAATTCGCCTGCCTGCGCGCGACGCTGGCTGAGGTGATGACAGCAGAAAACTACGCCAAGATGGAAAAGGGCGCCGCGCGTCTGGCCAAGGGTTTGGCCAAATCCATCACTCGCCACAAGGCCCCGTGGCATGTGGTGCGGGTCGGCGCGCGGGTGGAATTCATCTGCGCCCCCGGACCCTTGCACAACGGTGCCGAGGCCGCCCATGCGCATCAGCCGCAGGTCGAAGCTGCATTGCATACCGCGCTGTTGAACCGGGGCTGCCTGATTGCACCCTTTCATAACATGATGCTGGTCAGTCCCGTCACCAAGACCGCCCAGATCGACCGCCTCATCGCCGCCTTTGATGGTGTGCTGACCGAACTTTTCGCCTGAGAGTGCCATGACCGATCAACGCAGCCCCTCGGGTTCCACCGTCGCCGAGGCCGAGGCCTTCCTTGCCGCCCATCCAGAGATTGAGGCCTTTGACATCGTCTTGCACGATGCGAACGGAATTGGACGCGGCAAGATCATCCGCAGGCATGAGCTTTTGCCCTTTTTCAAGAATGGGCGGCATTTGCCGATCTCGATCCTTGGTCTGGATATCTGCGGCGAGGATGTGCATGAAACCGGCCTGATCTGGGATCAAGGCGATGGTGATCTGCGCGCTTGGCCCATTCCCGGTTCGCTGGTTCCTCTGCATGGCACCACCCCACCACGGGGTGAGGTGTTCATGTCGATGTATGACCTTGACGGCCACAAGATGACCTCGGACCCCCGCCACGCGCTGCAAGCCCAAGTCGATGCGCTGGCGGCCGAGGGGCTGTATCCTGCGGGTGCCTTTGAGTTGGAGTTCTTCCTGCTGGCCAATGACCGTGGACCAGATGGCAAGGTGCAGCCTGCCCGCGATGTGCTGGACGGGCGGGGCAGTCACAAGACCGAGGTCTATAGCGTCGATCACCTGCACGGGATGTTGCCGCTGTTCTCTGACATCTATGCTGCCGCCGGAAAGGCCGGGATCACGGCAGAGACGATGATTTCAGAATATGCGCCGGGACAGTATGAACTGACGCTGCATTACCGAACCGACGTGATGCAGGCCGCCGATGATCTGATGCGGCTCAAGCGGATCGTGCGGATGCAGGCGCGGCTGCATGGCGTGACGGCCTGTTTCATGGCCAAACCCGTTGAGAAATACGCCGGATCGGGGATGCACTTCCATGTGTCGCTCTGTGATGCGGCAGGCAAGAACGTGTTCATCGAGGCGGTTGAGGGTCAATGGTCCCCCACCATCCTGCACGCCCTTGGCGGCCTGCGCGCCACGATGGGCGAATCGATGCTGGTTTTTGCGCCGCATGCCAACTCGTGGCGGCGCTTTGCCAGCCAGTCTTACGCCCCGGTCAGTCCGACATGGGGGGTGAACAACCGTTCGGTCGCCTTGCGGATTCCGGCGGGCGACATCAAGGCGCGGCGGATCGAGCATCGCCCGGCGGGGGTGGATGCCAACCCCTATCTTGTGGCGGCCACCGTGCTGGCCGGTGTGCGCCAAGGCATGAAGCACAAGATAGACCCCGGCCCGGAAACCAAGGGCAACGGTTATGAGGGTGGCCAAGACGCCCCACCAATCCCGGTCGATTGGCGCATGGCCATCGACGCTGCGACGCGGTCAGAGTTTCTGAGGGAGGCGCTTGGCGCAGACATGCACCGCACGTTCACTGCGATCAAGGCGGCAGAGTATGCACGCGTGATGCGCACCGTGTCGGATGTGGATTACGACCTGTATCTTTACACGGTCTGAGGACGAAAGGCGGTCAGCCGGCCCCGCCCTTGCCGCCGTCCCGCGCGATCATCGCGGCATGGGTGCGGTTCTTGGCACCCAGTTTTCGCGAAAGGGTCTTGACGTGCAGCTTGACCGTGACCTCTTGCAGTTCAAGGTCGCGGGCGATTTCCTTGTTAGACTTGCCCTCGCAAATGCCGCGCAGCACATCCGTCTCACGCCGCGTCAGCGTGGCCAAAGCGCCTTCGGGCGGATCCTCGTCCTGCAACAATGAAATCGGCGCGAACACCTCGCCCGAGGCCATGATCTGCACCGCCGCCACCATCGACCGTGCGGCCAGTGTCTTTGGCACGAAGCCCGCAGCACCTTCGCGCAAGGCGGCTTCGGCCAATTCACGCTGGGTGGTGCCCGAAATGATGGCAACCGGCGTACCAACCGCGATTGCCTTGGCGCGGGCCAGACCTTCAAAGCCGTTCATACCGGGCATGTTGTAATCGAGCAAAATCAGGTCAAATCGCTGATTGAGCAGGGCAAGCGCCTCATCAAAGGTGCGGGCCGAGTAGACTTCGCCCAAACCTTCGGCAAGCAGAAACGCGGCCAGCGTTTCGCGCACCAGATCATGGTCATCAGCCAGTAAGATCTTCATCGGGTCAAAACCCTCAGCACAGTCCACTCCATAGCACACCCCGCCGACTGCCGCCCCCCTATACGGGTTGGTTTCTATCTGGAACGCAAGAGCCTTCTGGGCTAGCCTTGGAAAGGAATGATTGCATTGGACGCAGGGTGACACCGTGACGGCGTGGATCAGACCACCGGAATGGTTCGACAGACCCCATAAGTCGCGACTTTTGCGGCGTGGACCGATCGCCCTTGCCATCGTTTTCTGCATCGTCTCGATTGCCATGCTGGTGTCGGATGTCCGCAACCGCCTTGGTGCGCTTGAGGCGGCCAATTCCGACAACCTGCAATGGAATGTCATGCAGACCGAGGTAGAGGCACTGCGCCTGCAACAGGCGGTTGCGGCGGCACTGCTGATGGATGGAAAAGACTCTTCGTCTGATCCTGCCGTGTTGGATGAGATCCGACGGTGGTTTAACGTCTATTTCAGCCGAATCGCAATGTTGCAAAGCAGCGACATCCACGGCGACCAGTTGAAAAGGCCCGAATATCAAGACGACGTCGAGGTTATTCGGCGGATTCTTGACGCGACGGTTCCCGTGATCGATGGCGGAAACGCCTCGCTTGCGGCGTCGCTGCCACGCTTGCAAGCCGATGCAGCGACGCTGCGCGAAGCCTCGCGGTCGATTACCCTGAAATCTTTGGCCGAGTTTTCTGCCCGGTCGGACGCCGAACGCGCCCAAATCTCGGCTACACTGCTGCGTTTGGCGGCGGTGACGACACTTTTGATGCTGATGCTGGTGACATTCTCTGTCGGGATGGCGCGGCTTTATCGCACCGCCGCCCTTCAGGCCGATGCGCTGCGCGAAACGGGGGGGCGATTGTCCACCATCGTAGACAACTCTGCCGATGCCATCGTGGTGACAGATCGCGCCGGGATCATTCAGGAATTCAATCCGGCGGCGCAAAGCATCTTTGGCTTGTCGCGGCCTACGGCGCTGGGACTGCACGCGCTGTCGCATTTCTTCGCCGCCCCGCGTGGCAAGGGTCAGCGCCGCATGCTTGTCGCCGCCCTCGAGGAGACCGCATTGGCCGGACGCGGCCCTTTACGCATCGAGGTGGATGGCCGTCGTGCCGATGGCAGCGCTTTTCCGGCGGAAGTGTCCATCGCCGTGACCCAACCCGATGATCCGCGTCTGATCGTGGCTTTTGTGCGCGATATTTCTGACCGTCGGCGCGCACAGGCCGAATTGAAAGAGGCGCTGGACCGCGCCCTTGCTGGCGAAAAGACCAAGGCGCGCTTCATCGCCGTCATGAGCCACGAGATGCGCACGCCGCTGAATGGTTTGTTGGGGTCATTGACCCTTTTGTCCGAAGGCCAGCTGACCCCCGATCAGCGTGAGCTTCTGAACGCGATGGAGAATTCCGGCAAAATCCTGCTGGGTCATGTCAACTCGGTCCTTGATATCAGCCGCGCCGAGGCTGGGGCGATGAAAGTGGCCGTGCAATCCTTTGACCTTGAGGGGCTGATCGCCGAAGTCATTGCCAATCAGGTGGGTCTGGCCGCCGCTGCGGGAACACATATGTCACTCACCTCGCTCAACGGGCCGGTGGGGATGGTTTTGGGTGATCCACAGCGCCTGCGGCAGGTTTTGTTGAACCTTGTCGGAAATGCGGTGAAATTCACCCGCGATGGCCAGATCACCGTGGAAGCCGAAGCCTTGCCCCCGTCTGAGGCCTTGCAGGGCAAACGAGCGGTGGAACTTCGGGTGATCGACACCGGTATCGGCATCCGCGAAGATCAGATCGACACGATCTTTGAGGATTTCGTCACGCTGGATATTCGTTATGAGCGCGTCACCAGCGGCACTGGACTTGGCCTTGGCATCGCGCGTCGTCTTGTTGAGGCGATGGGCGGCGAGATTGGTGTGGAAAGCGAAGAGGGTGAAGGCAGCCTGTTCTGGCTGCGCCTGCCTTTGCCCGCCGCGATGGCGGTCAACGCCGGACCGCAACAGGTCCCCGCCGCTTTGCCTATGTTGGTTGACGCGGACGAGGAAGAAATCGTCCCGGATCCGCCAACGCCGCTGCCTTCTGGCGGGACCGCTTTGCCGCCCAGCCATGTTCTGGTGGTTGAAGACAATGAGATCAACCGCTTCCTGTTGCGACGCTATCTGGAAGGGTCCGGTCATTATGTGACCGAAGCCGTTGATGGTGAAGAAGGCGTTGCCTTGGCGACAGAGCGCGCCTTTGATGTCATCTTGATGGACATCTCGATGCCCCGCATGGACGGGATCGAGGCGACACGGCGTATCCGAGCATCAGGTGCATCGCGTCAGGCGCGGATACTTGCCCTGACCGCGCATGCCTTGCCCGAGGAATTGGCCCAGTTCCGTGCTGCGGGAACTGATGACACCCTGACCAAGCCCATCGGGCGGCAGGACCTTTTGGCGGCGCTGTCCGCGCTGCCGGCGACGATGCCATCGCCGTTCGCGCCGATGACAATTCCGCCTTCCGATGCCGAAGCCGGCGTGGTGGATCGTCGTGCATTGTGCGACCTGCGCCAGCAAATCGGCGCGATGGCCGCTGCGGGATTGGTCAAGCGTCTGATCAGCGATGGTGATGCAACGCTGGCTCTGATCCGCTCTGCCCCCCTTCACGGGCGCGAAGCGCTCATCGCGGCGGAATGTCACCAATTGGCCGGGACGGGCGGCACCTTTGGCACGGTCGGTCTGCGCGACGCGCTGGTCGGTCTGCAACAGCGTTTGAACCGTCGAGAACTGACGGCGATCGAGCTTGATCTGGCACGGCTGGACCGCCTTTGGTCCGAAACCCGCGCCATACTCTTGCAAGATGCCGACAGCATGGTGGCTGAGGCGGTTTAAGGCTCCGCCCCGAGCGCCGCCCTAAGCGCCGCAGCGATCAGCGGCGGCACGCGCGGATCAAGCCCGACCGGCGGCAAGAGTGTGCCGACAAACCCTGCTGCTTCCAGCGCCTCTGGCAGATCGTCGATCACATGCCCACCACGCGCGGCGAAAAATGGCAACACGACCCCGCCATGGGAGAAATAGGCTGCGACCTCGGCAATCTGCGGGGATTGGTCGATGAAGCCTGCCTCAACGCGCTTGAACCCCACCTCGGCCCGGATGCGGTCGGCCATGCGAAAGGCGATTTCCGACGGGGCGGTACTGCGGAAAGAACCATGCGCGGCAAGGATCAATTCAACCTCGGCCGGATCGCGGCCTCCCCCCGCCTCGCGCGCGAGGGAGACGGTCAGGGCCTGCACGGCGGCATCTTCGCCAAAGGGCGGCAGGATGCGCCACGCGGCCCCCCCCGCCTCTGTAAGACGGGCGGGCAGGTGGGTGCGGGTGAACCATCCTCCCGCCATGAACATGGGATAGACCAATCCCGATGGCCCAAGGTTCGCCACCTGATCCGCCAGCGCGCCAGCCGTCGCCAAAGTGGCCGAGGCGACGTGCCATTCCGGCATAAGCGCCTGCACCTTTGCGGCCAAAGCGGCCATCTCCGCCTCGGCCGGTTCCGGGTCGGATGGCTGGCCATGGGCGACAATGAGGGCGGCTTTGGTTGCGGTGGTCATGGTCTCTCCTGTCGATTCGCCATCTATGCGCGCAAGCGGCGGGGTCAAGACGGGCTCACGCTTTGGGCGCGGCAAGGCTGGGCAAAAGATCAGCGGTGACCGTCTGGCGGCAATGCTCAAGGAAAGCGGCCACGGCGCGCCGTTGCGGGCCATTTGGCAGGATCAACCCCATCCGCATCGCGCGGAACGGTGGGTCCAGCGGGACATGCACCATTCGACTGCCATCCGGCGCGCGGTCCGATCCAAAACGGATGTTGGCGATGGAATAGCCAAAGCCATTGGCCACCATCGCTCGCATCACCCCGATATCGCGCGTGCGTTCTGCAATGTGGGGGCGCAGGCCGATGTCCGAAAACAACGACAGGAAATACCCTGCGCTAAACGGCAGATCGAGCAACACCATCGGATGGGGCGCCAGCGCCGCCAAACTGACCGAAGGCCCCCCCGCCAACGGATGATCCAGCGGGAGCAGCGCATAGGGTTCCAACGTCAAAAGGGGGTGAAAGGTCAGGTCGGCGGGAATCTCCATGTCATAAGACAGCGCCGCATCCAACCGCGCCCCGCGCAAGCCATCAAACAACGCGGCCTGATCGCTTTCGCTTTGGCGAAACTCCACCGCCGGAAAGCGCGCGGCAAAGCCCCGGCGCAGGCGTGGCAACATGACCTGCGCAAAGGTCAGCAGACAACCGATGGACAAAGGCCCGCGCACCTCGCCCGTCACCTCGGCAGCGGTGTCGGACAAGCGGGTTGCCGCCGAAATCACCTCGCGCGCGGCCTCGACGAATTGCCGCCCGCCTTCGGTCAGGGACAGGCCCTGCGCGTGACGTCGGATGAAAAGCTGCAACCCGAACTCCTCTTCGACCTGCGCCACGGCGGCAGACACAGAGGGCGAGGAGACATGGCATCGCTCCGCCGCTAAGGCAACAGAGCCGCATTCCGCCACGGCGATCAGGTATTCCAGTTGGCGCAGGGTGACTCGCAGCGGCATGGCGACAGGCTAGCGCCAGTGGGGCAGGCCGTCACGCGCTTCCGTCATCGCCGGGCACGCCATAGGACGGGGCCTCACGCGGGTCCCGCGCGCGTTGTAGATAGGCGGGCATCTGCGGGGCATAGACCTGCCAGGCCCGCGCCACGGCCTCGATGGGGCAATCGGGATCGGTCCAGTCGGCGCGAAGTTCGGCGCAAGGCCAAGTGTCGGCATCCACCATCAACAGCCCTGCCGAATGCACAGGTCCCGCCTCGCCCCCGGCATCGCGGCCGGCACGCAGCGCGGCGATCAGTCGGTCGCCCAAAGCCCCAGAGGCGGCGACAAAGCCATCCACCATCGCCTGCGGTACGCCGTGATTTGCCAGAAGATTTCCCCCCGCCACGACATCTAAACCCCGCGCGAGGGCCCAGACCCCCAAGGTCTTGCCCCCAGAATGCACAGCCACCCGCCCCTGCGTATCCACGCAGAGCAACTGCCGGTAATCCACATGGGGGGCCGTTGCCACCACCTCGGCCATGGCCGCCTCTGCAGTGGCACCGGCCTGCATCAGATCGAGCAAGCGCGGCCCCAGTGTCGGGTCGGTGATGTTCTGCGTCGCGGCCACCCCCACCCCCGCCCGCGCATGGGCGCAGCGCGCCGCCACGGCAGGAGAAGAGGAAGAGATCACCATACCAAAACGCCCCGTCTCAGGGCAGCGGGCAAGCAGGGAAAAGGTCATCAGGTGGCGCTCCTTGTGGCTAACCCCGGGGGATTTTGCGTCCCCCGGACCCTCTGCAGGATATCTGAAGGACAGAAAACACAGATCGCTACATTTTCTGTCTGAAAGCATCCTCGCAGGTCCGGGGGCAGACAGCCCCGGCGCTGGGCATGATCAATCCGGGATCACGGCGGTCGCGTCGATTTCTACCAGCCATTCCGGGCGGGCCAAGGCCACCACCACCAAGCCAGTGCAAACCGGATGCACGCCCCGGATATAGTCGCCCATGGTGCGATAGACCGCCTCACGGTGGCGGACATCGGTCAGATAGACCACGAGTTTGGTCACATGCTCCATCTTGCCGCCGCATTCTTCGACCAGTTGGCGGATATTCTGCATCACCTTGTGGGTCTGTTCCACCGGGTCATGGCTGTCGATGTTCTTGGCGGTATCCAAGTCCTGCGGGCATTGGCCGCGCAGAAAGATCATCGTGCCGCGCGCCACGACAGCTTGGGCCAGATCATTGTCCAGCTTTTGTTCGGGGTAAGTTTCCTTGGTGTTGAACTTGCGGTGGCGGGTGTGGGCCATGGCTGCTTTCTCTGTCGGTTTGGCGGAGCGGCCGGGGGTTTTGCACCCCCGGACCCCCGCAGGATGTTTGAGCAAAGGAGACGGGGGGAAGATCAGGCGGGCATCATCCCCGCAAGATATTGGGCGAATTCGAAGTTCGGGCGTTCGAGGTGTGACAGCGGACCGGGCGTGGACAGGGAAGCAAGCAGGCCGCGGTAAACCCGTTCGGTGCAGCCCTTGTCTTCGACCTGCACCTCATCAAGCAGGGCTTTCACTGCCGCCAGATGTGCAGGGGCGTCCGGATCGGCCATCCAATCCGCGCTCATCCCGCCGCCGAACAACACTTTGACATGGCCGGGTCCGTCAGGGGTGAGGGCGAGATACCAGAAATACCCCGGCGTGAGGGTGATCAGGAGCGCGGGGTAGATCGCCAGCAGCCACGTCATGCGGCGGTCATCGCCCGTCAGCCGCGTGTTGGTGGGATGCGCCAAGGCGAGCGGCACGAGGTCATTCTTGACGATCCAATGGTAGTTGAAAGCATCGGTCCCCTCGGGACAGTCCATCAGCGCCAGATCGCAGGTCCCGCCGATGGTGCCCGCATGGCAGGCGGGCAGGTGATAGGATTCCATGAAATTCTCGGCCAGTACCTTCCAGTTGGTGGCCCAACGGAACTCCTCTCGGAAGGTTTCGCAATAGCTGGCCATGTCGAGATGTCCGATCAACCGGTCGACATCGCGCAGGCGGTCATGCACCTGGGGTGCGTCGGGGTTCAGCGTGACCATGATCCAGCCGTGCCAATCGCTGACACGGATTTGCGGCAGGTGGATGTGATCTTTGCAAAACGTCTCGTTGAGCGTCATCGCGGGCGCACCGCGCAAGCTGCCGTCAAGGTTATAGGTCCAGGCGTGATAGGGGCAGACGATGGCGCGGACGTGGCCTCGGCCCTCTAGCAGCGTAGACATTCGGTGGCGACAGACGTTCGAGAGGCCGCGCAACGCCCCGTCGCGGTCGCGCAGGATGATGATTGGCTCTCCGGCAATCTCCATCGTCAGGTAATCGCCCGGTTCCTTTAGCGCATCAACGCGCCCGGCGCAGAGCCAGTCTTGTGCGAAAACGTGGCGCTGTTCGGCCTCGGCGAAGGCTGCCGAGGTGTAAACTGACTTCGGCATCGCTTGCGCGCGTTCGAAGGGCACTGAGACGTTGGCCCGCAATTCGCGGATCGCTTCAAAAGCGGGATCATGGGCGGTCATGTGTAAACAGTCCTTCAGCGGGATGGAGGCAATGTTCGGTCAGTGGTCAGGTGGGCGAAAGCATCATGTTCCGCCTCTCTGGTTAGGGATAGGCTAAGCACTGCTTGCGTCACTGCTGCCACTGGTGATCATGCTGACCAGTCGCTGGGCGGCAGGGGTCAGGATAGTGCCGCTGCGGGTCAAAAGACCAAAGGGTTCGACAACGATGCCAAGGTCCAAGGGCAGCACAGCATAGGGCGCATCGGGGCCGGTGCCGAATTGATCACAGACTGCGCGTGCCAAAGGCGCGATGGCATTGGATTGCTGCACCATCGCCAGCGTCAGCAGGAACGACGCGGTGGCAAAGCGTTGCGGTGGCGGTGGTAGGCCAAGGGCCGCCAGACGGGCGATCACAAAACGGGTCAGGATCGCCTCTGGCCCCGGCATCACCCAGTCGAAGTCCATGAGATCCTGGACCGTCAAATTGGCCATTCGCGCCAGACGATGCCCGCGCCGCACCAAAAGACGCACGGGTTCGCTGTCGATAGGCCCCGACAAGGTGAGTTTATCCTCTAGCCCCGGGGGCATCCGCCCGATGGCAAAATCAAGGCGCCCTTGCACCAGATGCTGGCCAAGGATGTCAGAGGTCGCCACCACCACCTCGGTCGTCAAGGCGGGCAGGGCGAGGCGCGCTGTGCGTAGCGCGGGCAGAACCCGGTCCAGCGCCGGGCCGGTGACCGAACCGATTCGAATATGGCCAGTAGTGCCCGCGCCGATCTCTGTGATCTCGCGCGCGGCGTCGCGGATTTCATGGACCACGCGCGCCGCGCGCTGTGCCAAGGCCTGTCCCATCGGCGTCAGGGTGACCCCGCGCCCGGTGCGCAGGTGCAGAGGTTGGCCGGCGATCCGCTCCACCTCAGCCAAAAGGCGCGATGCGGCAGGCTGCGCGATGCCCATCTGTCCGGCAGCAAGGCTGATCTGGCCAGTTTCTGCCAAAGCCGACATCAGCCGCAGGTGGCTGAGCTTCAATCCCCTGCGCAGAAAATCCGCTGAGCCAATCATATCAAAATCGCCATGTATTCATGCTGAAACATTCTTTGACGGATATGCCGCAAGATTGCAACGTCCGCGCACGGCTTCACCGGGAGCAACCCGGCGATCTGACCGGCTTTGGCCACGCATCCGGCGCGGCATTGGGAGGAATACATATGCAATTTTCCAGACGTGCGCTTTTGGCGCTCGCTTCCGTCACGACTGCGCTGTCCTTCGCTGGCATGCCGGCTCTCGCCCAGTCCAAGGGCACCATCGGCATCGCTATGCCGACTCAGTCTTCGGCGCGCTGGATTTCGGACGGCAATTCGATGGTCGAGCAATTCAAGGCCGCGGGTTATGAAACCGACCTGCAATATGCCGAAGACGATATCCCGAATCAGCTTGCCCAGATTGAGAACATGATCACCAAGGGCGTGAACGTTCTGGTCATCGCGGCAATCGATGGGACCACCCTGTCGAACGCGCTGGAAAACGCGGCGGCTTCGGGCATCAAGGTTATCGCTTATGACCGCCTGATCCGCGACAGCGGCAACGTCGACTACTACGCCACCTTCGATAACTTCAAGGTCGGCGTGCAGCAGGCGGAATCGTTGGTCAAGGGCCTGAATGAGCGCTTCCCCGATGGTAAGCCGTGGAACGTGGAGTTGTTCGGCGGCAGCCCGGACGACAACAACGCCTTCTTCTTCTACAACGGTGCGATGTCGGTTCTGCAGCCGATGATCGACGCGGGCGATATCGTCATCCAGTCGGGTCAGACCGGCATGGATGTCGTCGGCACCCTGCGTTGGGACGGTGCGGTGGCTCAGGCCCGTATGGACAACCTCCTGTCCGCCAACTACGGCGACAAGCAATTGCACGGCGCGCTGTCGCCTTATGATGGGCTTTCCATCGGTATCCTGTCGTCGGTCAAGGGCGTGGGCTACGGCTCGGGCGATCTGCCGATGCCGATCGTCACCGGTCAGGACGCGGAAATCCCCTCGGTCAAGTCGATGATCGCGGGCGAGCAGTATTCGACCGTTTTCAAGGATACCCGCACGCTGGCGGGTGTGACCGTAAAGATGGTGGATGCGATCCTGTCGGGCGGCGAGCCTGAAATCAACGACACCTCGACCTATGACAACGGCGTCAAGGTCGTGCCGTCCTACCTGCTGGAACCAGTGTCGGTCGATGTTTCGAACTACGAAGAAATTCTCGTGGGTTCGGGCTACTACACCGCTGACCAGCTGAAGTAAGCGCAAGTCGCTCTTGGCCCGTTCCCGTATTGTCGGGGGCGGGCCTTTCTGGGTTCGGGGGAACCAATGCCAACGCTTCTCGAAATGCGGGGGATCAACAAGGTCTTCCCCGGCGTCCGCGCGCTTGACCAAGTCAATCTGACGGTTGAACAGGGCGAGATTCACGCAATCTGTGGGGAAAACGGCGCGGGCAAGTCTACGCTGATGAAGGTGCTGTCGGGCGTCTATCCGCATGGCAGCTATGAAGGCGAAATCTTCTACGAAGGCGCTTTGCTTCAAAACCGCGGCATCCGCGATTCCGAGGGCAAGGGCATCATCATCATTCACCAAGAGCTTGCCTTGGTGCCGCTGCTGTCCATCGCCGAGAATCTGTTTCTGGGCCATGAGGTCGCCAAGAACGGCGTGATCAACTGGCCAAAGGCGTTCCAGATGACGGGGGACTTGCTCAAGAAAGTCGGGCTGGATGAGGTTCCGACGACCCAAGTTGGCAAGTTAGGCGTTGGCAAGCAGCAACTGATCGAAATCGCCAAAGCCTTGGCCAAGGATGTGCGGTTGCTGATCCTTGATGAACCAACCGCAGCGCTGCAAGAGAATGACAGTCAGAAACTGCTCGACCTGATGCTGGAGCTTAAGGCGCAGGGCGTCACGCAGATCATCATCAGCCACAAACTGAACGAGATTTCCCGCGTTGCCGACCGCATCACAATTCTGCGCGACGGCACCACCGTTTCGACTCTGAGCAAGGATGAGATTTCCGAGGAACGTATCATCCGCGATATGGTCGGCCGCGATATGGCGCATCGCTATCCGGATCGGATG
>JAIYDR010000422.1 GCA_027487395.1 Rhodobacter sp. | reverse complement strand
CTGGTGCAAAACCCGATTGGGATATTGCTGGCAGCGTTGTTGTCGTCGCCACATCTGCGGATGGCGGCGTTTTACCGGACGGCGATTTTCATCCCGACCATCCTGAGCTTTGTGATCGTGGGCTTTGTCTGGAAGCTGATCCTCTCGCCGATCTGGGGCATCGCGCCGGGGATGCTGGACGCGGTTGGATTGAAAGCCCTGTTTGCGCCGTGGCTCGGCAAGGCGGAATATGCGTTGACCGCACTCGCGCTGGTGTCGGTCTGGCAGTTTGTCGGCATCCCGATGATGCTGATCTATGCGGCTTTGCTGTCGATCCCCGATGATGTGATCGAAGCGGCAGAGATGGACGGTCTGGGCGCTTGGGCGCAGTTTTGGAAGATCAAGCTGCCGCTGATCTTGCCGAGTATCGGTATCATCTCAATCCTGACCTTCGTGGGCAATTTCAATGCCTTCGATCTGATCTATGTGGCGCAAGGGGCCTTGGCGGGCCCCGATTATGCCACCGACATTTTGGGAACCTTCCTCTATCGCACCTTCTTTGGCTTCCAGTTGCAACTGGGCGATCCCTATATGGGGGCGGCCATCGCCTCGGCCATGTTCGGGATCATCCTGCTGGGGGTGTGCGTCTACCTGTTCGCCATCCAGACGCGGCTGCGTCGCTATCAGTTCTGAGGGGAAGGTCATGCACAGCGCACGCACCAGTCCCGTACGCAGCATCGCCGCCCATGCGATCTTGCTGACCTATACGCTGATTGCCCTGTTCCCGGTTTTTGTGATCGTGATCAACAGCTTCAAAAGCCGCAAAGCGATTTTTGCCGAGCCACTGATGCCGCCGATGCCGGGCAACTGGGATATGGTGGGCTATAAAACTGTGCTGCAACAGGGCGATTTCTTTCAGTATTTCCTGAACTCGATGACGGTGACCTGTGCCAGCCTGTTCTTCGTGCTGCTGTTTGGCGCAATGGCGGCATTTGCGCTGTCGGAATATCGCTTTCGCGGCAATCTGTTGATGGGGCTTTATCTGGCCTTGGGGATCATGATCCCGATCCGGTTGGGCACCGTGGCGATCCTTGAGATGATGGTGGCGGGGGGGCTGGTCAACACGCTGACGGCGCTGATCCTTGTCTATACCGCGCAGGGTCTGCCCTTGGCGGTGTTCATCCTGTCGGAATTCATGCGCTCGGTTTCCGATGACCTGAAGAACGCCGGCCGGATTGATGGGCTGTCGGAGTATCGCATCTTCTTTACGCTGGTCTTGCCCTTGGTGCGTCCGGCGATGGCGACGGTGGCGGTCTTTACCATGATCCCGATCTGGAATGATCTGTGGTTCCCGCTGATCCTTGCGCCATCGGAAGAGACCAAGACGATTACGTTGGGATCACAGGTGTTTATCGGCCAATTCGTCACCAACTGGAACGCCGTGCTGTCGGCGCTGTCCTTGGCCATCGTGCCGGTGTTGGTGCTCTATCTGATCTTCTCGCGCCAATTGATCCGGGGCATCACCGCAGGAGCCGTGAAATGACCATAAAGGTGCTTGTGGCGGGTTTGGGCAATATGGGGCGGTCCCATGCGCTGGCCTATCACCATGATCCGGCGTTTGAAATTGTGGGGCTGGTGAACCGATCCGCTGTGGATTTGCCCGTGGAGTTGCAGGACTATCCGCTGAGTTCGGATTATGCCGAGGCTTTGGCGCGGTTGCAGCCGGACCTTGTCTGCATCGCCACCTATTCCGACAGCCATGCCGATTACGCGGTGGCCGCGATGCGGGCGGGGTGTCATGTGTTCGTCGAAAAGCCGCTGGCCACCACGGTCGCCGATGCGCGGCGGGTGGCGGAGTGTGCGGCAGAGACCGGGCGCAAGGTGGTGGTGGGCTATATCCTGCGGCACCATCCGAGTTGGCAGCGCCTGATCGCTGAGGCGCGGGATTTGGGCGGGCCTTATGTGTTCCGTTTGAACCTCAATCAGCAATCCTCGGGGCCGACATGGGAGGTGCATAAGGCGCTGATGCAGACCACCTCGCCCATTGTGGATTGCGGGGTGCATTACGTCGATGTGATGTGCCAGATCACCGATGCCAAACCGGTGGAGGTGCGGGGGATGGGGCTGCGCCTGTCGGATGAGATCGCGCCGGATATGTACAATTACGGGCATTTTCAGGTGCTTTTCGCCGATGGATCACTTGGCTGGTATGAGGCCGGGTGGGGGCCGATGATGTCGGATACGGCGTTTTTCGTGAAGGATGTGGTCTCGCCTCGTGGGGCGGTGTCGATCCGCATGCCCGATGACGCGCGGTCCGATGATATCGATACCCATACCAAGACCGCCGTTTTGCGCGTGCATCGGGTGGGGGTGGGGTCTGAGGATCTCTCGATGGCGGATGAACCGGGCCATCAGGCGCTGTGCGACCGCGAACAGGCCTATGTCGCGCGCGCGATCCTTGAGGATATTGATCTGACCCGTCACTTGCAGGATGCGGTGCAATCGCTGGCCATCTGTCTTGCGGCGGATGAAAGCGTGCGCTCGGGCCTGTCGGTGAAACTGTAAACGAAGGAACCGCGCCGTGGGTGCATTGAGCCTGTCCCAAGTGACCAAATCCTTCGGCAAGACCGAGGTGATCAAGGGCGTCGATCTTGAGGTGGCAGAGGGCGAGTTTTGCGTCTTTGTCGGCCCCTCGGGCTGCGGCAAGTCCACGCTTTTGCGGATGATCGCGGGGCTCGAGGATGTCACAGACGGCGATGTCAGCTTGGATGGGGTGCGGATCAACGATCTGGCCCCGGCCAAGCGCGAGATTGCGATGGTGTTCCAGACCTACGCGCTTTACCCGCATCTGACCGTGCGCGACAACATGGGGCTGGCGCTGAAACAGGCCGGAGAGCCGCGCGCGGCGATTGATACCGCGATCAAGCGGGCGTCGGCCATGTTGGAGTTGGACCCCTACCTTGACCGCCGTCCGGCGGAACTCTCGGGCGGGCAGCGGCAGCGGGTGGCCATCGGGCGGGCGATTGTGCGGCGGCCGAAGCTGTTTTTGTTTGATGAACCGCTATCGAACCTTGATGCCGCCTTGCGGGTGGCGACACGGATCGAAATCGCGCGTCTGCACCGGGAACTGGGGGCGACGATGGTGTATGTCACCCATGACCAGATCGAGGCGATGACGCTGGCCGATAAGATCGTGGTGCTGCGGGCGGGCAAGGTCGAACAGGTCGGCAGCCCGATGGAGTTGTACAACAACCCCGCCAACACCTTTGTCGCGGGCTTCATCGGCAGCCCGCAGATGAACTTCCTGAAGGCTGGGGCGCTGGGTCAACGTGGTGAGACGCTGGGCATTCGGCCTGAGCATTTGCGGATCACACCGGGGGGCGCGATTTCGGGCAGCGTCAGCCATGTCGAAAAACTCGGCGGCGAGACGCTGGTTTACATCAAGACCGACCCGCATGGCCTTGTGACGTTGCGACTCTTCGGTGAACACGATTTTGCTTATGACGCGGGGCTTAGCCTCGACATCGACGCCCCGCGCGCGTTCCATTTTGACAAGGATGGCCAAAGGCTGCGCTGATCGTCTGCCCGCTTCATCTTGGCTCAAATACCCCACGGGGGGTGCGGGGGGTGTGAAACCCCCCGCTTCTGTCCGGTCAGCTTAGCGTGGATCGGTCACCACGGGTTGCGCCCGGTTCCAGCGGATCGACGACCACAGCGACAGGCCGATCAGGGCCGCCCCGCCAAGGCCGGTGATGACCTCAGGGATATGGGTCAGGGTCTGGGCGAACATGATCACCGACAGGATCAGGATGGCGTAAAAAGCGCCGTGCTCCAGATAGCGGTACTGCGCCAGCGTGCCCTTTTCGACCAGCATGATGGTCATCGACCGCACATACATCGCGCCGATGCCCAGACCGATGGCGATGACGAAGAGGTTCTGGCTCAGCGCGAAAGCCCCGATCACGCCGTCAAAGCTGAAGGACGCGTCGAGAACCTCAAGATAGAGGAACGCGCCCAGACCGCCCTTGGCGGCCGCGCTCATCGCGGCGTCGGCTTGATCCAGAAGGCCGCCAAGCACCTCGACCAAAAGAAAGGTCAAGAGGCCGTAAATGGCCGATGACACGAAGGCGGTGCTTTCTGCGCCGTCGAGAAACTTGGAAAAGACCAGGATGATCAGCAGGACCAGCGCAACCTCAACCCCGCGGATGGTGGCGGTCTTGGCGACCTTGGATTCCAGCCAATGGACCCAATGCACGTCTTTTTCGGCATCGAAGAAATAGCTGAGCCCAACCATCATGAGGAAGGCCCCGCCAAAGGCCGCGATGGGCAGATGGGCTTCGTGCATGATGCGGGCATATTCTTCGGGTTGGCTGGCGGCCAAGACCATCGCCTGCCACGGGCCGATTTTGGCGGCGATGACGACGATCAGAAGCGGGAACACGATCCGCATGCCAAAGACGGCAATGATGATGCCCCATGTCAGAAAGCGTTGCTGCCATTCAGGGCGCATGTCCTTGAGCTTGTTGGCGTTGACGATGGCATTGTCAAAGGAGAGCGAGATTTCCAGCACGGCCAGGACCGCGCAGATGAAAAAGACTGACAGCATGCCGGACCATGTGCCGGTGCTTTGCCAGCCGAGAAGCGCACCAAGGGCAAGGCCGACGCCGGTGGTGATGAAAGCCCAAGTGAAATAGCTGAGAGATGATTTTTCCGAAGGTGCCAGCGCAGCCATGGGAAGTGTCCTTGCCTTGCAGACCGAACAGCACAAGCGGCGACGGACCAGAGGGCACGGCGGCGCGGGGAAGGGCTGTGAAACAGGTCCGTGCGACGTTGCTCATGTGGTGCCGACATCACGAAAGCGTCGCAAGACTTTCGCCAGAGGGGCCCGGTCACCGGAGATTTGCCCGAAAGACTGCCGAGCAGAGATGCTTATAGGTGCATCGGCGGGAAAATCAATCTTTTGTTATCGGCCCTGGTCCTCGGTTTTGGCCAAGGTTTGCTGCAAGAAGGCCCGTGGGTTATCCCGCGCCGATAAGGTCGCGCGTGACTTTCACTGGCCTTATGGCGTATAGTCCTCTGGTCCTAAGGCAAAGCGTCTGCATGGCGGATACTCTGCCGCAATCCGAAATCCGTTCAGGGAGCACGCCACATGGAAGGCATGGGGAATTTCAACGACATCAGCGAAGTGGTCGAAGCCGACCGCGCCCATGTCTGGCACCATCTGAGCCAGCACAAGCAATATGACACTGGCGTTGATCCGCGGGTGATCGTCGAAGGCAAGGGCATCAAGGTCTGGGATGCCAAGGGCAAGGAACATATCGACGCCGTTTCGGGCGGGGTATGGACCGTCAACGTGGGCTACGGGCGCGAAAGCATCGCCAATGCGGTGCGCGACCAACTGCTGAAGATGAACTATTTTGCAGGTGCGGCAGGGTCGATCCCCGGGGCCATCTTCGCGCAGAAGTTGATCGAAAAGATGCCGGGCCTGACCCGCGTGTATTATTCGAACTCTGGCTCTGAGGCGAATGAGAAGGTCTACAAGATGGTGCGCCAGATTGCGCATCGTCATCATGGCGGCAAGAAGTGGAAGATCCTGTACCGCGAACGGGATTACCATGGCACCACCATCGGCACCTTGGCCACCAGCGGGCAGGCGCAGCGCGCAATGCAATATGGGCCTTATCCGGATGGCTTTGTGATCGTTCCGCATTGCCTTGAGTATCGCAAGCAGTGGGATGTGGAAAACTACGGTGAGCGTGCGGCAGAGGCCATTGAAGAGGTGATCCTGCGCGAAGGTCCGGACACCATCGGCGCCTTGGTGCTGGAACCCGTGACCGCTGGCGGTGGTGTGATCGTGCCGCCCAAGGGCTATTGGGAAAAGGTGCAGGAGATTTGCCGCAAGTACGACATCCTGTTGCACATTGACGAGGTTGTCTGCGGCGTCGGGCGCACCGGCACGTGGTTTGGCTATCAGCATTACGGCATCCAGCCGGATTTCGTGACGATGGCCAAGGGCGTGGCCTCGGGCTATGCCGCAATTTCTTGCACCGTCACGACCGAGCGGGTGTTTGAAATGTTCAAGGATGATCCCTCGGACCCGATGAGCTATTTCCGCGACATTTCCACCTTTGGCGGTTGCACGGCGGGTCCGGCGGCGGCGTTGGAGAATATGCGGATCATCGAGGATGAAGGTCTGCTGCAAAACACCATCGACATGGGTGACTATTGCCTTGGGAAACTGGGCGAGTTGATGGACAAGCATCGGGTCATCGGTGATGTGCGCGGCAAGGGTCTGTTCCTTGGGGCGGAATTGGTGGCGGATCGCGCGACCAAGGAACCGGCGGATGAAAAGCGCGTGCAGGCCGTTGTGGCCGATTGCATGGCGCAAGGTGTGATCATCGGGGCGACCAACCGCTCGATCCCCGGTCTGAACAACACGCTGTGCCTGTCGCCTGCGCTGATCGCGACCAAGGATGACATTGATCAGATCACCGGTGCGATGGACCGGGCGCTGACCAAGGTGTTTGGCTGATCCTGACAGGGCGGGGCGCGGGTTTGTGCCTTGTCTGATCTGACAAAGAGGCCCGGTTGTTTAGGCGACCGGGCCTTTTGCTGTGCCGCGCGACCTGTGGGGCGACTTGCGCCCCATGTTGCGCAGGACTTGCCCCCCGTGTATCACCCAAGGAACTGCGAATTGCCGGGAGAGACGGAATGCGTCGGGTTGTCGTCACGGGTCTGGGAATGGTTACGCCGCTGGCCTGCGGGGTGGAGGAAACCTGGAGCCGCCTGTTGGCCGGGCAATCTGGCGCGGGGCCGATCACGCGCTTTGATGCCTCGAACGTTGTGACGCAATATGCCTGCGAAATTCCCTATGGCGATGGCAGCGATGGCACCTTCAATCCCGATGATTGGATGGAGCCGAAAGACCGTCGCAAGGTCGATG
>JAIYDR010000325.1 GCA_027487395.1 Rhodobacter sp. | reverse complement strand
GTCGTGAAACGGTCCAGCACCCTCAGATCCCTGGCGCTGGCCAGTCGGCTGGAAAACTTGGTCTGGGCAAACGAAGGCTTTTTTTCCCGGAACACGCCGGCCATCGACGGCGACAATGCTGCCTTGCAGGCCAAACTACCGGCCCTTTCATCTGAAATCGATGCCATGGCCACGGATGTTAGAACCGAGGTGGTGCAGTCCCTGCAAGACGTCACCGATGCCTCTGACCGTGACCGAAACGACTTGCGTCGGTCGCTGCAGTTCTTCGCCGGGGCGTCACTGGCGCTTCTGGGCGTCATGCTGGCATTGCTGGTCGTGATCGTCCTGCAAAGCCGCTCGCAAAAACGCCGCGCCCAACAGACGGCGCGGGCGGTGCACAATCTGCGCGCCACCATCGAAAGCTCGCTTGATGCGGTGGTGATCGCGGATGCGCAGGGGCGGATGATCGATTGCAACCGCGCCGCTGAGGGTCTGTTTGGCATGTTGCGCGGGACTGTGCGCGGCCTGCGTTTTTCTGACATCGTCCGCGGCGAAGGATCGACCGATCCCTTGTCGCAACTGCATCTGAAGATGCACGAACGCGACAACCGGTCCGAAATCCGCGATGGCCGCGTCCAGTTGCAGGCCCATCGCAGCGACGGCAGCATCGTCCCGATTGAGGCCGGATTAGCCGAGGCCCGTGGCGCAGGCGGTGAGCCGATGTTCATCGCCTTCTTGCGGGATATCTCGGACCGCTTAGAGCGTGAAGAAAACCTCCAGAAAGCCCGCAATGATGCGTTGAAGGGCGAGGAGGCCAAGTCGCGCTTTCTTGCGGTCATGAGCCATGAGATGCGAACCCCCCTGAACGGGTTGATCGCGGCGACGGAGTTGATGCAAAGTTCCACCGGGCTGGATCAGCGGCAGGTCTGGCTGTCGGAAATCATCTTGTCCTGCGGTTGGGCGGCCTTGGACCAAGTCAACAATGTCTTGGAGTTGACGCGGCTTGGCTCTTCAACTGGGCCCAGCTACCCGGTGACAGTGTTTTCGCCGACGCAGGTGCTGCATGATCTTGTGTTGCAAAACGAACCCCACGCCGCCAAGCGTGGCAATCGGCTGGAACTGATCGTCCCCAGTCAGACCCTTCCCTTGGTCGAAGCGCCACGACAGTTGTTTGTGCGGGTGCTTTACAACCTGATCGGAAACGCGATCAAATTCACGGATGCGGGCAGCGTGACCATCCGCGCCGATTGCGAACCCGTGGCCGATCACAAAGTCCGGCTGCGGATCGATGTCGAAGACACCGGAATCGGCATCGCCAACCATGATCTTGAACGCATTTTCCACAATTTCCAGACACTGGACGATTCCTACGCCCGGATGCGCGAAGGCACCGGACTTGGTCTTGGAATTGCCAAACTCAGCGCCGAGGCGTTGGGCGGTGAAATCCGGGTGGACAGTGTGTTGGGCAAGGGCAGCACTTTCACCTTTGATCTGGTGCTGAAGGTGGCGAAGGTTTTGCCGCAGGAACCAGCCACGGTGAAAGCGGCCGATTTTTCTGAATCCGCGCTGTCGATCCTGATCGCCGAAGATAACCCGATCAACAGCCTGCTTTTGACCGAGATGCTGAAACTGCGCGGGCATCAGGTCACTGTGACCGTGGACGGGCAAGAGGCCGTCGAACAGGCGGCCTCGCAGCATTATGACATGATCTTGATGGACATCTCGATGCCCCGCATGGACGGGCTTGAGGCAACGCGCGGCATCCGCAAAGGTGGGGCCTGCGCCGATGTGCCGGTTGTCGGCGTGACCGCAAATGCAAACCCGGACCGGATTCCGGAGTTTCTGGCAGCGGGCATGACCGATGTCTTGGTGAAACCGATTACAAGGGGTGCTTTGGCGGCCGTTCTTGCTGCCCATGGAAAAGGGAAGCTCCCGACTCGGGACATCATTCCCCCAGAACAGGAAAATCCGATGCTCAACACCGAAGTCTTTGACGAAACGCTCGAGGAAATGGGCCGCGACTTTGTCGAACGTGTTGCCACCCGAATGCTCGAGGAAGCCGAGGCAGCTCTGACTGAGGTCGCAGCGAACATTCCTGGCGATTTGCACACGGCCGGGCGCGTGGCGCATAAGGCAGCCGGGGCGGCGGCGGCCATCGGGCTGGGCGCTTTGCACAAGGCGCTGGCTGATTGCGAAACGGCCGCCATCGCGGGCGATGTGGCGGGCGTGACCCGCGCGATGGAGGCCGCGCGGGTCGCCATTCCCGGAACATTCGCTGCCTTGCGCGCGCGCGGGCTTTCGGTCGGACGCGTCGTCGCAGGCTAAGTCGTCACTCTGCCCCGTCGCTGTTCATAGCGGCAAAAGCTGCCGACACATCCGACAAATTCGTCGGCCTTTTGCGTCGAGGCTTGGTCCCCTGCGGCACCGCCTCTTCGGATTGATCCAAAACTGCGCGTTGCAGTGCGTCGGCGTTGGCGTCGGCCATAGACGGCGAGATGATTGCGTCGGGCGCATCCATCAAGGCTTGGGGTGCGTCGAAAGCGGCATCGGCGGTCAAACCGAGTGCTGTCGCCTTGATCGGTTCAGGCGTGTCGGGTGCTTTGGGCACATCTTCGACGGCCTCTGTCGCAGCAAAAGGACCGACCAGCGCCCCATCGTCAAACAGAGAGACAGGTGGAGCGTCGCTTTCGCCCAGCGCGGCAAAGGCCGCACCGACACCAGAGGCAAGATTGGGGGCTGGATAAGGGACGGATGTTGTATTCGGTTGGGGCGTCTCCTCGGCAGTCTCTTCCAGCGCCGACAGAACCGACAGCGCCGATGCCATTGCTGCAGGTGGGATGGGGACAAAGGCCGAGGCGTTCTCTGGTTCCATCCGTACGGCGGCGATGTCCTCCAGTTCCATCAATGCCCCGATTTCTGCCGGGTCCATCGTTGCTGACTTTGCCTTACGCAGCTTTGCTTTTGCATTGGATGGTTTTCCGGCAAGCTTGGCGTCCAAATCCGGCTCGGTCGCGGGGTCAGCAAATCCAGCCTCTGCCGGCTCCCCTTCCAACACAAGCCTATCGGAGGCAAAGTCGGGGAACACAATGTCCACCAAAGCCGGAGCAACGTTCGGTGATGTCTGGATGGTCTTGACCGACTCGACCTCGGCATCCTCGTCATCTGCTGCCGCCAATGCGGCAAAAAGGTCAGAAACCGGCGGCGCGGCTTTCGATGTTTTTGGCGGCGGCTCCTCTTCATCCGCGCCAGCATCCGCGTCGAACAGCAACTTCGCGGCAGCGTCCAGAGCCAAGGTGCTTAACGCACCTGCCTTGAGCGGTGCCTTGCTCACGGCTGGCGTGGCGACAGGCGGTGCAGCAGGCCTCACCCGTTCGCGCAGATCATCGCGCAAGATCGTCAAGCGCGCTGCCAGCACCGCGCGGCGCGCCGTACCATTGGGCAAACTGCCATAAAGCGTGCGCAACCTTTCCAGCGCTGTTGCCGCATCCAGCCCCGCCAATGCGCGCAACATCATCGCCGATGCCGCCCGATGATCGGCAAAGGTAATGCCGGCATCGGGGTCCACGGGCACGACCTCGACGGTCACGGCGGAGGTCGCGGCGGCGGTTGATTTGCGTGGCGGCATCTTCGGCCCTTTCGACATTAGCGCGGCATGTGGCACGGGCCTTGCAAGTTCCGGTCCAGCCGGGGGTGATCCCGGTGCCGCGCGCAAGGTTTGCCAAGAATGACGACAACATTCCGCGATACCATAGGGCTACATGCCAATGCGCTGATCCTGCGGGAAACGCGCAACGAGGTTCTGGCCTCGAACATCGCCAATGCAGCAACGCCCAACTTCAAGGCGCGCGACTTTGATTTCGAGATGGCCCTTCGTCAGGCCACCGCCGGGGGGCCGCTGCGTCAGACCGATGGGCGCCACTTGTCATCAGCAACCGGAATCGACGGCACGATGGGCTACCGCGTGCCCGTCACCGAGTCTTTGGACGGCAACACGGTCGAGCCGGGCGTCGAGCAGATGGAGTTTTCGGAAAACACCCTGCGCTATCAGACCAGCCTGCAACTGCTGAATCGCCGGATCTCCGGCCTCATGACCGCCATCAAGGGAGAGTGACGATGGCCGACATCCGTAATGTCTTTGACGTGGGGGCGCGGGCACTGTCAGCGCAGATGGTGCGGATGAACACCGTCGCGTCGAACCTTGCCAATGCCGATACCGTTTCCACCACCAAAGAAGGCGCTTTCCGCGCCCTGCGCCCGGTGTTCGAGACGACAATTGCCGATGCGATGGCACAATCCGGGCTGGCCACCAGCGACGTGGCCGAAGTGGTGATGCTGGACCGTGTGCCCGAACGCGAATTCCGTCCCGATCACCCCGCGGCGGATAAGGAAGGGTTCGTCTGGAAGGCCGCCGTCGACGCGGATGAAGAGATGGTCGAGATGGTCGAAGCCAGCCGCCAATACCAGAACACGCTGGAAACCATGTCCACGCTGCGCACGCTCAT
>JAIYDR010000406.1 GCA_027487395.1 Rhodobacter sp. | reverse complement strand
TGCTGGACCGCGGCGCCAAGGGGCGGATTGCGCTGGTGGATGAACCCGCCATCGGGTTTTTCGATGCGGCCTTGGCGGCGGAAGCGTCCGGCGAATTGCAGTTCGCCGACATCGGCAACATGACGATTGATGAGATCAACGCGCTGATGAAACTTCTCGAGCAGCGGCGGGTCGAAGGTTACTTCGTCGCCACTTGGCGCGAGGGCGGCGAGGCGGCGGCATTGGTCGAACAAGGCCGGGTTGCGGTGCAAAGCATGTGGTCGCCAGTCTATGGCAAGCTGGGCGGCTCGCGCGCGCATTTCGTCGAGGCAGCTCCGGTGGAGGGCTATCGCGCCTGGCACGGCGGGGCATCGCTGTCGCGGCATCTGCGCGGGGCCGAGTTGGATATGGCCTATGATTATATGAACTGGTGGCTTTCGGGCTTTGCTGGCGCGGTGATGGCCCGGCAGGGCTATTACATATCGAATCCCGCGCGGGCAAAGGATCATCTGGCCCCCGAGGAATGGGCGTATTGGTATGACGGGGCCGCAGCCTCGCGCGATTTGCCGTTGCCGTCGGGGGATTTGGCAGTGACCAAGGGCAGTCGCCGCGCGGGCGGGCCTTACGTGGACCGGGTGCGCCGGATCGTGATCTGGAACACCGTCATGGATGAATACAATTACGCCGCCCGTGTCTGGGACCGCTTCGTGCGCCGCGTGGCCGAGGGTGCGGTGGCATGATCCGATCCGCCAACCCCCTCGCGCAAGAACCGCGCTACGAATTGATCGCGCGGGTGCTGCGCGAAAACATTCTGTCGGGCACGCTGCCGGCGGGTTTCGTCCTGTTGGAAGGCCCGATCTCAACGGTGATGCAGACCAGTCGCGTGCCGGTGCAGGCGGCGCTGCGGCAGTTGCTGGACGATGGATTGATCCACCGCTTTGACGGGCGCGGTTATCTGGTGGGCGATGGGCGCACGGACCTGACCCCGATCCGCCGCGATATCCGCGACTTGGCGCTTGAGGTGCCGATTGATGTGGATGACGCGCTGCAAACCCGCGGCACCTGGCGGCATGTCTATGATCAGGTCGAAGAGGAGGTGGCTTCCTGCCAGATCTTCGGTGAATTCCGCATCGTCGAAACCGAACTGGCCGACCATTTGGGTGTCAGCCGTACCGTGGTGCGCGATGTGCTGTCGCGTTTGCAAGAACGTGGGCTGATTCGCAAAAGCGCGTCGTCGCATTGGATCGCAGGGCCCCTGACCGCCCGCACGGTTTCGGAAAAGTTCCAACTGCGCGGAATCGTCGAGCCTGCCGCCCTGCGGCTGGCCGCGCCGCATATCCGTTATGCCGAGGTTGAGGCGCTGATGGAGCGCATCGGCACCGATCCTGGAATCACACCGGATTTTCTGGGCGACGCGCTTTTGGAACATTGCATCGCGCAGGCACAAAACACTGCGCTGGTCGAGATGATCCGCGGGAACCGCCTGCTGCTGTCGGCGGTTGACCGCGCGCTGATCCGGCTTGGCCTGCCCCGCGATGAGGATACGATCGAACAGTATCAGACGCTGTTTGACCTGATTTCTCGCCATCCTATTGATTCGGCATGTGAATATCTGCGCGACCATCTGTCGATCACCGCCCGTCGCTATCTGGCGCGGATGAAAATCGTTGCGGTCATCCCCGAAGCGGGGTCTTTCGCCCCTTACTTGAGTCCACAGTAAAACGTACATTGGGTTCATAGTTCAATTGATTGCTGCGGGCGCTGTCGTGACTCGCTGTATTTTTGTACGGTAAATTGGCGATAAGTGCTGAAATTTGACCGTTTGAGCAATTTGATAAGTCATTGACAGGAAGCATAAACCGCTATTTCATACAGAATACAGTTTTGACGGATAGGTGGGCGGGACCCGCTGTTTGCGAAATAAAAGGGGCAGCCTCGAAGCGGCCCCAATTCTCAGGCGAGGTGAAGTTGGACACTGCGGTCTTCAGACTGGACGGTGTGACCAAGCGCTACGGCGAATTGGTTGCGCTGGACAATGCGACGCTCGAGGCGGGTGCGAATGAGTATATCTCGTTCCTCGGCCCCTCGGGCTCTGGCAAGACGACGCTTCTGCGCGTCATCGCGGGCTTTGAAGCCCCCGAGGCGGGCCGTGTCCATTTTCAGGGCCGCGACATCACCAACGTTCCCGCGCATGAGCGGGGGATCGGCTTTGTGTTCCAGAACTTCGCTCTGTTCCCGCATCTGTCGGTGATCCAGAATGTGGGCTTTGGCCTGACGCATGGCAAATCTGGCCTCACCCCCGCGCAGGTCGAACAGCGCGCCCTTGAGATGATCGAACTCGTCGGTCTTTCGGGGATGGAGGGGCGAGGGGTAGACCAAATCTCGGGCGGCCAACGGCAACGTGTGGCCCTAGCCCGCACCCTGACGATGCAGCCCAAGCTGGTGCTGCTGGACGAACCGCTTGGGGCGCTGGACGCCAATTTGCGGGGGCGTATGCGGAACGAATTGAGGGCAATTCGGGAACGTTTGGGCGTGACCTTTGTGCATGTCACCGGCAGCGAGACCGAGGCCTTGGCCATGGGCGACCGTGTGGTCGTGCTGGATCGTGGTCGGATCATCCAGATCGGCGCGCCGGGGCAGGTTTACGACCATCCCGCCTCGCCCGATGTGGCGCATTACCTGAACCGCTTCAATCTGTTCGACGGCAAACTTAACGCCGGCATCTTCACCGGTGCTTTCGGTGCCGTCCCTGTTCCCGCCGCCGTCAAAGGCGACCGCGACGTCTATGCCGTGCGCTATGACCGGATGCAGGCCGTCCCGGTGGGCACCGCCACAGCAGGCCCGTCGCTGCGCGCGACCTTTATCGCGTCGGAATACCTTGGCTCGGCGGTGATGAACTTCTTTGACGCTGGCGATGGCCATGTGATCGAGATGGAACACCACCTGTCCTTGGGTGCGCCGCAAGAATTCGAACCCCGGCAGGACTACCTGCTGACGTGGAACCCCGAACAGGCCATCGTTTTTGGCCGTGAGGTGCGCTGATGTCTTCCACTCCTTCGATCCAGAAACGGCAATCCAACACCACGCGCTGGCTGCTGGCGCCGGGCATCATCTGGATGTGCCTGTTTCTGGTGCTGCCGATCCTGATGATCGTCTATGTCTCTTTCTGGACCCAGACGACCTTTAACATCTCCTCCGACCCGACTTTGGCAAGCTGGAAGCAGTTCTTCTCTTCTGACACCTATACGGGGGCACTTTGGACGACGGTGCGGATCTGGCTGATTGTTTTGACCACCACCTTTATCGTGGGCTATCCAACGGCGCTGTTCGTGGGGCTGTTCATCAAGTCCAAGACTTTGTCCACGATCCTTTTGGTGGTCTGTGTCATCCCGTTCTGGACTTCCTTCCTGATCCGGGTGCTGGCATGGCGACCGATGCTGGGCAAAGAGGGCGCGATCAACATCGTTTTGATGAAGGTCGGCATTATCCAGCAACCGATCGAGGTGCTGCTGTTCACGGAACTTTCGGTCATCATCGGCATGACCCAGATTTATTGCGTGTTCATGGTCGGCCCCATCGCCTTTATGCTGGGTCGCATTGACCGCAACATCATCGAGGCGGCGCGCGATCTGGGTGCAAGCTTTGGGCGCATCTTCTGGAAGATCATCTTTCCGCTGTCACTGCCGGGTGTGATCGTGGGCGCGATCTTCGTGTCGGTCATGGTCTTGGGCGAATTCGCCACCTCGGGTGCCTTGTCGGGCCGCAAGGTCAACCTTCTTGGCAACATCATCGTCACCCAAGTCGGCTCGTTGAAATGGGCCATGGCCTCGGTCGTGGGCGTGATCCTGACGGTTGTGATGGGCATCGTCATCGCGGGCTTCCTGCGCATCGTCGATCTGAAGCGGGAGCTTTGAGCCATGGAATCACGGATCCTCAAACCCGCCCTTGCCGTCTATGTCGCGCTGTTCATCCTGTTCCTCTATGGTCCCTTTGTGGTGCTGACGATCATCTCGTTCCAGCAGGGGCCAGAGGGCGGACCGCAATTCCCGATCATCGAATGGTCCACCTATTGGTATCGCCATATCTTCGGCCTGACCCCGCCCTCGCGCATCGCCCCCTTGCCATTTGGCGAGGCGCTGGTGCGCTCGCTGTTGCTGGCCGGGATGACGATGATCGTCTCAACCGTGCTGGGTGTGATGTCGGCGCAAGCGTTCCGGCGCAAATTCAAGGGATCGGGTATCGTCTTCTACCTGATCGTGCTGGGCATGATGGTGCCGGGCGTGCTGACGGGGCTGGGCGTCTCGCTTCTGTCCAACAACGTCATCGGGATCGAGCGCCACTGGTTCTCAACCGCCTTTGCCACCCATGTGTCCTATACTTTCCCCTTTGCCTTCCTTGTGATGCTGGCAATCCTGAACCGGTTCGACTCCTCGGTGGAAGAGGCGGC
>JAIYDR010000099.1 GCA_027487395.1 Rhodobacter sp. | reverse complement strand
GGCCTCAAACCGGATCACCCGGCCCGCGGCTTCGGCGGCAAGGGCCAAGGCGTGGCCGTGGTGGGCCAAAAGTGCCTTATTGGCGGTGACAACATCCTTGCCTGCGGCAAGTGCCGCCTCGGTTGCGGCTTTGGCGGGGCCGTCATGGCCGCCCATCACCTCGATGAACACGTCCACATCGTCGCGGGTGGCCAAGGCGACGGGATCGTTCTCCCAGGCATAACCGCTTAGGTCAGCGTCGCGATTCTTGCTGCGATCACGGGCAGAGACGGCGGTGATCACCACCGGACGACCCGCACGCGCGGCTATCAGATCGGCATGGCGCTGCACGATGTGCACCACCCCCACACCTACAGTGCCCAGACCAGCAAGACCAAGACGCAGCGGTGCAAGCATTGGCAACTCCTTTGTGACCACTGTGGCCGGGCAAATCCGCCGCCCTGTTAGCGGTTTGCCGCGCGCCTTGCAATTAGCGCCGAGGGGCCAAGTGTCACGGTTGGGCCTGCGCCTCGACCTTCAGCGCCTCGCCGCGCGCGGCAAGGGCGGCGCCGCTGGCAACGCTTGCAGTGGGCAGGGGGGCGGACAGCACTTGATCTAGCGGCAGCAGTGCAGGCGGCGGTCCTGCGGGTGGGGGTGGGGTGCCAAGGTCAGGCAGGGGAATGCAGGCCGCAAGCAATAGGAGCAAAAGGAGAGCGCGAAGGGGCATCGGCACAACCTGCAACGAAAACGGGTGGGATAATCCCACCCGTTCAAACCTAAACCCTGAGACCGCAGGGCACAACCGTCGCGCGTCAGTGGGCCGGCTTGATGAAGGTGCCGTTCTTCAGATCGGCCATGGCTTGGCGGATTTCGGCCTGCGTGTTCATCACGATGGGGCCGTGCCATGCCACGGGTTCCTGAATCGGCGCGCCCGAGATCAGAAGGAACCGGATGCCATCAGGACCGGCGGTCACCGTCACCTCATCCCCGGTGCCGAACTTGACCAAGGTACGGTCACCCGACAGGTCGCGAATGTTGACCTCTTCGCCGTTTACTTCCTTTTCCAAAAGCACGCCTTGCGGGCGGCTGGCATCGCGGAAGGTGCCTTTGCCGTCAAAGATATAGGCAAACGCGCGGCGATAGGTGTCGACCTTGAACGACTTGCGGCGGTTCGGCGGGACGTAGATGTCCAGATACTGCGGATCGGCGGCGATGCCATCGACCGGGCCGGTCTTGCCCCCAAAAGACCCCACGATGACCTTGATGACCGTGCCGTCATCTTCCAGCAATTCGGGGATGTCCTTGCCCTTGACGTCCTGATAGCGCGGCGTTGTCATCTTCAGATCGGCGGGCAGGTTGGCCCAAAGCTGAAAGCCGTGCATCTGCCCCTTGGCATTGCCGCGTGGCATTTCCTGATGCAGGATACCTGACCCCGCCGTCATCCACTGCACATCACCACCGCGCAGGGTGCCGGTGTTGCCAAGGCTGTCGCCATGCTCCACCGCGCCCGCCAAGACATAGGTGATCGTCTCGATCCCGCGATGCGGATGCCACGGGAAGCCGCGCAGATAGTCGCGCGGGTCTTCGTTGCGGAAATCGTCAAACAGCAGGAACGGGTCCAACTCGGACGGGTCGTGAAAGCCAAAGGCGCGGTGCAGATGCACGCCTGCGCCCTCATAGGTGGGTTGGGCGGCGCGTTCTTCGCGGACGGGGCGGATGGACATGGCGGGCTCCGGTGACTGTGTTGCCCCTTAGGTAGGGCACCATCCCCGTTGCAGCAATGCCCATCCCCCGCGCGATTGTTGTGCGGGCCTGCACAGGGCAGCGCGGCGGTTACAAACAGGTCGTCGTGCCGGAGCCGGTCAAGCTGAACTGCTGCTCAAAGCGCGGCAAGGACGACAGGAACCCGGTAAAGTTCATCTGGCCAAAGCCGATCTCAGACATGCCCGCATCATAGCCCACGTCGAACTCAACCACCACCAGCGCAGCGCCAAGGTCGATGAGCGGCAGCTTGCTGCGGATGGTGTTGATGGTCGCAGTGGTGATTGCCGTCCTGGCACCGCAGGGAGAATAGGACCAATCAACGGTCAATCCTGTTGCGGTGGTGGCGGTCCCCGCTGTGCGGCGCACTTGACTGACGCGCATGATGGCATTTTGGTCATCCATCATCAGGAATTCTGCTGTCCGTTCCATCCCGTCCAGAAAGCCGCGTGTGAGCGTCGTTCCCCTCTGGCGCGAAATAAGGTCAGAGACGGTATAGGTCGCTTTCTGTACCCGGTTCTGGACCTGATATGCCTCCCAGAAGGCAAAAAAGGCCGATGCACCAAGGCTCATGAGCAGGATAGCTGATAGGGTGTCGATCACGACTGTGCCGCGCGTGTCGCGAGCAAAGCGTGAGCGGGATAGGTGCCGCAGCAACCGGGCGATACTGGTTTGCAACATCACATACCCCTCAATTCGGTTCGTTGACAAAGGCAGAGGTGGCCAGCAGCGCATAGGTTCCGTTCTCATCTGCCATTGCGATGTCCACGCCCATGAAGGAGTAAGCAAACAACGAATCCACGACCAGACAGGCGCGCACGACCATCAACTCGTTCTCTTGCCCTGTGCTGACCGTGTTCGACTGCATGCCTGCCTGAATCTCGACCGAGCGGCGCTGGCAGACCGCCGTGGCGTCGGGCAGGTTGTTGAAGCTGGCGTTCACCCGCGTCAGTTCGATGGTCAGCGACCGTTCGCAATCCTCGAACATGTCGGTGCGGCTGCACAGACGCTGTTGCAGGTATTCCACGGTCGGGTTCTTCATGTTGCCCAGCCGCAAGTCCCGCACGGTCATATCCAGCGAGCGTTCCAGCATCGCAGAGCGCAGCACCATGTAACCCGACTCGAAGGAAACGAAGAACATCGCGAAAACGAGCGGGAACAAGGTCACGAATTCGACCGCGGCAGAGCCCCGTTCGTCTTTCCACAACGCGGCAAGTTTGGTCCGGATGCGTGTCATTGGGTCAACTTCAGTTTTGAGATATTGCCGGCGATCGAGGCAAATACCTGTGAAATCGTGGTCGTGCTGGCGATGTAGTAGCGCGAAGTTGTGGTGGCGCAGTTGCGCAGCTGGGTCTGGCCGTTGGTCGTGGCCTCAAAGGCAATTGTATAGACCACCACGTTCGACGTGCGTGCCGTGTTGCAAACGGTCTGCAACTGGGTGTTCATGTCGGCAATCGGCGTCTGCTCACGCAGCATGCCCATCGCATTGGTGTAGGTCAT
>JAIYDR010000377.1 GCA_027487395.1 Rhodobacter sp. | reverse complement strand
CGGAAAGCGGTTCATCCAGCAAAAGAATACGGGGTTTGGGGGCCAGCGCGCGCGCCAAAGCCACCCGCTGTTGCTGACCGCCCGAAAGCGCACCGCTTTTCCGGTCGCGCAGATGCGCCATCTGGACCAAGGCCAACATCTCATCAACCCGCGCCGCGACCTCGGCGCGCGGCCGGCCCTGCGCCTCCAGCGCAAAGCCCACGTTTTGCGCCACCGTCATATGCGGAAACAGCGCGTAATTCTGAAACACCGTGTTGACGGGGCGCTGGTTCGGCGCAAGCCCTGCGATATCCCGCCCCTCCAGCATCAAGGCCCCGCTGCTGGGCGGCTCGAACCCAGCGATCATCCGCAAAAGCGTGGTCTTTCCGCAGCCCGAAGGGCCAAGAAGGGTAAAGAACTCACCCTCCGCAATGGAAAAGCTGACCTCATGCAACGCGGTTACCGCACTGTCACCATGGCCGAACCGTTTGGAGAGAGTCTGAATTTCCAGCATGGCCCTGTCGCGTCCCGAACTGAGACTAGACGTATTGACAAAATATCTTTAGTCAATCAAAATTTTTATCGACACAAGTTTTCTGCAGGAAACGCCCATGGCCAACCTCGTCTCTGACAGCTTTTCAGGCAACGTTCCGGGCGAACCGGGTCTGCGCGACCGCAAAAAGGCCAAACGGCGTGATGAGATCATCGCGGTTGCCCGCGATCTTTTCGCCCGCAACGGCATCGACGCGACGACGATGACCGACATCGCCGCCGCCGTCGGGATTTCATCGCCCACCGTGTTCAACTATTTTGGATCAAAGGACGGTATCCTGATTGCACTGATCTCGGAGGGGACCCTGCAGGCCCGCGAGGGCGATCGTGATCTGCATTGGCAGGCCGGACGCACGATGGCCGAATTGATCCTGACCCTGTTTCTGCGCGTGTCGGACCGCACGCTGGACATCGCGGGCAAAAGGGTCTGGCGCTATGCCGAAGCCGCGACGATCCGGCGCCCTGAGACCGAGTTTTCGCGGCAGTATTCCGAAGTCAGCCAAGCGCTTGTTGTGGTGGTGGCAGAATTCTTTGCCGGGATGGACCTGCGCATGCGTTCGGGGGCGGTGGGTGATCCGGCCTATCTGGCGCAACTCTTTCACGACGTCTGGGTGCCCTGTTTTCTGCGGCTGATCACCGATGAGACCCAGACTCTGGCCGATCATGAGGCCATGCTGCGCGCCCGGATCCTGCCCCTGGTTGATCTGGTGTTTGACCCTGCCAGCGCGCAATTCCCCCTTCGCAAAGGACCCGCCCAATGATCGCCTCGATGATCTTCGTGAATGCCAAGGTTCTGACCATGGGCACGCCCGCCCGGTCAGAAGCGCTGGCCGTGGCGGGTAACCGCATTCTGGCCGTGGGACCCGAAGCAGAGATCCGCGCGCTGGCAGGGCCCCAGACCCGGATCGTCGACGCGCAGGGCGGGACCTTGATGCCGGGCTTTGTCGAAAGCCACCTGCACCTTTTTTCTGGTGCCTATGGCCAGACGCTTTTGCAACTGACCCAGACGAAAGGCTTTGACGCGATGAAGGCCGCCGTTCAGACCTTTGCCGCGGCCAATCCAGAGGCCGGACTTTTGTTCGCCCAAGGGGCGGATTATGAAATCCTCGGCCCCGGGATAAGCCTTGACCGGCATGTCTTGGACCAGATGTGCCCCGACAAACCGCTTGCGGTCATGACCTATGACTTTCACACCCTCTTCGCCAATACAGCCGCGCTGAAGGCGGCCGGCCTCTTGCATGGCCGCGCGCTGCCCCTGGGCAACGAGGTCGTGATCGGCTCTGACGGTCTGGCCACGGGTGAACTGCGCGAAAAATTCGCCCTGCTGCCGGTTTTGGAACTGCGCACAACGGGTGGGCGCGAAATGCTTGGCATGTCGGGCATCGAGCCGCCGCTGCCGCCCAGCGAAAAGGAATGGCGCGAGGATATCGAGGTCCTGAAACGGGGCCTGCGCTTTACCGCCGCCAAGGGCATCACCTCGATGCACAACATGGATGGAAATCGACATCTGCTGGAACTGCTGAGCAAGGTCGAGGCAGAGGGTGGGCTGACGGCAAGGGTCTCGGTCCCCTTCCATCTGACGCGCGAAATGGCACTGTCCGAGTTGGATCGCGCCTCGGCGATGACGGCGGATTTCACCGGCAAAATCACCTGTGGGCGGGTCAAGATCTTTGTCGATGGGGTGATCGAAAGCGGCACGGCCGCGATGCTGGAGGTTTACGCCGACAAGCCCGGCCTGCGCGGTGATCCGATTTTTGATGCCGCCAGTTTTGCAAAAGCCGCCATCGAGATCGACCGCCGGGGGCTGCAAATCGCCGTCCATGCGATTGGTGATGCGGCGGTGCGCATCACGCTTGACGGGTATGAGGCCGCACAAAAGGCCAATGGCAAACGCGACAGCCGCCACCGCATCGAACATATCGAAATGATCGACCCCGCCGACATTCCCCGCTTTGCCGACTTGGGCGTGATCGCTTCGTTCCAACCCCTGCATGCGCCGCAAGGGGAAAGCCCGACCACACGCAGCATTGGCCCCAAGCGGGCGCAAACGGCCTATGCCTGGCGCGCGCTGGCCGAAAGCGGGGCCGTGGTCGCCTTCTCCTCGGATTGGCCCATCGTGCCGGTCGACCCGCTTTTGGGCATCCAGACCGCACTGACCCGCCAGCCGCATCTGCCCGGCCTGCCCGATCAGCGCCTGCCGCTGCATCAGGTCTTGGCGGCCTTCACCTGCAACGGGGCCTATGCCGGCTTTCTGGAACAGGACACCGGCAGGCTTTTACCCGGCATGCTGGCCGATCTGGTGCTCTTGTCGGGGGATATCGAGGCAACCCCGGTGGATGACATCGCCGCGCTTGCGGTTTGCATGGCGGTTTGCGACGGGGTGATCACGCATGAGCTTTGACATGACAACCCTCGGCGCAAGCCACACACTTGGCCAACCCGACTTGCGTAAGGCCATCGTGATCCGCGCCGACATCGGCCCCGCCCTGGAATTCCCCACGACAGAGGGCAGCACCCGCGCCATGTTCCCGATCACGGGCGGCGCCGCGCAGGGCAAGGGCTGGACCGCCCGCATCCTGCCCGGCGGCGCCGATTTCGCCCATCTCTTGCCCGATGGCTCCTATGCGATCGAAGCGCGTTATTGTCTGCAATTGACGGACGGGACCCCCGTCATGGTCACCAATGCAGGCCGCATGGTCCGCCAACCCGATGGCGCCTTTCACGGCCGAACCCGCGCCACGCTTGAGGTCCCGCCGGGACCCCATGCTGCGCTCGGAGGGGCGGTCTATTTCGGCACCGCGCTCGCGCCGGCCGATGACGAGGCCCATGTCTATATCGAACTCTGGGAGGCGCCCGTCTGAAGCGGCGAGGACAGTATTCCAGATCGCAGGCGGCGACATCGCTGGCCTTGTGCAGGGGTGAACCCGTCATCAACTGGGGCTGCCCTTCCGGATCTACAAACGCATGGCCGAATTCAAGCCCCTGAGTGTCGGTATCAACCTGCGATCCAAGACGATCCGCGCGTTTTTCAACCTGAGGCTGGAGCAGACATTCGACCAGATTGGCATCCCCAGACGGCAATAGGGGTTCGACACCAAGACCAGTCTGCCGATCAGGGTCGAGCCGCGGAACTAGTTCGCCTGCGGGCGGCGCTTCAGTCGCCATTAGGCCTGAACCCTTTAGGGATGGCCCCCGCGTGGCAAGGGGGGCGATGATTTTCTGGCGATTGGTCGGCTGATGCCATGTCTGCGGCGTCTCGATTGCGGTACGCCCGCGCGTCCTGAAGAACGCCCGCAATAGGTCAGGTCCCTATCATGGACGTGCACCCTCTGCGCTCTGGTCCGAACGGGGTTCAGAGTGCCAACAGCACGGGCAAGCCTTCGTCAGACAAATCCCTGCGAGGTTCCAATTGAGCCTCTCAGCGCCTTGTATCGGTACTGCGGGAATGTCCTTTTTCTGCGCAGGCAAAAGGGCCATGGAGAACCACGCTCTTTCCAACGCCTTGCGAGATGGTCGTTTCTTCTCGTTTCGTCGCGCCCTTTAGAATGGTCGGGACGCGGATTCAGTGACAAGATTAATCACGACAAAAGGAATCGAGATAAGGCTTGACCCATGACCCGCACCATCATCGGACTTTCCGGAAACCTTGACCGCCCGTCCAAGACGCGCGCTCTGGTCCAGACCGCCGTCGCCACTGCCGCCAGCCAGTTCGAGGCTGTGGGGGCGGTCTTCGATCTGGCGGATTTCGGGCCGTCGCTTGGCATCGCACGGCGGATCGAGGACCTCGGCCCGCCCGCCCGTTCGGCGCTGGAGGTGATCTTGAGCGCCGATGCACTGATCGTGGCAAGCCCCACCTACAAAGGCAGTTACACGGGGCTGTTCAAGCACCTGATCGACTTGTTCGATCCGCTGGCTTTGCAGGGCAAACCTGTTCTGCTGGCGGCGACAGGTGGCGGCGACCGTCACGCGCTGATGATCGAACACCAACTGCGTCCGCTTTTCGGCTTCTTCGAGGCGCAAACCCTTGCGACCGGCGTCTATGCCGCTGATCGCGATTTCAGCGAAGGACAGCCCACTTCCCCGGCGCTGCTGGATCGTCTGGACCGCGCGGTGGACCAACTGTCGCCGTGGTTCACGCGGCGGGCGGTGACGACCGTCCGCTCCGCCTGAACCCAACCCCTGTTGACATGCCAATGACCGTCGCCTCTGCGGGCGGCGCATGGCCCCCTCTTGCCGATCGAAAGGATATTCCGATGACCCGCAAAATCCGCCTTGGTGCCTTCCTTCCCGGTGGCGGCCAGCATGTCGCCGCATGGCGTCACCCCGACAGCCCCGCCGATGGAGCGACCAGCTTTGCCTTTCATGTTGCCTTGGCGCAGGAGGCAGAGCGCGGGCTGTTTGATGCCTATTTCCTCGCCGATGGTCTGGCCGTCAGCTTTGGCGGCGGGATGGAAGGTGGCAATGCCAAGGTGGCGGGGTTTGAGCCTGTCACACTGTTCTCTGCCCTTGCGCCCCTGACCAAGAATATCGGGTTCATCGCGACATCCTCGACCACTTACGAAGAGCCTTACACTGTGGCGCGCAAGTTCGCCTCGCTGGACCTGATCTCGGATGGTCGGGCGGGCTGGAACGTGGTGACGACCGCGACTGAAGCGGCGGCGCAGAACTTCAATCTGGACCAGCAGCACCCCCATGCCGTCCGCTATGCCCGCGCGGCGGAACATGTCGATGTGGTGAAAAAGCTGTGGGACAGCTTTGAGGATGATGTCTTCCTGCGCGACAAGGCGACGGGGCAGTTCTTCCATGAGGGCAAGCTGCACCTGACAAACCATCACGGCGCGCATTTCAAGGTGAAGGGACCGCTGAACGTCTCGCGGTCGCGCCAAGGCCATCCGGTGATCGTGCAGGCGGGCCAGTCCGAGGATGGGCGCGGTCTGGCGGCGGCGACGGCAGAGGTGATCTTTACCGCGCATCAACGGCTGGACACGGCGCAGGAATTCTATCGCCACATCAAAGCCCGCGCGCAGGGGCTGGGGCGTGATCCGTCGCATATCCTTGTGATGCCGGGTGTGTCGCCTTTCGTGGGCCGGACTTTGGAGGAAGCGCGGGCGAAGTATGACCAACTGACCAGCCTGATCCTGCCCGAGGATGGGATTTCCCTGCTGAACGGTCTGACCGGCGGCACTTTGGACCTGAAAGGCTATGATCTGGACGGCCCCCTGCCGCCTGCCCCGCCAACCGAGGGGATGAAGTCGCGCCAAGCGCTGATCCGCCAGATTGCTGATGACAACAGTTTCACCATCCGCCAGCTTTATCAGTGGATTGCCTCGGCCCGTGGGCATTTCACCATCGTCGGCACGCCGGAAACCATCGTCGATACCCTGCAAGAGTGGTTCGAGAATGAGGCGGCGGACGGGTTCAACATCCTGCCGCCGTGGCTGCCGACCGGGTTGACCGATTTCGTGGACCTCGTGATCCCGGAATTGCAGCGCCGGGGTCTGTTCCGCACGGAATATGAAGGCCAAACCCTGCGCGAAAATCTTGGGCTGCCTTTCCCCACCAACCGCCACGCTGCCGCCCGCAGCGAGCGCCACGCGGCGGAGTGACGGCCATGACGCTGCAATCATTGGATACGCCGCTGAACGCGCCATCGCTGACCGGGCTTGCGCAAAAGGCCGGGCAGGGGCTGCGCAACGGGCTGTCGCGCTATGGTCTGCTGCTGGGCTTTCTGGCCCTGTGGCAGGTCGGCAGCACGACAGGGTGGATCAATGCGACCGTGTTCCCGCCGCTGGACCTGATTGCCGTGGCGCTGTGGAAGGCGTTGGCCACGGGTGCCATCCTCGATGACATCGCCATCAGTCTGCAACGCTCCGGCCTCGCCTTTGCCGCTGCTGTGGGGCTGGGCATCCCGCTGGGCCTGTTCATGGGCCAAATCCGCGCGGTGGAACAGGCGCTGGACCCGATCCTGCAATTCTTCCGCCAAACCTCGGCCCTTGCGCTTTATCCGGTGTTCATCCTGCTTTTGGGTTTGGGTGAGGCGTCAAAGGTCTTTGTGATCTTCTGGGCAACGCTGTTTCCGGTGCTTTTGGCCACCATCGGCGGGGTCAAGGAAGTGGACCGCAAGCTGATCGAGATGGCCCGCACCTATGGCGCGGATCGCAAGACGGTGTTCTTGCGGGTGGTTCTGCCAGCCTCGGTCCCGTCGATCTTTGTCGGGTTGCGTCTGTCGGCCACCACGGCGCTGCTGCTGTTGATCGCGGCCGAGATGATCGGCGCGAACAAGGGCTTGGGCTTTCAGGTGATGAACGCCCAGTACAATTTCCAGATCCCGCTGATGTTCGCGGCGATCTTCCTGCTGGCGCTGCTTGGCCTTGCCGCCAACTACGCGCTGGTCACGCTGCAAAACCGCCTGTGCCGCTGGGCCGTGGCGAACTGACCTCTCCCCCCTCCTCCTCTTTAAACACTGACAAGGAAACCTCACGATGACTTCGCTTTTCCGCACCCTTTCCCTGACCACTGCCGTAAGTCTGGGTCTTGCCACCGCCGCATCCGCCGATGTGACGATCCGCTATCTGGCCAGCCAAGGCGGCCTGAACGCCCATGAACTGGCGGCTGAACTGGGCCATTACGATGGCACCGGCATCACGCTGGAAAACGTCGGCTATGCCCAAGGTGGCCCAGCCTCACTGGTCGCCTTGGCGGGCGGCAGTGTAGAGCTTGGATCGGCGGCCACCGCTGCCGTGCTGAACTCCATCGCCGCCGGCAATGATTTTGTCGCGGCCTACCCGTCCAACGGCATCAACGACGAGGCGCAGTCGATCTTCTATGTGCTGGAAGACAGCCCGATCAAGACGATCGAGGATATCGCAGGCAAGACCATCGCCGTGAACACCCTTGGCGCGCATCTGGATTATGTGGTGCGTGAGGCGCTGCACCAGAAGGGTCTGCCGAAGGACGCCGCCAATCTGGTCGTGGTGCCGGGTCCGCAACTGGAACAGGTGCTGCGGTCCAATCAGGTGGACATCTCGGCCTTTGGCTATTGGCAGACCACCTTTGAAGGGGCGGCACGTCAGACGGGCGGTCTGCGGGCCGTGTTTGATGACACCGACATCATCGGCGACATCGCGGGCGGCTTTGTCGTGCTGCGCCGCGATTGGATCGACGCCCACCCCACGGAGGCAAAGGCCTTTGTCGATGGTGCTGCCAAGGCGCTGGACTATGCGCGCGAGAACCCCGAGGAAACCAAGGCAATCTTTGCCAAAGTCCTCGCTGAACGCGACGAAAACCCTGATGTTGCACAATACTTTGCCGGTTACGGCGTGCGCGCAGGTGGTCTGGCGGTGGAGCGTGACATCCAGTTCTGGATCGACGTTCTGGAACGGGAAGGCACGGTGAAGCCGGGCCAATTGGTGGCCAAGGACATCCTTTACACCACGGGCGATGCCCCAGCGACGAACTGACGGATCGGGGCGATGGCTTTGGCAGAACCCATCATCCGGAAAGGAGAGGTCACGGTGCGTGACCTCTCCAAATCCTTCTCCCTCAACGGCCAGCGGCTTGAGGTGCTGCGCGGCCTGAACCTGACGGTGAAGGGCGGCGAAGCGCTGGCGATTGTCGGCCCTTCCGGTTGCGGCAAGACCACGCTGTTGCGGGTGCTGGCCGGGTTGGAACAACCCGACCGGGGCGAGGTGCGGATTGACGGCGCGCCGGTGCAGGGAATCGGGTCACAACGCGCCGTGATCTTTCAGGAACCGCGCCTGCTGCCCTGGTTGACCGTGCTGCAAAACGTGGCCTTCGGGCTGGAGGTGCGGGGTCTGGACCGCAACGGCGCGCAGGATAAGGCGCGGCATTACATCCGCCTTGTCGGTCTGGCGGGGTTTGAGGAGGCCTATCCCCGACAATTGTCGGGCGGCATGGCACAGCGGGTGGGGATAGCGCGGGCGCTGACGGTGCAGCCGGAAATCTTGTTGCTCGATGAACCCCTTGGCGCGTTGGACGCCATGACCAAGCTGACGATGCAGGAAGAACTGGCCCGCATCTGGCGCGAGGAGGGCGTGACCATGATCCTTGTCACCCATGATCTGGAAGAGGCGATCCATCTGGCCGACCGTGTGCTGGTGCTGGCCAAAGAAAACGCTGCCCCGCCGCGCTTGCTCGACGTGGACCTGCCCCGCCCTCGTGACCGCAGCGCCCCAGACTTTGTCGCCAT
>JAIYDR010000148.1 GCA_027487395.1 Rhodobacter sp. | reverse complement strand
TTCACCATGGGCGCGCGGCCCATTGCGGCGATGAATGCGCTTTCTTTTGGGGAACCATCGCATCCCAAGACGTCGCATTTGGTCAAGGGCGTGGTCGAAGGGGTTGGCGGTTACGGCAATGCCTTTGGCGTGCCGACTGTGGGTGGCGAAGTGCGCTTTCACCGCAGCTATAACGGCAACTGTCTGGTGAATGCCTTTGCCGCAGGTCTGGCCGATGCCGACAAGATTTTCTACTCTGTGGCCTCAGGTGTGGGCATGCCCGTCGTCTATCTTGGGGCCAAGACAGGCCGCGATGGTGTGGGCGGCGCGACGATGGCCAGCGCCGAATTCGACGACACGATCGAGGAAAAGCGTCCCACCGTTCAGGTCGGCGACCCTTTCACCGAAAAGCGCCTGCTGGAGGCGTGTTTGGAACTGATGGCCTCGGGTGCTGTCATTTCCATTCAGGACATGGGCGCTGCGGGTCTGACTTGTTCGGCGGTGGAAATGGGCGACAAGGGCGGTTTGGGGATCAAGCTGCAACTTGACGATGTGCCGCAACGCGAAACCGGCATGACGGCCTATGAGATGATGCTGTCGGAATCCCAAGAACGGATGCTGATGGTGTTGAAGCCGGAGCTTGAGGATGTCGCCCGCGCGATCTTCGTCAAATGGGACCTCGACTTCGCCATCGTGGGCGAGACGATCCCCGAAGATCGCTTCCTGATCCTGCATGGTAACGATATCAAAGCTGATCTGCCGCTGTCGAAATTGTCCTCCAGCGCCCCCGAATATGACCGCCCGTGGGTGGAAACGCCTGCGGCTGCCCCCTTGGGCGATCTGCCCGCCATCGGCGCGATTGCCGGGCTGAAGGCGCTGATCGGTTCGCCAAGCTATGCCCACAAGGCCTGGGTGTGGGAGCAGTATGACAGCATGGTCGGCGCGGATACCGTCATCGCCCCCGGTGCGGCGGCGGGTGTGGTGCGGGTGCATGGCACGGGCAAGGCGCTGGCCTTTACCTCGGACGTGACGCCTCGCTATGTGAAGGCCAACCCCTTTGAGGGCGGCAAACAGGCGGTGGCTGAGGCCTATCGCAATCTGACCGCCGTTGGTGCCACGCCGCTGGCCACGACCGACAACCTGAACTTCGGCAACCCCGAAAAGCCCGAAATCATGGGCCAATTCGTTGGTGCCATCAAAGGCATCGGCGCGGCTGTGGCGGCGTTGGATATGCCCATCGTGTCGGGCAACGTCTCACTTTACAACGAAACCGATGGCAAAGGCATTATGCCCACCCCCACCATCGGCGCGGTCGGTATTTTGAAAACGCTGGACGATCTGATTGCCGGTCGCCCTGTGGCGGGCGACGCTGTGGTGCTGGTCGGGACCACCGCTGGCCACTTGGGGCAAAGCGCATTGCTGGCCGAGGCCTTCGGGATCGAAGCTGGTGATGCCCCGCCTGTCGATCTGGCCGCCGAGAAAGCCAATGGCGATTTCATCCGCGCCCATCGCGCCCATATCCGCGCCTGCACCGATTTGGGTGATGGCGGTCTGGCCTTGGCGGCGTTCGAGATGGCCGAGGGCGCGGCTCTTGGCCTGACGCTGGAGGCCGCCGACATCCCGACGCTGTTTGGTGAGGATCAGGCGCGCTACCTGATCGCCACTGCCACCCCCGAGGCGCTGGTTGCGGCTGGTCAAGCCGCAGGCGTGCCCGTGGCCGTCGTGGGTCACTTCGGCGGCGACGCTGTCCGCTTCGGCAACGAGACCGCCCCCTTGGCCGCGCTGTCGGAGCTTTACCGCAGCGCCTTTGCCAAGGCCGTGGCATGACCCTGCGCCCCGCCACCCCGGCGGATTTTGCCTTTATCCGGTCGCTCGCGCAGCGCCCGGATTATGCGATCTACATCACAGATGAGGATGAGTCGCGTCTGGCATTCTACGCCACCGACCCCGCGCATCGCCTGCTGATCTGGGAAGAGGATGGCACGGCGGCGGGATATGCGCTCTGGGCCGAGATTGGTGATCCTTCGGGACGGGTGGAGTTGCGGCGTCTGGCCTTGGATCAGGTGGGGGGCGGCAAGGGGTTGGGCTTTGTGCAAACCTTGACTGCTTATGGCTTCCAAGAGCTTGGAGCACAGAAGGTTTGGCTCGATGCCAGCGGCGAAAACCTGCGCGCGCAAAAGATTTACGACCGCGCCGGATACACGCTCGAAGGGCGTCTGCGCGACCATTGGTATCGCCCAACCCTCGGGCGCAACGTCGATGTCCTGCTCTATGGCCTGCTGCGCGCCGACTGGACCCGGATCACCGCCCGTCTTTGACCCTTGCGGCCTTGCCCCGACGCGCCTAAATCTTGCTTCAAAGCACCGGAGACGCCTATGGCCATCGAAGCACGCGACATCGAAAACCTGATCCGGGAGAGCTTCCCGAATGCCAAAATCTCGGTGCAGGGCGATGACGGCGCACATTTCGCGGCCGAGGTGATTGATCCCAGCTTCAAGGGGATGAACCGGGTGCAGCAACAGCGGGCGGTCTATGCCGCGCTGAAGGGCAAAATGGATGGCGCGCATGGGGAACTCCATGCGCTGGCGCTGACGACCAAAGCGCCAGAATGAAAGGGCTAAAGCTATGAGCGCGCAGGATCAAATCCGCGAAACGATCGAAAAGAACGATGTGGTGCTGTTCATGAAGGGCACCAAGATGATGCCGCAATGCGGGTTTTCCTCCCGCGTGGCCGGGGTGCTGAATTACATGGGCGTGAATTTCGCCGATGTGAACGTGCTGGCTGATGCCGATATCCGTCAGGGGATCAAGGATTTCTCGGACTGGCCGACCATCCCGCAGCTTTATGTCAAAGGCGAATTCGTCGGCGGCTGCGATATCGTCACCGAAATGGCGCTCTCGGGCGAGTTGGACACGCTGTTTGAAACCAAGGGCGTGACCTTCGACAAGGACGCGGCCAACAAGATCCGCGAAGCCAACGGCTGATCCTGCGGCCCAGAATAATGAAGGCTCGCCGGGAATGGCGGGCCTTTTGCGTTTCAGGTGCTGAAGTTTCAATTGCCCGAGTAGATCAGGTCAATGGCGCGGGTGATTCTGTCGCGCAAGTCAGGCAGACTGCCGACCTTTCTGCCCATCCGCCCCAAGCGCGCCGTGCCAAGCAGGTTCACCATCACACAGTATTCGGCTTCCCCGAACCAGAACGGGACCGCCAAACGCTCCATCCCCATGGGAACCGCTTTGGCAGGCAAGCAGGATGCAAAGATGCGGGTGTCGAGCGTGTCCACGGCCTCGTGTTGCAGCACAAGGAACAGTCCGCCTTGGGGATCACGGTAGAGATCAAACTGATCGGCCATCAGACCAACCGGACCGAAAGATTGGGAATCCCATTCTCCTCGATCCACTTGTTATAGGCCGCCACCGCTTCGGCGTTGTCGATCTTCCAGCGGCGGGCGCGTTCGGCTTTCACGGCGGCCAACACCCCGGCCTCGGCGGCGCGCGAGATGTTGACGCCCAGTTCCTTGGCCTGATCCAGCAACTCTCGGTCAAGCGTCAGGCTGGTAGAACGACGGTCGGCCATGGCGGTTTGTCCCTGTGAAACATACCGCAAAACTATACCGCAAAACCGCCTGTTTTCAACCGCGCTCAGGGTTCTGCTTTTCGTCCAGCGCAGCGGCCAAAGCCTCAGACCGTGCGGCGATGTCGGCCATGATTTCCTGCACCAAGGGCGGAATCACCGCCACTTCGACGCGCACCCCTGCTCGCGCTTCCAACTCGGCCACCTTGCCCTGCAACTGGCGGCACTGATCCTCGATCGCGGCGGTCCGGTCGGCCAGCAACAGACCCGCCATCAGCAGCATCTTGGCTTCGGTGATGCGCCCCATCTGCGCCACCAAAGGCTGCGCCTCGCGGTCCAGCATGGTGGCGGCGGCTTGCAGGAAATGCTCTTCGCCATCCTGACAGGCAACGGTAAAGGCGCGTCCGCCGATCTGTATGTTCAACTCAGCCATTGTCGCGGCCCTCCCCGGCGCTGGTCAAGGGCGGCAACATTGGATCCAGCTCAGCGATGATTTCATCCAGTTCCACCATTTCCGACTGACGCTCCGCGCGCATCGCGTCCACCTCGGCCAAGAGGGCGCGGTTGATCGCGGCGGTATCGGGCAGCGTGGCCACCTGAGTCGCGCGCAAGGATTGCAGGCTTTCGCGCAGCGTGCCCACGGTCTTGCGCAAGCGCACAAGATCGAGACCCTGCACATCCAGCAGCTTGGTCAACCGGTCCACTTGATCTTGCAAATCGACCGCACGGCCTGAATTGCCTGCAGCGGCACTCAGCGCTGCATCCGATGCAGCCGCCGCAGTGGTCGCGGCGTCCAGCTCGGCCTGAACCTCGGCCCGGGCGGCGCGTTCGGCATCGAGGGCGGCGCGCATCGCGTCCAGTTCGGCCAGATGTTCGGCACTTGGTTCTGCCGCCAGATCGGCCGCCACAGGCAAGGCGGCCACGCCGTCGCTGATCCGTGTCAGGGCAGCAGATATCCTGCGCTCCAGATCTGCCAGAGTTTGCATGCCGTTGTCTGTGCCCATCATCCCGGCCTGTCCCGTGTTCGTGCTGTGCATCTTCTGCTTTTCTTCCCAAGCCCGTCCCGGTGTTTCACCGGGTTGGTCGCAACCTCAACCAGCGGAGCGAATCAACGCGCCCCGCCTTCGCTTCGTTTCTGACGGCCGATGTTACCCGAACTCACCGTCCCGGCCATGCCTTTGCGGCCAAAGACGGGGTTTGGATGCTTGATCTTGCCGTCTGTGCTGCTATGCACCCCACATCCCTCAACTGCAAGACAGGACCACCGCCTTGGACATTGAGACGCTCCGCGCCCGCCACCCGGACCACTGGATGCGCGCCTGCGCGATCCGCACCTTGACGCTTGATGCCGTTGCTGCGGCAAATTCCGGCCATTCGGGGATGCCAATGGGTATGGCCGATGTGGCGACCGTTCTGTTTGAGAAACATCTGAACTTCGATCCCGCCGCCCCGCGCTGGGCCAATCGTGACCGCTTCATCTTGTCGGCGGGTCATGGGTCGATGCTGATCTATGCGCTTTTGTACCTCACGGGCTACGCCGATGTGACGCTGGAGCAGGTCAAGAACTTCCGCCAATGGGGCGCCATCACGGCTGGCCACCCGGAATATGGCCATGTCGCTGGGGTGGAGACCACCACCGGCCCCTTGGGCCAAGGCATCGCCAATTCGGTGGGCTTTGCCATCGCCGAAGAGAACCTGCGCGCGCGCTGGGGGTCCAAGATCATGGACCATTACACCTATGTCATCGCCGGTGACGGTTGCTTGATGGAGGGTGTCAGCCAAGAGGCCATCGGTCTGGCGGGCAAGCAGAAGCTCTCCCGTCTGATCGTGCTTTGGGATGACAACGGGATCACCATCGACGGCAAGGTGTCCATCGCCGATGTCACCGACCAGAAGGCACGTTTTGCGGCCTCGGGCTGGAATGTTTTGTCCTGCGATGGGCACGACCCCGAGGATATCGACCGCGCGCTGGTCGCGGCCAAGGCATCGGACCGTCCGACGATGATCGCCTGCAAGACCCATATCGCGCTGGGCCATGCCGCCCAAGACACGTCCAAGGGCCATGGCGCACTGACCGATGCCGCGCAAATGGCGGCGGCGAAAGCGGGCTATGGCTGGACCGCCGCGCCGTTTGAAATCCCCGCCGATATCAAGGCGCAGTGGGAGGGGATGGGTGCCCGCGGTGCCGCAGCCCATGCTGCTTGGGCGGGTCGTCTGGCGGCGCTGTCGCCCGCGAAACAGGCAGAATTTGCGCGGATTTTCGCAGGCGACGCGCCTGCAAAACTCGCAGCCGTGATCCGGGGCGTGAAGAAAGCCGCGGTGGAAACGCTGCCAAAACTCGCCACCCGTTCCAGTTCCGAAAAAGTGCTGGCGGCGGTCAACCCTGTGATGACCGAAACGCTTGGCGGCTCGGCTGACCTGACGGGGTCGAACAACACCAAGACTGCTGATCTGGGGGTGTTCACACCCGAAGATCGCAAGGGCCGCTACGTCTATTATGGCATTCGTGAGCATGGCATGGCGGCGGCGATGAACGGCATGGCGCTGCATGGCGGTGTGCGGCCTTACGGCGGCACCTTCATGTGCTTTACCGACTATGCCCGCCCGTCGATGCGCCTGTCGGCCTTGATGGGCATCCCGGTGGTCTATGTCATGACGCATGACTCCATCGGTCTTGGCGAGGATGGCCCGACCCACCAGCCGGTGGAACATCTGGCGATCAGCCGGGCGACACCCAACACCCTCGTGATCCGCCCCGCCGATCTGGTGGAAACGGCAGAGGCCTGGGAAATCGCGCTGACCCAGAAAACCACGCCCACCGTGCTGGCGCTGTCCCGTCAGAACCTGCCTGCCGTCCGCAAGACCCACACCAACACCAATATGGTGGCCAAGGGGGCCTATGTGCTGGCCGAGTCAGTGGCCAAGCGTCAGGTCATCCTGATCGCCACGGGGTCTGAGGTGGAGATCGCCCTAAAGGCCAAAGACGCGCTTGAGGCCGAAGGCATCGGCACCCGTGTGGTGTCCATGCCGTCGATGGAGTTGTTCGCCCAGCAGGATGAGGCGTACCGCCGCAAAGTCCTGCCCCCCGGTCCGGCCCGCGTGGCGATTGAGGCGGGCGTGCGCCAAGGCTGGGACCGTTGGCTTTTGGGCGAACGGGGACGTGAGGCGAAGGCTGGCTTCGTCGGCATGTCCTCGTTCGGTGCCTCGGCCCCGATTGACCGGCTGTACAAGGAATTCGGCATCACGGCGGAAAACACCGTCGCCGTGGCGAAGTCGCTTATCTGACTGGAACGGGCGGAGGGGATGCAAGACCCTCCGCCAGCGTTTCCTGACGCAGGAAACGCCGCAAATCCTGTACGCAGGATTTGGATCGTCTAGCGTCCCTTTGAACCAACGCGCGTCAGTGTTTCCTGCGTGCAGGATTTGCCCGCCTCATCCTCGCTTGAGCATCGCAAAGACCGGCACGATCACCTTGGTCGCCACCGGGATCAGCAAAAGCCCCAAGGCAAGTCCCACCACCCCATCCAGCGCCGCTGTCACC
>JAIYDR010000103.1 GCA_027487395.1 Rhodobacter sp. | reverse complement strand
AGCGCCGAAACCTCTGGTGCGTCGCATTGGATCACCGGATGGTTCAGCGTATCGGCGACGCATTGCATCAGGAAGGTATTCTTGCTTGGCCCACCGTCGGCGTAGAGTTTCCCCAGGGGCGCAGGCGATTGGGCGGACATGACGGCAAAGACGTCATGCACCTGAAACGCCATGGAATCTGTCACCGCCCGCGCCATCTGCGCACGGGTGGTGTTGAAGGTGATCCCACAAAACAGCGCCCGTGCATCGGCCTGCCAATGCGGCGCACCAAGGCCCACGAAGGCGGGCACAAACCCCGGCCCATCCGGCGCAGCGGTTGCAGCAAGATCGGTCAGCGCCTGCACATCGGGCAGTCCCAACATCTCCACCATCCACGGCAGGGCCGAGGCGGAGACGAGGATATTGCCCTCAAACGCGTAGGTCGGGGTGCCATTCAGCGCCCATGCGATCGTGGTCGTGATGCCCTGCTGTGGCGCAATGAACTGCGGCAGGGTGGTCATGATGGATGAGCCGGTGCCAAAGGTCACCTTGCCGTCGCCAGGTTCAAACGCGCCGTGGCCAAACAGCGCGGCATGGCTGTCACCGATGGCAGCGGCGATGGGGATGCCATCGGCCAAACCCGCGACGCCACGAGTCATTCCAAAGACCGAGGCGCTGTCTTTCACCGCAGGCAGACAGGATTTGTCGACGCCGAACAGGGCGCAGAGCTCATCGCTCCAGATCTGACGGTTCAAGTCGTAAAGCTGGCTGCGTGCCGCGTTCGAGGCATCGCAGGCATGCACCACACCTGCCGTCAGACAATGGATCAACCAAGCGTCAATTGTCCCAAGCCGCACTTTGCGCCCCGCTGGCACGCGGTCCAGCAGCCATTTCATCTTGGGGCCGGGGAACATCGGATCAATCGGCAGGCCGGTCAGGTCCTGCACCCGTGGCGCATGGCCTCCCGCTGTCAACTCCGCACAAACGGGCGCGGTGCGGCGGCATTGCCAACTGACCACGGGGCCAAGCGGCGCGCCAGTTTCCGCATCCCACACGGTGACGGATTCACGTTGGTTCGAAATGGCGATGCCAAGAATCTCCGCCTGTGCCCCGGCCAAGCATTCGGCAATCGCCTCTTGGACTGAGGCCCAGACGCGCAGTGGGTCTTGTTCCACCCAACCGGGTTGCGGATGGTCGATCCCCACTGGGGCCGATCCGCGCGACAGGATGTCGCCGCCGTCAGAGACCAGCACCGCCTTGGAATTCGTGGTGCCTTGATCGATGGCAAGGATGGCGCGGGTCATCGGAACCTCTATTGGTGTCAGGCGCGTTTGCGGGCGATCAGGGTTTTGGCCGCCTCTGCCACCGCGGCGGGGGACATGCTGAAATGATCCAGCAAGAATTCCGCCGATCCAGTTGGCGCAAAGACCCCCGGCACGCCAAGGATTTTCATCGGCACCGGGGCTTCGGCCACCACCACCTCGGCAATCGCCGATCCAAGGCCGCCGAAGGTGGAGTGTTCCTCGGCGGTCAGAATCGCGCCTGTATCTTGGGCGGCGGCAATCACGGCTTCAACATCCACAGGACGGACAGTGGCCATATTCAACACCCGCGCCCGAATGCCTTCAGCGGCCAGCAGGTCGGCAGCCTTCATCATGCGATGGGTCAGCGTACCATTGGCGATCAGCGTGACCGCATCGCCATCGCGCAGCAGGTTCGCCTTGCCGGGCTGGAACACATGCCCAACCGGCAGCAGGTCCGGCACGCCGACGCGCGACAGGCGCAGGAACACCGGCCCGTCGTAGGTCGCCGCCCATTCCACGGCGGCGGCAGTCTCGATGGAATCACAGGGCGCGATCACCGGCAGGTTCGGCAAAACCCGCATCCAGGCGAAGTCTTCGATGGAGTGGTGGGTGGGGCCAAGCTCACCATAAGCCATGCCCGACGAGATTCCGATCAGCTTCACATTGGCATTGGAATAGGCGATGTCGGCCTTGACCTGCTCCAGCGAGCGGCCCGTCAGAAAGCAGGACGCGCCGCAGACAAAGGGCAGCATCCCGCCATTGGCCAGCCCCGCCCCCACGCCGACCATCGCCTGTTCCGCGATGCCGACATTCACCAGACGGTCGGGAAACTTGGTCTTGAACCCGCCCAGCTTGGACGACCCGACCGAGTCATTGCAGACAGCGGCGATGCGCGGGTTTTCAGCCGCCAGACGTTCCAGCACAGCCACAAAGGCATCGCGGCAATCGTGCAATTTGGCGGGGGCGTTCATCACAGGCTCTCCGACAATTCAGCAAGCGCGATCTTGTACTGCTCGGCATTGGGCACTTTGTGGTGCCAATCGACCGTGTCTTGCATAAAGGAAATGCCCTGCCCCTTGTTCGTATGGGCAACCACGCAATGCGGTCGCCCCGTGCGCTTTTCCAGCGCGGGGACAATCTGCGTCATGTCATGGCCGTCAATCTCGGTCACGTCCCAGCCAAAGGCGGCCAGCTTGGACCCAAAGGGCGCGAGGTTGTTGGTGTCCTTGAGCGCGGCACCCTGCTGAAAACGGTTGTGGTCAATGATCAGCGTCAGGTTATCCAGCCCGAATTGCGCGGCACAGGCTATCGCCTCCCAGTTCGAACCTTCTTGCATCTCACCGTCACCGGTCAGGACATAGGTGTGATAATCCGCGCCCATGATCTTTGCCGCCTTGGCCATCCCGACAGCCACCGGCAGACCATGCCCCAAGGGGCCAGTGTTGGTTTCGACCCCCGGCACTTTGGTGCAATTCGGATGGCCATTCAGGCGCGACAAGGGCTTGAGGAAGGTCTTGATCTCATCTTCGGGAAAGAAGCCGCGCTTGGCGAGGGTGACGTAAAACGCCAAGGCGACATGGCCCTTTGACAACACGAATCTGTCCCGCTCCGGGTGTTTGGGCTGATCGGGCCAGACGCGCAGCACACGGAAGTACAGCGCGGTCAGAATGTCGATGGCCGACATTTCGCCGCCGATATGGCCTGCGCCGGCTTCAAACACAGCCTCCAGATCGCGTCGGCGAATCTGCTTTGCGATACGGTCAAGATCGTTCGGCTGCATGACGCCCCTAGCTTGAATAAATATACACAATTCTATTTAATTGCAGGGCCTCACAGCAAGTCAAGCAAAAAACTTTGATTTACCGCGATTACTGAAACGCAGATTTGCCTTGACACCCGACCAATCCGTCCGTTACGAATTTACAGCCGACAGTGAATATTTATTCTTGTAGAGCCTCTGACGGTTGCTAAAGGAGAGGACCACATGCAGACGCAGTCGCGTTCCGGGGCGAGCAAAGGCACTTCGCCGCTTTTCGGATCGATGAAGGGTGCGACAGGGCCATTGATCGGCCTGATCCTGCTCTGTGCGTTTCTAACGGTGGCGACGGATACGTTTTTCTCAGTCCGCAATTTTCTGAACATCCTCGACCAGATCACGGTGCTGGGGATCATGGCCGTGGGCATGACCTTTGTCATCCTGATCGGCGGCATCGACCTTGCGGTGGGGTCGGTCATGGCGCTGACCATGATGGTCTTGGGCTATCTGAACGTCGAGCTTGGGGTGGCGATGGGCATCGCAATCCCGGCGTCATTGGCGGCGGCGGCGTTGAACGGGCTTGTCGCAGGGATATTGATCACCCGTTTCAACGTGCCCGCCTTTATTGCGACGCTGGCGATGATGTCGATCACGCGCGGCCTTGCCAACATGATCACCAATGGTCAGCAGATCATCGGCTTTCCGGCATGGTTCAACATGTCAGCCATCATCCGCTACGGCGGGTTCCTGACGCTGACCGTGGCGCTCATGCTGGTCGTTTTTGTGCTGGGCCTGCTTTATCAGCGCTACCGTTACGGCGGCCGCGCACTTTACGCCATCGGTGGCAACCCCGAGGTCGCGCGCTTGGCAGGGATCAACGTCACCTTGATGACGGTGATGGTCTATGTCGTTTGCAGCGTGCTGGCCGGTGTTTCTGGCATCGTGCTGGGCGCGCGCTTGGACTCGGTGCAGCCATCATCCGGTGTCGGCTATGAGTTGGACGCCATCGCGGCGGTGGTCATCGGCGGCACCTCACTTTCGGGTGGGACGGGCGGCATCGGCGGCACGGTGATCGGCGTGCTGATCATCGGAGTGCTGCGCAACGGTTTGAACCTGCTGAGCGTGTCCCCATTCATGCAGCAGGTCGTCATCGGTGCGGTGATCGTCCTTGCTGTCACCGCAGAAACCTTCCGCAAGCGGAAGTGACTGAACGTCCCAGATGCCGGACAGGACATCTGGTTTGCAAGACGGCGGGTGACTTTGCCCGTCGAATGGTGCGGGGCCGCTCACAAAATGACACAAGCCCCATTTTCATGTTGGAGGAGAAACAAATGAAACTGCACAAAATTCTTATGGCCGCCACGGCCTGCGCTGCCTTGCTGTCGCCTGTTGGCGCCTCGGCAGAGGGCGTGAAAAAGATCGGTCTCGCTGTGCCGAACCTGCAAGCCGACTTCTTCAACCAGATCAAGCTGGGTGTCGAAAACTACGGCAAGGAAAAGGGCATTGAGGTCATCGTCGTTGACGCCAAGAACGACACCGCCACGCAGGTCAGCCAAGTGCAAGACCTGATGACCCAAGGCATCGACGCCTTTATCTACATCCCCGCCGGGGCCGCAGCCGCCGCTGTCCCCACCCGTCTGGCGCGTGAGGCGGGTATCCCCGTCATCAACGTCGACCGCTTCCCCGAAGGCGAGCCGGGCGATACCTTCATCGGCGGCGAAGGCGTGAATTCGTCCTATCAAGTGTGCAGCGAGATCATCAAACGCGCCGGCGGCGCAGGCAAAATGGTCATCATCCACGGCCAGAAAGGCACCACCCCGGAAATCGACCGCACCGAAGGCTGCATGAAAGCCATTGGCGAAAACGCGGGCGTCGAACTGGTGGACCAGCAGTGGACCGAGCGTTGGTCGGCGGACGAAGGCTTTGCCATCACTCAGAACATGCTGACCGCCAACCCCGACATCACCATGATCTTCGGTCAGGCAGATGGCATCGCGATGGGTGCGGCCAAGGCCGTGGACGTGGCGAACCTGTCCGACAAGGTCATCATCGGCGGCTATGACGGTGACGGCTCGGCCCTTGAATATCTCGCCAAGTGCGAAGGCCCGTTCGTCGTGACCGCCACCCAGTCCACCCGCCGCATGGGCGTGCTGGCTGTCGACTCGGCCATTGCGGTCGCCAATGGTGAAACGGTGCCGGAAAAGCAGGTGTCCGAAGCGGTGTTGACCACCTGTGACAACGCCGCTGAATTCGTGGCCAACCACCCGTAATCAAAAGAGCCTTTGCCATGACCGCCCCCGCGCCCATTCTGTCCCTGCGTGCGATCCGCAAATCCTATGGATCGGTCGAGGTTCTGCATGGTGTCGATCTGGATATCTTTCCGGGTGAGGTTGTGGCGCTGCTCGGCGAAAATGGTGCCGGGAAATCGACGGTCTCGAACGTCATTTCCGGCACCGTCCAGCCCTCATCGGGTGACATGACATGGCTTGGGGCGTCCTACGCCCCGGCCAGCCCCCGCGCGGCAATGGATGCCGGCGTGGGCATGATCCATCAGGAACTGAAACTGCTCCCACAACTGTCAATCGCGGAAAACGTCTTTGTCGGGCGCTATCTGATGAAGGGCGGCCGGATCGACCGCAAGGCAATGGAAGACCGGGCGCAGGCCGGGTTGAAACGCCTTGGTCTGGACATCCCGCCCTCGCGTCTTGTTGAAGGGCTGTCGACCGCAAACCAACAACTGATCGAAATCGCCAAGGCGCTGACACTGAACGCGCGGCTCTTGATCCTTGACGAACCCACCGCTGCCTTGGGTGGCGATGAAACCCAGCTTTTGTTCCGCCAGATCGAACGGCTGAAAGCCGATGGCGTGGGGATCATCTATATCTCGCACCGGCTGGAGGAAATCCGCCAGATCGCCGACCGCATCATCGTGATGCGCGACGGGGCAAAGGTGCAGGAGTTTGACCGGGGTGATGTGCCCGTCAGGGCCATCGTTGAGTCGATGGTGGGCCGGTCCTTGGACCGCATGTTCCCCGCCGTGCCTTCGCCCAGCGATGAGGTGACGCTTGACGTGCGTGGCCTGACCTCACCCACCAACACCTTCCGCGACATCTCTTTTTCCGTCCGAAAGGGTGAGGTGTTCGGGATCGCGGGTCTCATGGGGGCAGGACGCACCGAGCTTGTGCGCGCCATCACCGGGGCCGATCCGATTGCGCGCGGCACTGTCATGCTGGATGGTCAGGACATCACCCCCCGCTCCCCCATCGAGGCCATCCGCAACGGGATGGTTTTGGTCCCTGAGGATCGCAAGCTGCAAGGCGTGGTGCTGGATCACTCCATCGCCGAAAACATCGCCTACGCCAATCTTCCGGAACTGACGCGGGGCGGCTGGATCACGGCGCGCCGTCTGAACGCCTTTGCCGATGGCTTCATTCAGAAGTTCGGCGTCAAGGGCCAAGGCCACCAGAACGCGGGCGAACTCTCTGGCGGCAACCAGCAAAAGGTGGTGCTGGCCAAATGGCTGGCCCGCAATCCGCGCGTTGTGGTGCTGGACGAACCCACACGCGGCATCGACGTGGGCGCACGGTCGTCGATTTACGAACTGATCATGGACCTTGCGCGCAGCGGCGTGTCAGTCATCGTGGTGAGTTCGGATCTTGAAGAGGTGCTGGGCGTGTCCAACCGCATCATGGTGATGGCACAGGGCAAACAGGCCGGTATCTTGGATCGCAAGGACGCGAATGACGTCTCGATCATGGAATTGGCGACACTTTAACCGCAGGAACGATGGATATGTCGGGGATCACCTTAAACGCGCCGAAACTCTTTGACCTTTCCGGGCGGGTTGCCCTTGTGACGGGCGCGGGCAGCGGCATCGGGCAACGCATCGCGATGGGTCTGGCCCAATGCGGCGCGGATGTGGCCCTTTTGGACCGCCGCACCGATGATGGCCTTGCCCGCACTGCGGCGTTCATCGCGGCCACAGGTCAGCGCAGCCTGCAAATCGCCGCAGATGTCACCTCGGGTGCTGCGTTGACCGAGGCTGTCGCGCAGACCGAAGCCGATCTTGGCCCCCTCACACTGGCCCTGAACGCCGCAGGCATCGCCAACGCCAACCCGGCAGAAGCGATGGAGGAAGCCCAGTTCCAAACCATGATGGACATCAACCTCAAGGGCGTGTTCCTGTCCTGTCAGGCCGAAGCGCGGGCGATGCTGAAAAACGGGCGCGGGTCTATCGTCAACATCGCCTCAATGTCCGGGGTGATCGTCAACCGGGGCCTGTCACAGTGTCATTACAACGCGTCAAAGGCGGGCGTGATCCACATGTCCAAGTCGATGGCGATGGAATGGGTCGGCCGTGGCATCCGCGTCAACACGATCAGCCCCGGCTATACCGCCACTCCGATGAACACCCGCCCCGAAATGGTACATCAGACCAAACTGTTCGAAGAGCAAACCCCGATGCAGCGCATGGCGCATGTCGATGAAATGGTCGGCCCTGCCGTGTTCCTTCTGTCCGACGCCGCCAGCTACGTGACCGGCGTTGATCTGTTGGTGGATGGCGGCTTCTGCTGCTGGTGAGGCGACCCCACGGCCTTTACAGCGCCGCGACTTCCCGCAGCGAATGTCGACCAAACACGCGCTCGTGCTGGCATCTTTGCAGGCCGCCCCAAGATGAGTTGGGCGGCCTTTTCTCACCGCCTTCACCCCACAGGCGCGACAACACTCTGCATCCAGAACGCCGGAACCGCTGATCCAGACCGCGAGGATGCCCTCGGCACCGCTTCCGATCACGAAACCGAGTCTTATGATCCCATAGCGGAAAGTGCGGGGTGGCTGGCGGAAACGGCACCGTGACATGCCGCCACCCTGCACTAATGTAACGGCGAAGCGACGGAGGATAACATGCGCTATTCCGCCCTGCGGATTTTGAAAGAGGCGCTGACGGGCCACAAGGGCTGGACCCCGGCCTGGCGCGACCCGGAACCGCAAAAGGCCTATGATTACATCATCGTGGGCGGCGGCGGGCATGGCCTTGCCACGGCCTATTATCTGGCCAAGGAATTCAGGCAGGCGCGGATCGCCGTGCTGGAAAAAGGCTATCTCGGCGGCGGCAATGTCGGGCGCAACACCACGATCATCCGGTCGAACTATCTGCTCGCAGGGAACGAGCCGTTCTACGAATTCTCGCTGAAACTGTGGGAAGGGCTGGAGCAGGACTTCAACTACAACGCCATGGTCAGCCAGCGCGGGATCATCAACCTCTTGCACACCGATGCCGCGCGGGATGCGGCCACGCGGCGCGGTAATGCGATGATGCTGCATGGCGCGGATGCCGAATTGCTGAACCGCGATCAGGTTTACGCGATGTATCCCTGGCTGAACTTCGACAATGCCCGCTTCCCGATCAAGGGTGCTTTGATGCAGCGGCGCGGTGGCACGGTGCGCCATGACGCGGTGGCATGGGGCTATGCGCGCGGGGCCGATATGCGCGGCGTCGATCTGATCCAGAATTGCGAAGTCACCGGCATGCGGATCGAAAATGGCCGTATCCTTGGCGTCGAAACCTCTCGCGGGTTCATCGGCGCGAAAAAGGTGGGTGTGGCAGTGGCGGGATCATCCTCCAAGGTCATGGCCTATGCCGGGATGCGCCTGCCCATCGAAAGCCATGTGCTGCAAGCCTTTGTTTCTGAGGGGTTGAAACCCCTGATCGACGGCGTGATGACCTTTGGCGCGGGGCATTTCTATGTCAGCCAATCCGACAAGGGCGGTCTGGTCTTTGGCGGCGACATCGACGGCTACAACTCTTACGCCCAGCGCGGCAACCTTCCCGTGATCGAGGATGTGATCGAGGGCGGCATGGCCCTGATGCCCGCCATCGGCCGCGCCCGCCTGCTGCGCACTTGGGGCGGGATCATGGACATGTCGATGGACGGCAGCCCGATCATCGACAAGACGCCGGTGGATGGTCTCTATTTCAACGGCGGCTGGTGCTATGGCGGGTTCAAGGCGACCCCCGCCAGCGGGTGGTGCTTTGCGCATCTGCTGGCGAAAGACGAGCCGCACAAGACCGCCACGGCCTACCGCTTTGATCGCTTCCTGCGCGGCGCGATGATCGACGAAAAGGGTCAAGGCGCGAGCCCGAACCTGCATTGAAGGGGCGACACAGATGATCATCAACCATCCCATCCTTGGCCCGCGCGACGCGCAGGAGTTCGTCTATCTGGGCGATGCCGCCCTGATCGACCGCCCCGATGGCCTGACCGCAGGGAATGAGGCGTTCCACGACTATGTCTATCTGCGCGACAACCCTGCCGGGGTGCACCGCGAGCTTTGGTATCACGAACAGGGCGACCGCTCTTGGCTGGTCGTGACGCGCAACACCGTGACGCATGAGATTACGGGCGTCGAACTGGCCCGCGATGTGGCCCGCAGCCGGGGACGTAGCAAATGAGCCAGACCAACCGCATCAGCGGCGGTCAGATTGACCGTTCCAAATCGCTCCGCTTCACCTTTGATGGTGTGACCTACAGCGGCCATGCCGGGGATACGCTCGCCTCGGCTTTGCTGGCCAATGGCGTGCGTCTGATGGGACGCAGCTTCAAGTATCACCGCCCGCGCGGCCCGATCTCTGCCGGGTCCGAAGAACCCAATGCGCTGGTCGAACTGCGCAGCGGCGCGCGGCAGGAACCCAACACCCGCGCCACGGTGGTCGAACTGTTCGACGGCCTGGTGGCGCAATCGCAGAACCGCTGGCCCAGCCTGTCGTTCGATGCGATGGCGATCAACGACCGCTTCAACACCTTCTTCACCGCTGGCTTTTACTACAAGACCTTCATGTGGCCCGCCGCCTTCTGGGAAAAGGTCTATGAGCCGATCATCCGCCGCGCGGCGGGTCTGGGCAGCCTGTCCCGGCTAGAAGACCCCGACGACTACGACAAGGGCTTTCTGCATTGCGATCTTCTGGTCATCGGCGCGGGGCCATCTGGCCTGATGGCCGCGCTGACGGCGGGGCGGGCCGGTCTGCGCGTGATCCTTGCCGATGAGGATTTCCGCATGGGCGGGCGGCTGAACGCCGAAACGCTGGGCGTGGGGGATCAATCCGGGGCCGATTGGGCGGCGGGCGTGGTGGCCGAACTGGCCAGCCTGCCGAATGTGCGCATGATGCCGCGCACCACCGTTTACGGGGCCTTTGACCACGGCATTTACGGCGCGGTGGAACGGGTCAGCGACCATTTGCCCGTGCCGATGGCGGGCAAGCCGCGCCAGACCGCGTGGCGCATCTATACCAAGCGCGCGATCCTTGCCGCAGGTGCGATTGAGCGGCCCATTCCGTTTGAAAACAACGACCGTCCGGGGATCATGCTGGCCGGAGCCTTGCGCGCCTATGCCAATCGCTGGGGCGTGGCGGCGGGGCGGCGGGTGGCTGTGTTCACCAACAACGACGACGGCCTACGCACGGCCACCGATCTACAGGTCAAGGGCGTGGATGTGGTGGCGGTGATCGATACCCGCAGTGGTGGACCGCTGTTGGCGGGTATCCGTCATCTGCAAGGGGCCGAGGTCATCGACAGCCGGGGTCGTCTGGGCCTGACCGAGATCACGGTGCGCAGCGCGAAAGGCGCGGTGGAAACCCTGCGCGTCGAAGCGCTTGGCGTCTCGGGCGGCTGGAACCCCAATGTCAGCCTGACATCTCACCACCGCTCTCGTCCCATTTGGCGCGATGATCTGGCGGCCTTTGTGCCGGCATCCGATGCTCCGGCTGGTCTGATCCCCGTGGGGGCGGCGATGGGCGATCTTTCTACCCATGCCGCCCTGCGTGGCGGGGCCGAAGCGGCAGCGCAAGTTGTGGCCGATCTGGGCCACGGCAGCGCGCGCTATGACCTGCCGAAAGCCGAGGATGCCCCGGTGGCGATCACGCCGCATTGGTATGTGAAATCCGACAAGGGCCGCGCGTGGATCGACCAGCAAAACGATGTGACGGTCAAGGATGTGAAACTGGCGCATCAGGAAAACTTCACCTCCGTGGAGCATCTTAAACGCTACACCACGCTGGGCATGGCCACCGATCAGGGCAAGACCGGCAACGTGTTGGGCATGGCTGTGATGGCGGAATTGACTGGGAAGTCGATCCCGCAAACCGGCACCACGATCTATCGCCCACCCTATACGCCCGTGTCCCTTGGGGCCTTGGGCGGCCGGTCGCGCGGCAAGGATTTCAAACCCTTCCGCCTGACACCCAGCCACAAATGGGCCAGCGAACAGGGTGCGATCTTTGTTGAGGTGGGCATGTGGCTGCGCACCCAATGGCTGCCCCGCAAAGGAGAAACCGAATGGCGCCAATCGGTGGACCGCGAAGTGCTCGCCACCCGCAAATCGGTGGGCATCTGCGACGTCACCACCTTGGGCAAGATCGACATTCAGGGCACCGATGCCGGGGCCTTCCTTGACCGGGTCTATGCCAACACCTTCTCAACCCTCGCTGTGGGCAAATGCCGCTATGGGCTGATGCTGCGCGAAGATGGGATGGTGTTTGACGATGGCACCACGGCGCGGATGGGGCCGAGCGAATATGTCATGACCACCACCACCGCCAATGCGGTGACGGTGTTCCGGCATCTGGAATACTGCCGCCAATGCCTGTGGCCAGACCTAGATGTGCAGATCATCTCAACCACCGAGGCTTGGGCGCAGTATTCCGTCGCGGGCCCCAACGCGCGCAAACTGCTGCAAAAGATCGTCGATCAGGACATTTCCGACGCGGCCTTCCCCTACATGGGCGCGGGGGAAATCACTGTCGGCGGCTTGCGGGCGCGGCTGTTCCGCATCTCCTTCTCGGGCGAATTGGCTTATGAGATCGCGGTGCCGACCCGCTACGGCGATGCGATGATCCGGGCCTTGGTGGAGGCTGGGCGCGAATTCGATGCCGTCGTCTACGGGACCGAGGCTTTGGGCGTCATGCGCATCGAAAAGGGCCATGTCGCGGGGAATGCGTTGAACGGCCAATCCACCGCGCTGAACATGGGTCTGGGCAAGATGGTCTCGCGCAAGAAAGACGCCATCGGCGTGCTGATGTCGCAACGGACCGAATTGGTGCGCGAAGATGGCCTGCGGTTGGTTGGGGTCAAGCCTGTCAATCCGGCAGAGCCGCTCAAGGCGGGCAGCCATTTTCTGAAAACCGGTGCGGCGGCGACGGCAGAGCATGATGATGGCTGGCTGACCTCGATGGTCTATTCCCCGCATCTGGGCCACCACATTGCGCTTGGGTATCTAAAGAACGGCACCGCGCGGATTGGCGAGCGGATGCGCGCCGTGAACCTGCTGGCGGGCACCGATACCGAGATTGAAATCGTCAGCCCGCATTTCATCGACCCAGAGGGAGAGCGTCTCCGTGCCTGATCTTGTGTTGAAACCGCTGACGGCACTGGGCCATGACGCGCCGCTGACTGAGAGTTTGGGCCCTTGGACCCTGACCGAACGTGCCGATGTGGCGCTGGCCTCGCTCGCCCCACGCCGGGGGCGGGCCGAGGATGTGGCGCGGATCGCGGCGGCAGCGGGGATCGCCCTGCCCAGCCCGGCCATGTCGGCGATGGGGGCGGTCTTTGGGTCGTTCTGGATGACGCCTGAGATGTGGATGATCGAAGCGCCCTTTGACAGCCATTCGGACATCCGCGCCCATCTGCTGGGCCTGTTCGGCGATGCGGCCTCGATCACCGAACAGACCGACGCTTGGGTGCGGTTTGACCTGTCGGGCGAGAACCTGCCGCATCTGTTTGAAAAGCTGGCCAACTTCGACCTTGCGACCGCCCCGGAGGGTGCCGCAACGCGCACAGTGATCGAACATATGGGCTGCTATCTGGTCAAACGCTCGGCCACGCAGGTTACGATTTACGGCGGGCGATCCTCGGCGCAAAGCCTGCACCATGCGCTGAAACTTGCGGCACAGGCGCAGGCTTAAGGGACAAAGACATCTCGGGGCCATGGCCTTTCAGGGGCTGGCCTTGCACCAACGCGGGTTTCCCTGTAGGAAAAAATTGTCACTAATGTTTTCCTATTGGGTAACTGCATGGCCGATGATCTGCCCCTTGCCCCGACGTCCCTGCCCCGTGGCAAACCTGCCTTGTCGCAAGATCCGCACCGCGTGCGCGACATCACCGAACGCAATCTGGAAAGCGCCATCGGCCGCGAAGTGCGCGCCTTTCGCCGCCAACAAGGGCTGACGGTCGCCGATCTGGCCGGGATCACAGGCCTTTCCATCGGGATGCTGTCCAAGATCGAAAACGGTAATACCTCGCCGTCACTCACGACGCTCCAAGTCCTCAGCCACGCCTTTTCTGTGCCGATCACCGCGTTTTTCAAAGGCTATGAGGAACGCCGCGAAGTCCATCACGTCAAAGCCGGCGAGCATATCGAGGTTGAACGTCGCGGCACCCGCGCAGGGCATCAATACAACATGCTGGGCCATATCGGATCGAACGATTCCGGGGTGGTGGTTGAGCCCTATATGATCACCCTCTCGACCGAAGCGGATACCTTCCCGACCTTTCAGCACGAAGGTCTAGAACTGCTCTATATCCTAGAGGGTGAAGTCACCTATCGCCATGGCGACCAATTGTTTCAACTGAAACCCGGTGACAGCCTGTTCTTTGACGCCGACGCCCAACACGGGCCAGAGGTGCTGAACAAACTCCCCGCGCGTTATCTGTCCGTGATCTGCTACCCGCAGGGGGGGTGAGGGCAAAGGTTGCACCCTAGTGACGGCAATCAGCCATTAAGCCCAGTCGCGCAGGTCTGATTCCGTCATCGGCTCCAGAAAATCGGGCAATCCTCCCCCCATGCCATCCAGTAAGCCGATCTGGAACGGACGCCGCACAACGGAAGCCAGCCGAACCACGGGAAGTCCATCACGCGTAAGGATGACGTCTGCGCCCTCTTCGGCGGCGATAACCAGCGCGGACAGTT
>JAIYDR010000291.1 GCA_027487395.1 Rhodobacter sp. | reverse complement strand
GGCTTTGGCATGACCCCGACCGTCTTGGTGCTGTGGGAGGATTGGGCGGACACCACGCTCCCCCTGCCGTCCTATGAAACCGCCGGGGCCGCGGGGGCTGATCTGCGCGCAAATCTTCTGCCCGAAGATCGCGCGACCGGCTTCACCCTCGATCCGATGCACCGCGCGATCCTTCCCACTGGAATGCGTGTGGAAATCCCGCCGGGGTTTGAGATGCAGATCCGCCCGCGCTCGGGCTTGGCGATGAAGCACGGGATCACCTTGCCAAACACGCCCGGCACCATCGACAGCGATTACCGCGGCCCGTTGGGGGTGGCACTGATCAATCTGGGGCATGAGCCCTATGTGATCCAGCACGGCGACCGCATCGCGCAGGCTGTGATCGCGCCGGTGATGCAGGCGGTGTTTTCGGTAACCGATGCGCTGGGAGCCTCAGCACGGGGTGAGGGGGGCTTCGGCTCTACGGGCAAACGATGAGGGGCAAGCGATGATCCTCGTCCTTGGCATGGCGGCGGCGCTGTGGGGCATCGGCGCGGTAATGAAGGCCCCGGTCCGGCTGCGGGTCTGGATGATTGCCGCGCTTTGGACGGGGGTGGTGCTTGGGCATCTGGTGCTGCCCGACGGCCATCCCTTGCGCGCGGCGACGGGTGGTGCGCCGCAAGGCTGGGTGGCGCTGGGCCTGATCGCCGTGCTGGTGTCGGTCTATCGCGTCGTTCTGCGCCGCTTGCGCTCCAACGCGCAGCCAGTGGCAGACAGCGCCCCATCGGGAGCCTTCCGCCCTGCCGAATTGGACCGCTACGCGCGCCATATCCTCTTGCGCGAGATCGGTGGTCCCGGTCAGCGGCGGATGAAGGATGCGCGTGTGCTGGTGGTGGGCGCGGGGGGCCTTGGCTCGCCTGCGCTGCTGTATCTTGCGGCGGCGGGCGTGGGGACGATCGGGATCATCGACGGTGATATGGTCGAAGGGTCAAACCTGCAACGCCAGATCATCCATGCCGATGCGCGGATCGGGATGCCCAAGGTGTTTTCCGCCGAAGTGGCGATGCGGGCGTTGAACCCCTTCATCGCGGTAGAGTGCTATTACCGCCGTCTGGATGAGGACGTGGCGCGTGAACTCATTGGGACCTTCGATCTGGTCTTGGACGGGACAGACAATTTCGACACGCGCTATCTGGTCAACCGCGTTTGCGTTGAACTGGGCAAACCGTTGATCTCTGGGGCCATCACGCAATGGGAGGGGCAATTGTCCCTGTGGCATCCGGCGAAGGGTGGTCCCTGCTATGAATGTGTCTTCCCCACCCGTCCTGCGCCGGGCCTAGTGCCGACCTGTGCTGAGGCTGGGGTCGCCGCGCCCTTGCCCGGAGTAATCGGGGCGATGATGGCGATGGAAGCCGTCAAGCACCTGACGGGCGCGGGTGAAACCCTGCGCGGGCGGTTGATGATCCATGACGCGCTTTATGCCGAAACGCGGGTGATCGGGGTCAAGCGGCGGACGGATTGTCCGGTCTGCGGCGTGCCGCATGGCAAGGTTGCACCCGCACCCTGACCTTCTCCCCAGTGTGGAGCGGGAAGGGCCCCCCTACCTTCACCCTGACGCCCCATCAGCCAAAGCGCCAGCTAGAGGCTGTGACCCCGCCAAACAGGTCCGTGTCGTGATAGGTGCGCGTCGCGGTCTCTCCCTCCGCTGCGCCAATCGCGGCGAAGAGCGGGACAAGGTGATCTTCTTGCGCGTGGCAGATGCGGGCATAGGGGGCGCTTTCCCACGCCAGCAGGGCCTTGGTGCGCGCGGCTTGCGGCTGATGCAGGGTGGTGTCTAGCCATTCATCAAAGGCGTGGGACGGCACCTTAGCCCCAGGTCCGAAGAGGCGCAGGTTGTGATAGGACAGGCCTGATCCGACGATCAGTACCCCCTCGTCCCGCAGCGGGGCCAACGCGCGGCCAAGCGCAATATGCGCCGCAGGGTCGTAATCCCGCCGCAAAGACACCTGATAGACCGGCATATCCGCTGCGGGATACATCACATAAGCCGGAACAAAGGTGCCGTGGTCGTAACCCTGACGGTCATCCAAGTGCGCTGGCAGACCCGCCGCCGCGATCAGATCCGCCGTGCGTTGGGCCAAGGCAGGCGCGCCGGGGGCGGGATAGATGATCTTATACGTCTCAGGCGGGAAGCCGCCGTAATCATAGACCATGCCGGGGCGGGCGGCGGACATGACCGCAAAGCTGTCCTCCTCCCAATGGCCAGAGATCATCAGGACCGCTTTCGGTCTTTCGCCGATCTCTTCCGGCATCCGGGCAAGCGAGGCTTCAAGGTTCCGCAGCATCTGGCGCATCTGCGGCAGCCAAGGCCAAGGGCCACCGCCATGCGAGATGAAATACGTGGGCAGTCGGGCCATCTGATGGGCTCCCTCTGTGGTCAGGCCGGAATGATGCGCCTATGGTCGCAGCCTCACAACGCGCCGGACAGCACAGTGATTGTTCTTTTTTCGCAGGTTCGGCGATGAAAACGATCCAAAATGGCCGCAGCGTGGCGTGGCGCTGCGGGCCTGCGCTGGACTCTGCGTGCCGCCGCGCCATAGTCTGGGAAAAGATGTTTGCCGTGACAGGGAGATGACAGATGAATTGGACCGCCGCACTTACAGGGTTGGGGCTGATGCTCGGGGCCGCCGCCCCATTGGCCGCCACCGCCGCTGATTTGCCCGATCTGGCCGGGCGCGAGATTGTCGTTGTGACGGAAAACGCCTATCCGCCGCTTCAGTTCCTCGACAAAGCGGGCACGCCGATCGGTTGGGAATATGACATGATGGCGGAAGTCGCCAAGCGTCTGAACGCCACCGTGAAGTATGAAACCATCAGTTGGGACGCCATGATCCCCGCCGTGTCCGAAGGTCAGTTCGACATGGGCATGACCGGGATCACCATCCGCGACGACCGCAAGGAAAAGGTCGATTTTTCCGATGCCTATATGCGCTCGGAAATGCTGATGATGGTGCGCGGTGATGAGGCGCGCTTTACCGATGCCGCCAGCTTTGCCGCCAACCCCGAGCTTCTGATGGCCGCGCAACCCGGCACCACGCCCTTCTATGTCGGCGTCTATGACGTGCTGGACGGCAACGAAGAAAACGCTCGCATCGTCAAGTTTGAAACCTTTGGCGCGGGCCTTGAGGCGTTGAAGGTCGGTGACGTTGACCTCGTGCTGTCGGATTCCACGGCAGCGCTGGCCTATGTCAACGGCTCGAACGGTTCGTTGAAGCTGATCGGTGATCCACTGGGGGCCGAGGATTTCGGTTTCATCTTCCCCAAAGGTTCGGACCTTGTCGCCCCGATCAACGCCGCGATTGCCAGCATGAAGGCGGAAAAGGCCTTTGATGCCCTGAACCAGAAGTGGTTCGTCGACTATGTAATGGAAGACTGATCGCAGAATGGGTGCCCCGGCGCTTGCCGGGGCCTCTGATCATGGTGCCGTCCCCGTCTCCTGAGCGTGATTTTCCGTGGTGGCTTCTCCTCGTGGTCGGGGTGGGGCTTTGGTTGTTCTATGAGGTCTGGGCCGATCCCGATTATTCCGCAGTGCTGGCGACGCTGTCCAAGGGCATCTTGATCACCGTCATGGTGGCGGTGGTGGGATATCTTGGGGCCTGCCTGTTGGGCCTTGCCTTGGCGGTTGGGTGCCTGTCGCGCTTTGTTGTGATCCGACAACTCTGCCGTCTGTATATCGAAGTCATGCGCGGCGTGCCGATCATCGTCTTGCTGCTCTATGTGGCTTTCGTCCTGTCGCCCTTGGTGGTCGCGGCTTGGAACTGGGCCGCCGCGCCCTTTGGGCTGGACGGCCTGCGCACGCGGGATTTCCCGCTTCTGTGGCGGGCGGTGTTGGCGCTGATCCTTGCCTATGCCGCCTTTCTGGCCGAGATTTTCCGCGCCGGTCTGCAAGCCGTCGATCCCGGCCAGATCGAGGCGGCAAAAGCCCTTGGCCTGAATGGCTGGCAACGCTTTCGCCTGATCGTGTTCCCGCAGGCGTTTCGAATGATCCTGCCGCCCTTGGGCAATGACTTTGTGGCGATGGTCAAAGACAGCTCGCTTGTATCCGTCTTGGGTGTTGGCGATATCACACAATTGGCCAAGGTCACGGCGGCGGGGAATTTCAAGTATTTTGAAACCTATAACGTCGCGGCGCTGATCTATCTGACCATGACCATCGGCCTGAGCCTCTTGATGCGCCGTCTGGAAGCGCGGCTGAAGGCGCGGCAGGGTGGTTGATGGTGCGCCCGCGGGGGCCAGCCCCCGCACCCCCGGGGTATTTGAGCCAAGGTGAAGGGGGCAGGGTGGACGTTTCCTTCACCCATACCTAGCTTAACCGTCAAAGGAGTTTTCGCCATGACCAATCCGCTGCTCGCCCCGTGGACCGCGCCTTTCGGCCTGCCGCCCTTTGCCGATCTCCGTGACGATGATTTCGCCCCTGCCTTTGATCAGGGTCTGGCCGAAGCCCGCGCTGCCATCGCCGCCATTGCGGACAGCGCCGACGCGCCCACCTACGCCAATACCATCGCGGCGCTGGAACTGGCCGAAGGCACGCTCGACCGGGTAGGGGGCGTATTCTACAATCTAGCCGGCGCTGACAGCACCGAGGCGCGCGAAGCGCTGATGCGCGACCTTGCCCCCAAAATGTCAGCCTTTTCGTCCGAGATCACCAACAACAAGGCCCTTTTCGCCCGGATCGACGATCTGTGGCAGCGGCGTGATGGCTTGAAGCTGGACGCAGAACAGATGCGGGTCCTGACGCTCTATCGCCGCATGTTCGTCCGCTCCGGCGCGGAACTGACAGGCGCGGCGGCGGAGCGTCTAACAACAGTCATGGCGCGGCTTGCCGTCCTCGGCACTCAGTTTTCGCAAAATCTGCTGGCGGATGAACGCGAGTGGTTCATGCAATTGGCCGAAGAGGATTTGGTCGGTCTGCCCGGCTTTGTGGTGGATACCGCCCGCGCGGCGGGGGTCGAACGCGGTCAGAACGGCCCCGTCGTCACGCTGAACCGTAGCCTGATCGTGCCCTTCCTGCAATTCTCGCCCCGCCGCGATCTGCGCGAACTGGCTTATGCCGCATGGGTGGCGCGCGGGGCCAATGGCAACGCCCATGACAACCGCGCCATCGCGGCCGAGATTCTGGCCCTGCGGGAAGAGCGCGCGAAACTGCTGGGCTATGCCAGCTTTGCCGATTTCAAGCTGGAACCGGAAATGGCCAAGACCCCCGCCGCCGTGCGCGATTTGCTGCTGCGGGTGTGGCAGCCTGCCCGCGCCAAGGCTCTGTCGGATGCGGCGGTGCTGGAGGCGATGCTGCAGGCCGATGGCATCGCCGGACCTTTGGAACCGTGGGATTGGCGGTACCTTTCGGAAAAGCGTCGCAAGGCCGAGCATGACTTGGACGAGGCGGCGCTGAAACCCTACCTGTCGCTCAACGCCATGTTGGGCGCGATGTTTGACTGCGCGACCCGCCTCTTCGGGCTGGAATTCCGCGAGATTGACGGCCCCTTCTACCACCCCGACGTGCGCGGTTGGGAGGTTACCCGCAACGGCACCCATATCGCGGTGTTCTTGGGCGATTACTTTGCGCGGTCGTCCAAGCGGTCAGGCGCGTGGTGTTCGGCCATGCGGTCCCAGCGCAAACTTGGCGGCGTTCAACGCCCGATCGTGGTCAACGTCTGCAACTTCGCCAAGGGCGATCCGGCGCTTCTGTCCTATGACGATGCCCGCACGTTGTTCCACGAGTTCGGCCACGCGCTGCACCAGATGTTGTCGGATGTGACGCATGGGTTCATCTCGGGCACCTCGGTCGCGCGGGACTTTGTCGAACTGCCGAGCCAGCTTTATGAGCATTGGCTAGAGGTTCCGCAGGTCTTGGAACAACACGCCCGCCATTGGCAAAGCGGTGAGGCGATGCCCGCCGACATGCTGAAACGTCTGCTCGACGCGGGCACCTATGACCAAGGCTTTGCAACGGTGGAATTCGTGGCCTCGGCCATGGTGGACCTTGCCTTTCACGAAGGGGCCGCCCCGGCCGACCCGATGGCGATGCAGGCAGAGGTGCTGGACGCTTTGGGCATGCCCAACGCCATCCGTATGCGCCACGCCACGCCGCATTTCGCCCATGTGTTTTCCGGTGACGGCTACTCATCCGGCTATTACAGCTACATGTGGTCCGAGGTGATGGACGCCGATGCCTTCGCCGCCTTTGAAGAAACCGGCGATCCCTTTGACCCCGCCACCGCCGCGCGGCTGGAAAAGCACATCCTCTCTGCCGGTGGATCGGAAGAGGCAGAGGTGCTGTACACCCGCTTCCGCGGCAAAATGCCGGGGGTTGAGGCGCTGCTGAAAGGCCGCGGCCTGTTGGACGCGGCCTGATTCGGCATGGGTTAGGTTAGAACCCGCACCTCGATAAGTCTTGGTCCGTCCTGCGCCCCGCTCAGGGCGGCGGCCAAGGCGGCGGGTTCTTCCGGCACCGATTGGAACGGCAGATCGCAGGCAGCGGCAAAGGGTTCCATCTTCAAAGGTGAGGGTGTGCAGCCAATCACCTCGACCCCTGCGCCTGACATCGCCTCGGCGATTTCGCGGAAACCTGCATTGTTCCAGACGACAAAGGTGATGGGCAGGCGTTCATCCACCGCCGTGCGCAACTCGCCGGGGCTGAATTGCAGGCCCCCATCGCCGATCACGCAGACCACTGGCACGCCGGGGGCAGCCACTGCAGCACCAACGGCGGCACCTGGACCAAAGCCCAAAGCGCCATAGCCTGTGGCGGCGTTGAAGTAGCCCCCCGCGCGGTCATGATCGTAGAACAGGTTGGCAGCATAGATCGGTTGCGTCGAATCCCCCACGATGATCGCCCCTGGCAAGGCATCGCGGATCGCCTCTACCATTGCCAATTGGCGCGGCATGGCGGGGTGCAGCGTGGCAAGTTCGCTCCGCGCCGCCGTCCGGCAAGAGGCCGCCCGCGTCTCGCCCTCGGCCTGACGCGCCCGAACCCGCGCGGCAAACCATGCCGCCACGGCCCACGCATCGCCTTGGATCGCCACCGCGCAAGCGTGCCGCTTCAACTGTTCGGCGCAGACATCCACCCGGATCATCTTGGACAGGTCGGGAAAACCGCCCCGCACATACATGTCGTAATCCGTTGGCCCCAGTTCGGTGCCCAAGGCCAGCACCTGATCCGCCCCGGCAACCACAGCCCTAACGGCATCCAGCGACGCGGATGCCGGCACCGCCAAAGGATGCCCGTGCAGCAGTCCGCGTGCGTTGGTGGTCAGCACCACCGGCGCATCCAATGCTTCGGCCAGCCGCTGCAACGCGTCCCCCGCGCGTCGCGCGCCCCCGCCCGCAAGGATCACCACCCGCCGTGCCGTCTCCAGCCGCGCCAGCGCCGTGGCCAAGGTCGACTCTGGTGGAAGCGCCACTGTCACAGGCACCGCAGGCGCAGCCAACTCCGAGCAGGGCAGCGGCATCACATCGGTGGGCACCTCGATGTGCACCGGCCCCGGACGGCCCAGTGTCAGCCGCGCAAAGGCGCGGTCCAGCGCCGGGCCAACCTCTGCCGGGTCTTCGATCCGCTCGGTCGGGCACAGGGCCGCCACCATCCGCGCTTGATCGGGCAGTTCATGCAGCAGCCCCAACCCCTTGCCCAAAGAGGCGCGGCGATTCACGCCCGAGATGACCAACATCGGCACCGAATCCGCCTTGGCCTGCGCCATCGCCGTCAGCGCATTGGTCAGCCCCGGCCCGGTGATGACAAAGGCCACCCCCGGCTTGCCCGACACCCGCGCGTAGCCATCGGCCATGAACCCCGCGCCCTGCTCATGGCGCGGCGTCACATGGCGCACACGCCCTCCCGCCAGACCGCGATACAATTCCACCGTATGCACGCCGGGGATGCCAAAGACGACCTCCACCCCGCGCGCGGCCAAGCCTTCGACCAGCGCCTCGCCCACCGTCCTCATGCCGCCACCCCCTTCAGCCCAAGCGCATGCTGCCCGATCCGTTCCGCCGCCTCTGCCACCAATTCATCCGGCTGGGTCAGACTGATGCGTAGCCACCCCGCCAAACCCTCACCAAAGCTTTCCCCAGGCATGACGGCAACGCCCTGCGCGTCCAGCAGCCCCAAAGCAAACGCCTCCCCGCTCAGCCCCGTCGCACGCACATCCACCACGCAGAACATCCCCGCCTGCGGCACATGCACATGCAGCCCCGCCACACCCTGCAACGCCGCCGACAGGATCGCCGCCCGTCGCTGGAACCGCGCCATCATTTCCGCCGCGACGGGCGATCCCTCGGAGACCGCCAGCGCGGTCATATCCGCAATAAACGGCTGGCTGCCGAACAGCATCGTCTCGGACAAGGGCAACAGCCGGTCCATGAACTCCGCCGGACCCACGCACCAGCCCGACCGGAACCCCGGCGCCGCATGGGATTTCGACAGGGATGAGGCCACCACCACCCGCTCGGCATACTCCGGCAGGTCCAACGGTGAGGCAAAGGTCACCCCCGGAAAGCACATATCCTCATAAACCTCATCGCAGAGCACCCAGAGGTCATGGTCTGCCGCCACGGCACAGAGCGCGCGCAGGTCATCCAAGGATAGTACCGCCCCGGTCGGATTGTGCGGCGAGTTCAGGAACAAGACCCGCGTTTGCGGCGTGATCCGCGCCGCCACATCCGCCGCCTGCATGCGAAAGCCGTGTTCGGCATGTAGCGGCACCGGGATCATCTCTGCGCCCGTTGACCGGATCAAACCTTCATAGGTGGCATACATCGGATCGCCCACCAGCACCGCATCCCCCGCCGTCACCAGCGCGTTCAAGACGGCATAAAGCGTGGTCTGGGTGCCCGGCAGACAGATCACCTGATCCGCGCCAAACACCCGCCCTCGCCGCGCCGTATAGCGCGCCGCCAAAGCCTCCAACGTCCCCGGCTCCCCCCGCCCATTGCTGTATCCGGTCCGCCCCGACTGCATCGACGCACAGGCCGCCGCGATCAGCGTCTCAGGGGTCGCAACATCAGGCTCCCCAATGGTCAATTCGATCACCCGCCGCCCTTGGGATTTCAGCTTGCGCGCGCGGAAATGGATGTCCCATTTCGCGCCGCCAAGCCCGGCCAGACGGTCGGTGACGGGGGCATATCTCATGATCTTGGTCCTTCGGTTTCAGGCAATTCAGGCACGTCCAACAGACGCGCTGCTGCGGTCAGGGCGATGCGTTGCACCTCGCCGGGGATAAACCCCTGCGGAAGCAAGCCACCTTCCAGCCACAGCCCGTCCAGCAGGGCATTCAGCGCAATCGCCGCCACGCGCGGCCGCAGAGGGCAAAGGGGCAGGGCCGCAATCAAGACCTCCAGCGCATCGCGAAACGCCAGATAGCCCGCCTCATGCGCTGCCCGCAGCGCGGCATCCTGACGGGTGCGGTGGATATAGGCCGCCCAAAGCGCCACCGTCCGCCCATCCAGCGCCGCAGGGTCTAGCGCTGCCGCCAGATAGGCCCGCAGCCGCGCCACCGGGTCCGCCCCCGCCGCCTCTGCCGCAGCAAGACAGGGGTTTACCATCGCTGCCATCATCTGGCCGTAGGCCGCCCGCATCAGCCCGTCCTTGTCGCCAAAGTAATGCCGGATCAGCCCGGGGGTCACTCCGGCTCGTGCCGCCACGGCGCGCAGGGTGGCCGCCTCAACTCCGCCTTCGGCCACTAGGTCCAGCACAGCCGCCACCAGCGCCGCACGGCGGGCATCCTCGCTGTCGCGGATATAGGGGCGGCGGTCAGACAGGGGCGCGGGTTGCATGGCGGCTTTCAATTATACACCTGCATAATTCTCGGAAACCAACCCAGCAACACGCCTGAAACCACCACAAAACCGCCCATCCGCGACCCGATTTCCCCGTTGCTCAAATATCCTGCCGGGGGAGTCGCCCAT
>JAIYDR010000180.1 GCA_027487395.1 Rhodobacter sp. | reverse complement strand
CCCCTAACCCGAAAACGATGCTTTTGAGTGCTGGGTTGGAGCGGTTTTCGCCTGCATCGCCCAGAACACATGCCATTTTGGGGCGCAAAGCTCTCCCATCTAACTGGACTGCCATATCTCGGGTGCGCAGTGAGCGATGCGGGCTACCCATTGAGCTATGCATGCAGGTGGCTGACAAGCATTTCAGCATTTTCCCAGGACGGTTGAGAAAATGGTGACAGCGCCGACCCCAAACGGCGCAGTTGTCGCTGTTCAGATCAGGTCAGCACGGACCCGGTTGGCAAAGGTCCGCGCTTCCGCAGGAGATTGACCAAGACCGCTTGCGACAAGCTCACCGTGCCAGTCGATTTGTGAAAACCGCGCAGCGACAAGCGTCACAAGGTCCGTTCCGCTTGCCTCTGCTTGCCGACAAAGATCCTTGACGATTGCCTGAGCGTCCGGGCGCGGCATCTGTTTGGCCAAGGTAAAGCTGAGCGCCTCGGCATGAATCAATCCGTAGCCGGCCGCCAGTCCCTTTGCCATGTTGTCCGGGTGGGGCGAAATGTTGGCGAGAATGGCTTGGGCCAAGGACAGCATCCGACCCGTGCAGATGCACAGCTGCGGCAGGGACAGCCATTCACCGAACCATGCCGCCCCATCGCGCTGCTGACGGTGAATCGCGGCGCCCTGTACCAGTGCGGAAAGCCCGATGACATGGCGCGCCAGCGCCACCAGCACGGATGGCCCGACAGGATTCTGCTTTTGCGGCATGGTCGAGGAGCCGCCACCCGCGCCACCAAGACTGATCTCGCAGAGTCCCGACTGGCACATCAGGAAAAGGTCCTCGCTCAGTTTTCCCAACGAGCCTGCGATGCCTGAGGCATAGGCTGCCAACTGGCCGATGGCAGAGCGGTCGCTGTGCCAGCTATGGCCGGGGTCCGACAGGCCAAGTTCCACCGCAAGCGCCGCCCGGACAGCAGGGCCATGGTCACCCATCGCCGAAAGCGTGCCCGCAGCCCCCGAAAGCGACACCTTCAGCAGGTCGTCCCGCAATGGGGCAAGCCGGGCGCGGGCGTCGAGCAGCGGCCAACCCCAGCCTGCAACCACAGCGCCAAAGCTGGTGGGCGTGGCAGCCTGGCCATAGGTGCGTGCAGCCATCGGCAGAGCCGCATGGGCATCGGCCAGATCGGCCAGCCGCGCCAACACCGCCGACAGACGGGTTTCCCATAGCGCCAACATGGGACGCAGGCGCAGCGCCAGCGCAGTGTCCATGATATCCTGACTGGTGGCGCCCCAATGCAGATACTGCATCATCTGCGGGGCTTCGGCTGCCTTTCGGAAGGCGGCCAGGAAGCCCGGCACTGGTACACCATTCTGCGCCGTCTCAGCCGCCAGGGCGGATGGGTCGATCTGCACCTCGCGCGCAGCCCGGGCGATGAAGGCCGCTGCATCGGGCGGGATCAGCCCCATTGCTCCTTGCACCTGCGCAAGCGCCCCTTCGACCAGCAGCATCGCACGAATTTCGGCACTGTCGGTGAACAGGTTTGCCACCTCGTCATCGCTGAAAAGCTTGCGGTAGATGGCGCTGTCGGCTGGGGAAGCGGGCATTCTATGCCGCCGCCGGCTGGCGTAGGCCAAGAATTGCGCGTGCAGTTCTCCAATCGGCGACAGGACGCTCGTAGCGATCGCAGAGTTCCGTCACCCGCTGCACCAGCGCTGCGTTCGACGGGGCCAGCGAGTGACGGTCCAGACGCACATTATCCTCCAGCCCCGTTCTTGCATGGCCACCCGAGGACACCGCCCAATCGTTCAACACGATCTGGGCCGGGCCGATACCGGCCGCACACCACGGCGCATCGCTGCCAAACAGCCGGTGTACGGTCTGGATGTAGTAGTCGAACACATGCCGGTCCACAGGCATCGCATTTTTGACCCCCATCACGAATTGCACATAGGGCGTGCCCTTGATCTGGCCATGACGCTTCATCTCTGCCGCTTTGAGGATGTGGGAAAGGTCAAAGCATTCCAGCTCGGGCATCACGTCAAACTTCAGCATCTCGGCGGCCAGCCAATCAATCAGATCGGGCGGATTTTCATAAACGCGGGTCGGAAAATTGTTTGACCCCGTGGTAAGTGAGGCCATGTCGGGCCGCAACGGTAGCATGCCGCCGCGCGTTTGCCCCGCCCCAGACCGACCTCCGGTGGAAAGCTGCACGATTATTCCAGGGCAGTGCTTCTCCAACCCCTCCTTCAGGCGGGCAAAGCGTTCGGGATCGCTGGTGGGTTTGCCTGCGTCATCGCGCACATGGCAATGCGCGATCGTGGCGCCGGCCTCAAACGCTTCTTGCGTGCTCTCAACCTGCTCGCTCACGGTGATCGGCACGGCCGGGTTGTTTTCCTTGGTCGGAAGCGAGCCGGTGATGGCCACACAGATGATGCAGGGCTTGCCGGCATGGGTGTTGGTCATGCGTCACACGTCAATGAACACGGTTTCACCGTCGCCCTGCAGGCGAATGTTGAAACGGTAGGTGGTTGGGCCGGTCTGGGTCGCGATCATCGTCTGCCGCCGCACAGCATGTTCGACCGAGTTCAGGACCGGGTCGGCGGCATGCTGGGTGGAATCCTGCGGAAAATACATTCGGGTGTGAAGCCCGATGTTGATCCCACGCGATACCAGCCAGAAGCTGATATGCGGGGCCTGCACCTTGCCCGCCCGGCCCGGCGTGGCACCAGGCCGGATTGTCTCGAACGACCAGAGGCCGGTGTCAAAATCGGTGATGATCCGGCCCCAGCCGCGAAAGCCAGAGGCGACTTCGCTTGAACGCGGGTCCTCGGGATGGGGATAGATGCCGTTGGCATCGGCCTGCCAAACCTCCAAGAGCACGTCCTTCACGGGCGCGCCCAGCCCATCCAACACCAGACCTTCGATGCGGATACGCTCGCCGGGGACGCCGTCGGCGGCGATCACCTGGCCGAGTTCCTGATCGAACGTCTTGAACCCAGCAGCGCCCGGCGCAAGGCCGATGTGCACATAGGGGCCCGCGGTCTGCGAGGCGGATTCCTTCAGGTAGTTCAAGGTCTGCGCCATGTCAGTTCCCCTCCAGCCGGTTCTCGAACAGGGTCGAACGGCGGCCTCGCAGCACAATGTCAAACCTGTAGGCCAAACAATCCATCGGCACCGAGGCGTTGAGGTCCATTACCGCTATCAACCGCTGCACGGCCTCAGGATCGGGGATGGTCTTCACGATGGGGCAAAGCGGGATCAGCGGATCGCCTTCGAAATACAGTTGCGTGATGAGGCGCTGGCTGAAGGACGACCCGAAGACCGACACATGGATATGCCGGGGTCGCCAGGAGTTGACGTAGTTCAGCCACGGGTAGGGGCCGGGCTTGATGGTGCGGAAGACGTAGTAGCCGTTCTCGTCCGTCAGCGTGCGCCCACAACCGCCGAAATTGGGGTCGAGTGCGCCTAGGTAAACGTCCTTCTTGTGGCGATACCGACCGCTGGCATTGGCCTGCCAGATTTCTACCAGGGTCTTGGGCACCGGACGGCCATTCTCGTCGAGAACCCGGCCATGGAGGACCATACGTTCGCCCACGGGCATACCACCGTGGTTGAAATTCATCGTCAGGTCATTGTCCAGCGCACCGAAATCGCCGTGGCCGAAAGTCGGCCCAGTGATTTCGCTTGCTGTCTGCTGGATGGTCAGCAGCGGCAAACGGGGAGAACGTGCAACGCTGGTCTTGTAGCCCGGATCAAAGGCCGGTGGGTGCAGCGTGCGGTCACGCATGAAGAATTCGGCGGGTTTCATGGCTGCGCCTCCTGTGCCATCTCGGCGAAGGAATCCTTCGCAATCTTTATCGCATGATTGGCCCGAGGCACACCGGCATAGATCGCCACATGCAGCAAGGCCTCCATCACATCCTGTTGGCTCGCACCGGTATTGGCCGTAGCGCGGATGTGCATGGCCAGTTCATGGTCATTGCCCAAACCTGCAAGCAGCGCGATGGTCAGCATCGACCGCTCGCGAAGGGGGAGTGTGCCTCGGCTCCAGACATGCCCCCAGGCGGCGTCGCGGATCAGCGCCTGAAAGGGGGCGTCGAAATCGGTCTTGGCCGCTTCAGCGCGGTCGACGTGATCGTCGCCCAGAACCTTGCGGCGGGTTGCCATCGCAGTGGTCGAGAAGTCAGACATAGCAATGATCCTTCAGGAAGGGCGCAACCAAGGCCGCCCAGGCTTGGGGGGCTTCGACGCAAGGCAGGTGGCCCGCGCCATCAATCTCGCGATAGGTCGCCCCCGGGATCAAGGCTGCCGTGGCGCGCACCACTTCGGGAGGGCTCGCGCCGTCTTCGGACCCACCGATGACCAGCGTGGGGCAGCGCAAAGCGGCAGTGGCGGCGCGCTGGTCCGCGCTTGCTAGCGCCTGGCAAGCCGCGATATAGCCAGCCGCCGAGGCATTGGCCAGCATCTGCCGCCAGAGCGCCAGCTCCGCCGTGGCGCGGAAGGGGGCTGCGAACCACCGCTCCATCACCGCATCGGCAATGCTGGCAACACCGCCAGCGTTAACCGCCGCAATCCGTACCTGCCAGCTTTCGGCGGTGCCGAGTTTCGCGGCCGTGTTTGACAGTACCAGCGCCAGAGCCAGATCGGGCCGATGGCTGGCCACCGCCTGCGCGATCAATCCGCCCATGGACAGGCCGACAAGGACCGCAGGACCACGCGCAAAGGCCTCGATCACCGCGATGGCATCGTCGCGGTGGTCTTCGATCGTCTGTCCGCCGCCGCCTTGCGACAACCCGTGCCCACGCTTGTCATAGCGGATCAGGCGCAAGCCTTGCGGCAACAAGGGCAGCACCATGTCCCAAAGCCGCAAGTCCGTGCCAAGCGAATTGGCAAAGACCACGGCCGGGCCCGCATCGGGGCCGTCGACGCGCACATGCAGGGTGCCGAAGTCGCGGGATAATGCTTGCATGAAAACTCCTCCGTTGCATAACATAATGAATATGTATGAAGCTGAAAAATACAAAATGAGGCCAGAAGTATAAGCGTATGATTATCCATCCCGGTATCAAACTGCGCCATATCCGCACCTTTCTGGATATTGCCTCGGAGGGCACGCTGTCTGCTGTGGCGCGCCGTCAAGGTATTTCGCAGCCCGCCCTTAGCCGCACCTTGGCCGAGCTGGAGGATTTGCTGAACGCGCAGCTTTTCCACCGCGAGAAGCGCAGGCTGGTGTTGACGCCGGAAGGCGCGTTGTTCCGTCATCATGCAAGCATCGGCCTGCAGTCTCTGGAAAGCGGGGTCGCAGCCTTGCATCCCTCCTCATCGGGTGCCAGCATCCGGGTGGGCATCCTGCCCACGGCAGCCTCGCGACTGTTCCCCCGCGTCGCTGTGCAGTTCCGTGAGCGGCGGCCGGAAACCACAATCAAAATCGAAACCGGACCGCACGCGTTCCTGTTGTCGCTGCTGCGCGAGGGCAGGATCGACCTGATGATTGGCCGCATGCCAGACGCCGGTGAAATGGCTGGCCTCAGCTTTTCGCATCTGTATGAGGAGGACGTGGTTCTGGTCGCCCGTTCGGGGCATCCGCTGGCCGCTCGCCCAGTTGGCGAGCTTCTGACAGAAGTTCCGGTGATCTTGCCCTCGGAGGGCGCGGTTATTCGAAAGACGGTCGACACCTTTCTAGAGGTGCTGGGACTGTCGCGCCTACGCCCAGCGGTGGAAACTGTCGCCCTGGCTGTCGGGCGGGGGATGCTGGCGGCCTCGGACAGTGTCTGGTTCATCTCGCGTGGGGTGGTGAGTGAAGAACTGCGCCGGGGCGAGATGATCGAGATTCCGACTGGTGTGCGCTTTCTCTCGGGCGCTGTCGGCATCACCCAAAGACAGGCTGCCCCGGTCAATGCCGGGGCCGCGCTGTTGCAACGCCTGTGCGCCGAAGAGTCGCGTGATACTACGGGATCAGCACCAGCGTGATCCCGGGCACCAGCACAAGAATGCCGAACCAGGTCGCCACATGCTCGGGCGACATGCCGAAATCAACTGCCGGACCGGAAATCCAGGGAAAGACCAACCTGTGCGTTGCCTTGATGCCATCTTCCCAAAGTTGAATCATCAAGGTTCGGCTTCCCTGAATTCATGTCGGATTATCTGCATGAACCCTGACCAGTTCGGACAAAAAACCCTCATCCCCTATGGCGAAAACCATCAGCCACATGGTATCGGCGATATCAGACTCTAAGGCGCCGCATATAACTCCTAGAGTATCAACGATGCTTCCCCCACCCCTGTCGAACGCGGGAAGGTTAGTAGGGCAGACCTGTGTAGTTCTCAGCGAGCACTTTGCGCGCATCGGCCGAGCTTGCGAGCGTGCCCAGCTCGACCCGTTGCATGCGACGGTCAAACTCGCTCTGCTCGGGGAACTGGTGCAGCATCGTCGTCATCGACCACGAGAAGCGCATCGCCTTCCACACGCGCTGCAAGGCATCTTCGCCATAACGCGCCAACAGTGTCGAATCCCCCTCGCCATAACAGGCGATCAGCGCCCGCGAGAGGTAATGCACATCCGATGCGGCCAGATTCAGCCCCTTGGCGCCAGTGGGTGGCACGATATGGGCAGCGTCCCCACAGAGGAACAGCCGTCCCCATTGCATGGGTTCAGTGACAAAGCTGCGTAGCGGAGCGATGCTCTTTTCGATGGATGGACCGGTAACCAGCTTGTCGGCCACCTCTTGCGGCAGCCTGCGACGCAATTCGTCCCAAAAGGCCTCGTCCGACCAGTTTTCGACCCGGTCGGTCAGAGGCACTTGAATGTAGTAGCGCGACAGCATTGGGTTGCGCATCGAGGCCAAGGCAAAGCCCCGATGGTGGTTGGCATAGATAAGTTCATCATCCACCGGAGGGGTCTGTGACAAAATCCCAAGCCAACCAAATGGATAGACCTTCTCAAACTCGCGCCGAACCTCTGCCGGGATGCTTGGACGACTGATGCCGTGGAACCCGTCGCAGCCCGCCACATAGGCGCAGTCGAGGCGATGCTTCCCCCCCTCATGGGTGAAGGTCACGAAGGGCGCATCGGTTTTCAGATCATTCAGTACGACATCCTCAACTTCGTGCAGGATTGTCGCGCCAAGCGCCGCCTGGGCGTCGTAAAGGTCGCGGGTCACTTCGGTCTGGCCATAGACCATCACTTGCTTGCCGCAGGCTTCAACGAAATCGATGCGGATCATCTGATCGTCCGAGGTCAAATAGCAGCCATGATGCGGCTTGCCCTCACGGTGCATCCGGTCGTCGACGCCCGCTTGTTCCAACAATTTGACCGTGCCCCATTCCAGCACGCCCGCGCGGATGCGCGACAGGACATAGTCCCGCGATTTCCGTTCCAGAACGACCGTCCGAATCCCCGCCCTCATCAGGAGTTGCGACAGAAGAAGACCGGCAGGGCCTCCGCCGATGATTGCCACGTCCGTTTGCAAGAGGCTCTCCCATACCTGATTCATTATAAACCACCTAAGTCGTTTAAGGATGAGCCGACGTCGCAGGAATGGACGCGTCGTGCAATTCATGGTACTTTTCGGCCATGATGAACGAAGCTGCACGCCCCAAGTCCACGCAGGGGCCCCGAAGCCAAGCCATTCCGATTTGGCATCTCTACGGTGAGGCGAATGCCTTTCCGGACGTCATCCACATTGAAAGGATCACCGACCGTGCCGCGGGTCTTGACTGGAAGATCGCGGCGCATCGTCACGCGCACCTGCACCAGTTCTTTCTTCTGCAGGAAGGGGCTGCACGCATCACGCTGGACGGTGCCGTCCATGCGGACAAGCCGCCGTTCCTTCTGAACGTACCGGTCGGGTTGGTTCATGGCTTTGACTTTGCGGCAGGAACCAGCGGTTGGGTCATGACGGTGCCGGTGCAAACCTTGCCGGATCTATTGAACCCGGCTGCCACAAGGGGCACGGCGCTTGGCCATGCAGGGTATTTTGCTGTGTCGGATCCGCTCATCGAGCTTTTCGCAAGAATCGAAGCGGAGCATGGCTCTGCCCGCCCGGCCCGTAATGTGATGCTGCGTGCCTTGGCGGCCGAACTGGCCTGCATGATCCTGAGAGATTGGGACCAGGGCGCTGGTGTCGGAACGGGTCAGCTCGACCCAAGGTTTCAGCAATTTCTGGTTCTGGTCGACCTGCATATTCGCGATGGCTGGTGTCTGCGGGACTATGCGCGCGAAATCGGTCTGTCCGAGCGCCATCTGAGCCGCATCTGCAGGAGTGCAACCGGACGGCCAGCCGCTCAGTTGATCGGGGCCGCGACGATCCGCGAGGCCTGCCGCATGCTGGTCTACACCCGCGCCTCCGTATCTTCGATTGGCTACGGCCTCGGGTTCGAGGACCCTTCCTATTTCAGTCGCGCCTTTCGTCGGGCCATGGGCCTGTCCCCGCAAGCATACCGGAGCGGCTTTGACGGCGACGAACTCTAGGGGCCACTGGCAAAGCCCTCAACCGCCGCGAGGAATCCCGAGCTTGGCCAAACGATAGTCCAGCTTGGCTCGGCTCAAACCAAGCGCACGCGCCGCCGCCGAAACATTGCCATCTGCGGCCAACAGTGCAGCGCGGTAGGTTTCTTCTTCCATTTCGTCGAAGGTGCGGTTGCCCAACGGGGCGCGGGGCCCGCCCGCGAGACTGCGCCGCACGATCCGGCCAGAGGCATGCAGTCCTTCGACGAACTCTGGCATCTGTTCGATGCCCGTAAAGATGTGCGAGATCTCAAGGTTGCCGCCCGGTTCGGAATAGATCACCCCGCGTTCGATCATGTTCGAAAGCTCGCGGACATTGCCGGGGAAATCATAGCGCAGCAACAGGTCGCGGGCATCGATGCTGATCCCGCGCAGAGGCTTGCCATGGGTTGTGCTGTGGCGGTGCAGGAAATGCTCAATCAGCATTGGCAGGTCGTCGCGCCTGTCCCTCAGGGGCGGAATGACGATCGGCAGCAGCGACAGCCGGAAGTAGAGGTCCGCCCGGAAGGCCCCGGACTCGACGAAATCGCGCAACCGACCGCTGGTGGCCGAGACAATCCGCGTGGTCCCTGACGTCTTCGACCCTTCGCCAAGCATTGCGGCAAGTTGGGATTGCAGGGGCTTGGGCAAGGAAAGCACGTCATTGAGAAACAGCGTGCCGCCGCTTGCCCGTTCCACGACACCGCCGTCGCCAAACAGCAGCATGTCGGCCTGATCGCCCGCAAAGGCATCGCAGTTGACGGTCACAAAGGGCCCGTTTGCGACATTGCTCAACTCATGCAGGCGGCGGGCAAAGAACTCCTTGCCAGTGCCGGGTTCGCCCAGAAAGAGGACCGGCTCGGCATAGCCCGCGACCCGCTCCACCAGACGACGAGCGCGTTCAATGGCCGCCGTCTTGCCGATGATGGCGTGCGGCGCAGGACCCTCGCGTCTTTGCAAAGGTTCGGCCGCAGGGCTCCAGGGCTGGCTGCGCGGCTTGATCGTGGCAGGGGCGAATTGCTCAAGCTCTGGCACATGGTTGCCCCACGCGGCGGCGTTTCGCCCGATGACAACGCAGCGTTCGGCCCCTTGCCCCATGCATTCCACTTCGCGGAAGATGACTGGCTGCCCAAGAAGTGAGGTCGTAAACCCCGCAGGCGCGCCGACCTGCATCCAGCAGGTGGGGCAATCGGACACCCCGAACGCACTCAGGTGCTCCACCGCTTCCGTACTATCATGCCAGTGGAACTCGCCATGGTAATGGCCGCGCTTGATGTCGAATTCGAACCGCTTGGTGGTCACCTTCACGAAGCCTTCCATCGTGTGAAGGCGAGGCCCGGCAGCCAGGGCTGCCGTCATGTCGTCCTGCCGGAACCGCTTGCGAACAAGGTCGGCGTACCGCTGACCCTGTGACCACCCAGTGCGGTAGAACAGGCTGCGCGCCCGATCAATGCCAACCGCATTGATCACGTCGCGCCGCAGCGCTCCCAGAACGGCGGCCTGCATCATCACCATCCGCTCGTCGCTAAGCCAGATGCGGCCATCGCCCAGCGCGAACTGCAACGCCCCTGCCAGATCCTCCAGCGTGGGGGGGGCACCTTCCTTCAGCAGCCGACTGTCCCCGCGTGCCATGATTCGTGGCGCGCGGCGCGACGCTTCGGTCAATGTGATGCGTTCAGGCATTTTTCACCATTTCATGAACTTTCGCCTCTTGTTCCTTTCTACATGAATTTTCTAGATCCGCAAGTAAATCTAACTTACCTATTTATTTTCAATATTTTATGCCATGATAAGTATAGAAAATAATTATTTGTTGCAAAACTCAATGGAGATGTCTCGCTCTGACCTCATTGCTCAGGGAGGAGCACGACAGGTTCAAACGCCAGCATCGCATGTGCCAGGCGTCTGATCGTGCCGGTTGACACAGGGAGAGAGACATGGACGGATCCGCACCGATTTTTCTGTCGCAGGACGCTTGGGAAGGAAAGATTTTTTCGAGCGGCTGGGGTGCCGCAACGGGTGGCGCCTATGAAGTGACCGCGCCTGCCGATGGCAGCCATGTCGCTTCAGTCGGCAATGGCAACAAGGCCGATGTCGCCCGCGCCGCTGCCGCTGCCGCAGCCGCACAGCCCGCCTGGGAGGCCACTGCCCCTTCTGAGCGCGCGCGCATCCTGAACCTTACCGCCGATATCCTCGAGGCCAACCGTGATGAGTTGATCCCGTGGATCATCCGCGAGTCCGGATCGATCTATCCCAAGGCAGCGATCGAGATCGAGCATTCGGCAGGTTTCCTGCGCGCTGCTGCCGTGGCCGCAACCGAAGAGACCCGCAAAGTTGTCCAGTCGCTGGATGGCCGCGACGAAGAGGTGATCCGCGTGGCGCACGGCGTTGTTGGCGTGATCTCGCCCTTCAATTTCCCGCTGATCCTGTCGGTGCGCGCGATTGCTGCGGCGCTGGCCACCGGCAATGCAGTGGTTCACAAGCCCGATCCGCGCACGCCGATCACCGGCGGCATCATCATCGCCCGCATCTTTGAAGATGCTGGCCTTCCGACCGACCTCTTGCACATCATCCCCGGCGGGGCCGAGGTGGGCACCGCGCTGTGCGAAGACGCCAACATCGCTATGGTCTCTTTCACCGGATCGCCCGGCGTGGGCGCCAAGGTGGGCGAGGCATGCGGGCGCAACCTCAAGAAGGTACAACTTGAACTCGGCGGCAAGAATGCGCTGATCATTCAGGACGACGCCGACTTTGCGCTGGCGGCCGCCAATGCCGCATGGGGCACCTGGCTGCACCAGGGGCAGATCTGTATGGCGACCGGCCTGATCCTGGCGCCCGCCGCGATGGCGGACCGTCTGGCCGAAGAGCTTGCGACAAAGGCAGGCCGTCTGCCCGTGGGCAACCCGGCAACCGAGCAATGCGCGCTCGGGCCGCTGATCTCGGACAGCCAGGCCGCGCTGGTCAAGGCGATCGTCGATGACGCCGTGGCCAAAGGGGCCAAGCTTCTGGCTGGTGGTGTCCCCAAGGGCCGGATGTTCCCGGCCACCGTGCTGTCGGGCGTCAAGCCGGGCATGCGCGCCTTTGAAGAAGAAATCTTTGGCCCGGTCGCCGTGGTCGTGGCCTACGACAATGACGAGCACGCGATTCAGTTGGCGAACATGTCGGAATTCGGCCTTGCCGCCGGGATCATCGCCACGGACGTGCACCGTGCCCGCCGCCTGGGGATGCGCCTGAAGGTGGGCCATCTGCACATCAACGACCAGACCGTCATGGCCAGCCCCAACGCTCCCTTCGGCGGGCGCGGCAAGTCCGGCAATGGCAGCCGCATCTCAGGCCCGGCGATCTGGGAAGAGTTTACGCAATGGGTCTGGATCACCTCGCGCGCTGACGCGGTGATGTACCCGTTCTGATCTGAAACCAACTCCAACCGAAAGGCTGCACTCCGCCCCCATCCGGGGCGGACCCTGCAGCATGGCCAAGCGAAAGACCAAGACATGACGTTGTTCGGAAAAACCATCGCCATTACCGGTGCATCCTCGGGCATCGGCGCCGAGATCGCCCGCCTGGCGCGCTTTCAGGGCGCGCATGTGATCGGGCTTGATCGCAACGATCCGATGATCACGCTGGACGGGTTCGTAAAGATCGACATGGGCGATGCGGCCGCGATTGATGCGGCGGTGGCCGCCCTTCCCACGGGCATCCATGGGCTGGTGAACGCGGCGGGCGTGTCTGGCCTAGCCGACAAGGACGTGGTGGCACGCGTCAACTATCTTGGCTTGCGCCATCTGACCGAGGCACTGCTGCCCAAGATCGCCAAGGGCGGCGCCATCGTGAACATAACCTCGATCCTGGGGGCCGAATGGCCCGCGCGGGTGGATCTGCACAAGGACCTGGCCGCGACCAAGACCTGGGCCGAGGGCGAGGCCTGGCTGGCCAAAAATCCGGTGCCGCAAGCGACCTGCTATCAGTACTTCAAGGAAGCGCTGGTCGTCTGGACCAAGAAGCGCGGCTATCAAACCTTCATGCAGAACGACATCCGCATGAACTCGGTTGCGCCCGGTCCGGTTTTCACCCCGATCCTTGGCGAATTCGTCCAGATGCTGGGTGAAGAACGCGTGGCCGCCGATGCCGCCAACATCAAGCGCCCCGCCATCGCCGACGAAATCGCGCCGCCGGTCTTGTTCTTGTGCTCGGACGCGTCGCGCTGGGTGACGGGAATCAATCTGCCGGTCGATGGCGGGATCGACGCACTTTACGTCTGAAAACAGAAGGTTGCGAACCGAACGCATCGGGTTTGAGTCGCGCCAGAACCAACAAAACAGGAGGAGAAAGACCATGACAGACTTCGCATCGCCGTCGACCAATGGCATGACGCGCCGCAGCTTCGGCCGTCTGATCGCGGGTTCGGCGCTGGCGGCACCGCTGATCGGGACCCGCGCCTTTGGACAGAACGCGTCCACCTACAAGATCGGCTACATCGGGCCGCAGTCGGGCCCCCTGGGGATTTTCGGCTCGGGCGACACCTATCTGATTGAAACGATCAAGGCCAACCTTGCTGGCGGCATCGACGTGGCCGGTGGCAAGATGAATGTCGAGATCATTACCGCCGATACCCAATCTGACCCGGTGCGCGCCAGCCAGATAACCCGCGACATGATCAACTCTGACGCGCCCGATCTGATCCTGACCCATTCCACCCCAGAGACCGTCAATCCGGTGTCCGAAGCCTGCGAGGCCGGGGCCACACCCTGCCTCTCGACCGTCGCCCCGTGGGAGGCTTTCTACTTTGGCCGCGGCGGCAAACCGGGCGAGCAATCGTTTAAGTGGACCTTCCACTTCTCGTTTGGCGGCGGCAACTTCGTCAACCTCTACGATGGCCAATGGTCGTCCATCGAGACCAACCGCAAGGTGGGCGCGCTCGTTCCAAACGATGCCGACGGCAATGCGATCCGCGGCGGACTTCTGCCGGCCCTGGCAGGGCTTGGCTGGGAAATTGTCGATCCCGGCCCCTATGAGAACATGACGCAGGACTTCACCTCCCAGATCGAGGCTTTCAAGTCGGCTGGTGTGGAAATCGTGGTCTGCTTCCCCTTCCCGCCGGATTTCCCGGTGTTCTGGCGTCAAGCGGCGCAGCGCGGGCTGGCCGCACAGTTGAAGATCATGCAGACCGCGAAAGCCGGTTTGTTCGCAGCCGAAATGGAAGCCTTAGGCGATCTGGGCCATGGCATTGCGACGGGCATGTACTGGCATCCGGCATTCCCCTTCAGCTCGCCTGCGATGGGCCTCGCGAACCCCGAAATCGCCAGCGGCTTCGAGGCGGCGACGGGCATGCAGTGGAACCAGGCCGTTGGAGCCTCGGCCTCGCTGTTTGATGCGGGCATCGCTCTGGCTGCACAGGCAGGCGATCCCAAGGACAAGGAGGCAATGGCAAAAGCGCTGTTGACCCTGAAGGCGGACACGTCGGTTGGGACCATCGACTTTGCCACCGGCCCCGTGCCCAACTGCACCACGACCCGGCTTGCTGGTGGCCAGTGGAACCGTGCAACCGAAGGCCCCTGGCAATTCAAGCTCGACATCACGTCGAACCGCGACTTCCCTGAAGTGGCCCTGACCGCGCCGCTTGCCCCCTACAAGATCGGCGGCTGATCGATCGCTCGCGGATGCCGCTTCGGTGGCATCCGCACCAACGAGCCTGAACAGAGGAGGACAAATCAATGAAAAGCATCACTTGTGAGATCGTTGAAAAGGGCGGGTTGAAGCTGCATGTCCTGACCGGCTCTCCAGCCGGTCTTGTGGCAAAGGCGGTGCTGATCGAAGGCGCAAGAGAGTCGATCCTGATCGACTGCTTCATGACTGTGGCCGATGCCGATGAACTTGTGGCGCATATCAAATCCACGGGCAAACCGCTGCGCGCCGTCTATATCACGCATGGCCACCCGGACCATTACGGGGGGTTGCCCGCCGTGCATGCCGCCTTCCCCGGAGCCGAACTTCTGGCCCGGCAGCCCGTTCTGGATGCGCTCGTGGAATGGCCTGCCAAAAAGGTGCATTGGGCCGATATCTACGGCGACCAGTTGCCGCGCGACATGGTGATGCCCGGCCTGCTGACAGGCACCCATACCGAGATCGACGGCCACACCTTGCGCTTTCTTGACCAACCGCCGGCTGAAACCGTGCATGCCACGGCCTTCGACCTGCCCGATTTGCGCACGTTCATTGCAGGTGATCTGCTGTTCAACCGCTCGCACCTCTATATGGCCGACACCAACAATCCGGTCGCATGGAAAAAAGCCATCGCAGCGGCAAAGGCCGATGTGTCCTATGATTTCATCATCCCCGGCCATGGCGATGCCGGTGGCAAGGAGATCATCGCGAACACGATCGAATGGCTGGATTTCTATGAAAGCGTCGCCCAACCCGGCGTGCGGTTCCAGGACTTTGCCCCGAAAATCTACGCGCGTTTCCCGGGCTACGCCTTGCCCTTGATCCTTTGGGTGACACGCGGGCCAGGCTTTGGCCTGTGCGGTGCTGCTGAAGCTGGCGTCCCCCCAGAGGTTCTGGGCGGATGATGCAGGACACTTCGGTGCCTTCTCCGATGCTGCGCGCCTCGGGGATCAACAAGTCCTACGGCGCGCTGAAGGTGCTGCATGATGTGGACTTTCATGTCAGCCCCGGCGAAGCCGTTGGCATCGTCGGCCCGAACGGTGCCGGAAAGACCACGCTCTTCGGCGCGCTGGCCGGGTCGTTCCCGATCACCTCGGGCGAGATCGTGCTGGAGGGGCAAAGCCTTGCCGGGACGTCCTCAGCAGAACGTTGCCGCATGGGGTTGGCACGCACCTATCAGGTGCCGCGACCGTTTCTCGGCATGACGGTCTTCGAGAATGTCAATGTCGCGGCCATGTCGGGCGCAGGTCTTGGCCGGGACGAAGCGGCCGTACAGGGTGCAGATATCCTGCGCCAGACTGGCCTCTTGGCCTTGGCGAACCGGCCCACGGCCGCGCTTGGCCTTCTGGACCGCAAGCGCTTGGAGGTGGCCCGTGCCTTGGCCACAAGGCCCCGCGTGATCCTTCTCGATGAAATCGGCGGCGGGTTGACCGAAGCTGAACTGAGCGAATTGGTGGACCTGATCCGCCAGTTGCAGGCCTCTGGCATAACGGTGGTCTGGATCGAACACATCCTGCACGCGCTGCTGCGGGTGGTGACGCGGCTTGTCTGCATGGCCGAAGGCCGGGTGTTGGCCTCGGGCGATCCGCGCGATGTGATGGCCAACGCCGACGTGCAGCGCGCCTATTTGGGGAGCAGCCCGGAATGACGGACGTGAGAGTTGCCCTTGCCCTGTCAGGTGCCGTGGGTCGCCATGGGCAGTTGCAAGCGATCAAGCCCTTGTCACTGACAATTGCGGAAAATGAGGTGCTTGCCCTGATCGGTGCCAATGGCGCGGGCAAGACCACGCTGATGCGGATGATCGCGGGTCTGCACTCGTTTGCCGAAGGGGCCTTGCAGCTTTTTGGTCAAGACGTCACAGCCATGTCGGCGCATGACCGGGTCAAGGCCGGGATTGCCCTTTCACCCGAGGGGCGTCGCCTTTTTGGCGATATGACCGTGCGCGAGAACCTGATGATCGCGGCCGAGAACGGACGGCGCGGCGAATGGACCCTGCCGACGGCCTGCGATGCCTTTCCACAGATCACGCCGTTGCTGGATCGCCCGGCAGGCGGCCTGTCGGGCGGGCAACGGCAAGCGGTGGCGATTGCGCGGGCGCTGGTGGCCAACCCTTCGGTGCTGCTTTTGGATGAGGTCTCGCTCGGCCTGTCGCCAGCGGCGGTGGACGGGGTCTACCAGTCGCTGGCAGGCCTGCGCGGCAAGATGACCATGGTTGTCGTGGAACAGGACCTGACCCGCGCGATGGAGTTTGCCGGTCGGCTGATCTGCATGGCCGAAGGTGTGCTGGAACTGGACGGCAATCCTGCCACCCTGACGCGCGACCAGATCACCAATGCCTACTTCGGTATCCACAAGACAGCGGAGGCAAGCCATGCTTGAGGCATTGATCCAGGGCATCCTGCTGGGTGGCTATTACGCGATGCTGGCGGCGGGCCTTTCGCTGATGTTCGGGGTGGTGCGCTTCATCAACCTGGCACATGGCGACATGGCTGTGTTGGGCGCGATGATCGCGCTTTGGCTGGTGCAGGGGGCGGGTCTCGGCGTTGGCCTGGCAGTCCTGATTACACTGCCGGTGATGGCGGGGCTTGGTTGGCTGATGCAACGCCTGATCTTCGAACGCGCGCTTCGGGGCGGGTTCCTGATACCGATCCTGACGACCATCGGCCTGGGCGCGGCCTTGCAGAACGGAATGTTCGGGCTGTGGGGGTCAGAGACGAAGTCGCTCGGTGCCTATATCGGGAACCTGTCTTGGGCCAGTTGGGAACTCCCAGGGGGCATCTTCCTTGGGCAATTGCCGGTCTACATGTTCGTTATCGCGATCCTGGTGCTGGGCGCTTTGCATCTGATGCTGACGCGCACGCCCTTTGGCCGTGCAGTGCGGGCCACGGCGACGGATGCCGATGCGGCGGCCCTGTGCGGGATCGATGCGCGCAAGGTTCATCGGGGGGCGGCAGCGATTGCCGTTGCGCTGGCAGGGTTGGCCGGCATCTTCCTTGCTCTGCGCGCACAGGTCACGCCCTTTTCCGGGCCGATGCTGTTGATCTTTGCTTTCGAGGCAGTGGTGATCGGCGGGATCGGCTCGCTGCGGGGCACTTTGATCGGCGGAATCGCCCTTGGCGTGGCGCAAGCGCTCGGCGGGATGATCTCGCCGCAATTCTCGATCCTGTCGGGGCATGTGGTGTTTCTGGCCGTGCTGGCCTGGCGCATGTCGCAAGTGGCGGCTGCTGACAGGGGCGGTTGGCGCAGCGCCTGGGGCGCGCTGAGGGCGAAACGCAAAATCACAAGGGGCAAAGCATGACGACCTCCCTTCTTCCCCTGCCGCGTGCCGATCAACGGCTGATCTGGGCCGCAATCGGCATCGGCGTGGTGCTGGCAGCTCT
>JAIYDR010000128.1 GCA_027487395.1 Rhodobacter sp. | reverse complement strand
CTCTTGGCGCGTCGCCTCCAGCGTGTCGAGGATTTCGCCGATCTTGCTGTCAACGTAGGAGATATTGGCGAAGTAGCCCTGCCGCGCGCGGCGGATGTGGGTGTCGGTGATGGAAAAGGCATGGCTGTCGCAGGCGTCGATCAGGCGCTTGGAATGGGGATCTTGGTCTGTGTAGGCGATGGGCTGCGGCGGCGTAAGTTCGGGGGCACCTTCATAAAGGTCCCAGAACTTGCGCCGCGCGACGAAGGGATCGTGCGGGTGTGTGAAACTGACGGTCAGGCACCACGGGCGCACATCGCCGCCGCGGGAGAGGTCATAGAGTTTCTGCACCGCGTGATGCGCGACATCGTCATCATATTCCAACTGGTTGGTGATTTCTGCCACGCCTGCGCCCGTGACGGAGCCGAGGTTGTGATACCACCAATCAATCCTTTCCCCCGGTTTGCGGTAATCCGGGGTCCAGCCGAAATCGGCGGGGTAGATGTCGGTGGTGAGGCGTTCCTCAAACCCATGCAATTGATCGGGACCGACGAAATGCATCTTGCCTGACAATGCCGTCTGATAGCCGGCGCGGCGCAGGTGATGGGCATAGGTCGGGATGTCCGAGGCGAATTCGGCGGCGTTGTCATAGACTCGCGTCCGTTTGGGCAGGGCACCCGACATGAAGGCGGCGCGGGCGGGGGCGCACAGCGGCGAGGGTGTGTAGCTGTTGGCAAAGCGCACGGACTGTTCAGCCAGACGTTTCAGGTTGGGTGCGTGCAGGAAGGAGGCCGGGCCGTCGGGGAAGAGGATTCCGGTTAACTGATCCACCATCAGGATCAGGATATTGGGGCGATGGGTCATGGCGCGGCCTCCGGTCTGGTGCTGCGCGACCCTAGGGCAGCGCGTGGAGCGGCGGTAGGGTGGTTGCGCCGCCCAATTGATCTTGCCCGACATCGGCGGTTTCGTTTTTTGCGGGCAAGGTGTCGCGTTCCGCCCTTGGACAGGCGCGAACGGGCGCGGCAAGGGACTGGGATGCGACTTTCATAGGGGTAACAAAAGGGAGGTCGCCATGACCATTCGCACCGAATTCCCATGCCGCGTCATTGAGACCGAGGATATGGGGATCGTGCTACCGGATGGTTGTCGCCTGTCGGCGCGGGTCTGGATGCCCGAGGATGCAGCGGCAAACCCGGTGCCCGCGGTGCTGGAGTATATCCCTTATCGCAAGCGGGATGGCACTTTGCCGCGGGATGAGATGATGCATCCCTATGTGGCGGGCCACGGCTATGCCTGCGTGCGGGTGGACATGCGCGGCAATGGCGAATCCGAAGGGCTGATGCTGGACGAGTATAGCCAGCAGGAGATGGATGACGCGGTCGCCGTGATTGACTGGCTGTCGCGACAGCCATGGTGTACCGGCGCTGTCGGGATGATGGGCAAAAGCTGGGGTGGCTTTAACTGTCTGCAAGCGGCCTATAACCAGCCTGCGGCGCTGAAAGCGGTGATCTCGGTTTGCGCGACGACGGATCGGTTTGCGGATGACATCCACTTTAAGGGCGGGTGCTTGCTGGGCGAGAATTTCGGCTGGGGCGCGGTGATGCTGTCCTATTCGTCTCGCCCTGCCGATCCTGTTTTGCGCCCGGATTGGCGGGCGGATTGGTTGGCGCGGCTGGAGGCGGAACCGTGGTTGACCCCGCGCTGGGCGGCGCATCAGGCGCGGGATGGGTATTGGGACCACGGATCGGTCGATGTGGATTTTTCGCGGATGACCATCCCAGCGATGATCTGGGGCGGGTGGGCGGACAATTACATGACCACCGTGGACAAGCTGCTGCGCGGCATGCCGGGCGTTTGCAAGGGCGTGGTGGGGCCTTGGGTGCATCAATACCCCCATACCGCCGTGCCGGGGCCGCAGGTGGGCTTCCTACAGATGGCTGTCCGCTGGTGGGATCGCTGGCTGAAGGGTGAGACGAATGGGGCCGAGGATGATCCGGCCTTGCGGGCCTATGTGGTGGAGTCCGAAGCGCCTGATGCCTCGATTGCCTATCGGCAGGGGGCATGGGTGGCGGAGGCTGAATGGCCTTCGGAAAACGTGACGGAGCGGGTGCTTTGGTTGCAGGCGTCGCAGGCGGGGGTTTCACACCCCCGCACCCCCGTGGGGTATTTGAGCCAAGATGAAGGGGCAGGGTTTTCGGTAAAGGTGGCCACGCCGCAGCATCTGGGGATGCGGACGGGTGAGTTCTTTCCGATGGGACTGAATGCCGAAATGCCGGGGGATCAGGCGGCGGATGATGCGCTGTCGGTCTGTTTTGATCTAGAGCCGCTGGCGGAGCCTTTGCAGCTTTTGGGCTGTGCGTCGTTGCGGTTGCAGGTGGCGTCGGATCAGCCGTTGGGCTTTGTGGTGGCGCGGCTTTGTGACGTGGGGCCGGACGGTCAATCGGTCCGGATCGCGCATGGTATGCTGAACCTGTGCCACCGCGATGGGATGCGGACCCCTGCGCCGATGGTGCCCGAGCAGGTGGTCGAGGTGACGGTGCCCATCGACATGACAGGCTATAGGCTGGCTGTCGGGCATCGGCTGCGGGTGGCGATTTCCAATAGCTATTGGCCCTTTGTCTGGCCCTCTCCGGCTGCCGGGGTGTTGACGCTGACGGGGGGGAGTCTGACCTTGCCAGTGCATTCCGGGGGGGCGGCATGGACGCCGCCGCCTTCTGAGCATGCGACCCCGTGGCGGCACCGCGTGGTCCGGCCCGCGCGGGCGGCGCGGCGGATTGAAGAGGATATGCTGACCGGCACCGTGGCGCTGATCGTCGAGTCGGATGAGGGAGCGCAGGAAAATCTCGACCACGGTTTGATCTCGGATGAATCGCTGACCGAGCGGTGGGAAATCCATCCCGATGATCCGCTGTCGGCCCGAGCCGTGCATGTTTGGGAACAGGCGCGCAGCCGCGGCGATTGGCACATCCGCACGCGGGCTGAGGCGGAGATGACCGCCAGCGCCACCCATCTGCGGATGACCGCACGACTGACGGCTTGGGAGGGGGAGACGCAGGTGTTCAGCCGTGCTTGGGATGAGGAGGTGCCGCGCGACCTTGTGTGAAGTCTTGGTTTGCCCCGTTTGTGATGCCAGACCAGAGATGATCTCCGCACCAGTGAAAGAATTGTTTTGCCGGAAAGGCAAACTCGGGGTTTATTGATTCCATAATCAACAAAAGACTGGCCCTCGCCACAAAACCAGAGGGGCCAAAACAGGGAGACGACAGAATGAATGCAGAATTCAACCACCTGCTGAAATCCGCAGCCAAAGGCCGGATCAGCCGCCGTGAATTCATGGGCCGCGCCGCTGCCTTGGGTGTGACCGCCGCGACCGCCAGCATGCTGCTGGCCAGCGCCGCGCGTGCCGAGGGCCCGGTGAAGGGCGGCACGTTGAAGGCCGGGATGGCGGGTGGCGAATCGACCAACTCGCTGGACCCAGCTCTGGCTGCGTCGGAAGTGCCATTCATGGTCAACATGACCTGGGGCGAAATGCTTGTCGATGTGAGCGCCAAGGGCGAGATCGACTACCGCATCGCCGAGGAAGTGTCGTCGAACGCCGATGCAACCGAATGGAAGTTCAAGATCCGCGCGGGCGTGGAATTCCACGACGGCAAGACCGTGACCGCCGATGACGTGATCGCCACGCTGAAGCGCCACACCGATGAAAAGTCGCAATCGGGCGCCTTAGGCATCGTGCAGGGTATTTCGGAAATGTCGGCCAGCGGTGACATGGTCACGCTGAAGCTGGCCGCAGGCAACGCTGACTTGCCGTTCCTGATGGCGGACTATCACCTTGTCATCCAGCCGGGTGGTGGCGTGGACAATCCGGCGGCAGGCATTGGTGCAGGCCCCTATAAAGTTGTCGCATTTGAGCCGGGCGTGCGCCATGTGTTCGAAAAACATGCCAATTATTTTGACACCACCATTGGCCATGCCGACACCGTCGAAATCCTTGTCATCAACGACAACACGGCCCGGACGGCCGCGCTGCAAGCCGGTCAGGTGCATATGATCAACCGGGTTGACCCCAAGATCATCGACCTCTTGAAAGGCGTTCCCGGCATCAGCATCGAGGCTGTCGCGGGCCGTGGGCACTATGTGTTCATCATGCACTGCGACAAGGCGCCGTTTGACAACAAAGACCTGCGCATGGCGCTGAAGCTGGCGATCAACCGTCAGGAAATGGTCGAGAAAATCCTTGGCGGTCTGGGGTCAATCGGCAACGACTTCCCGATCAACGCGGCCTATCCGCTGTTTGACGACTCGATCCCGCAGCGTGAATACGATGCGGCCAAGGCGGCGGAACACTACAAGGCATCCGGCCATGACGGCAGCCCGATCGTGTTGCGCACGGCCCCCGGTGCCTTCCCCGGCGCGGTTGAAGCGGCGCAACTCTTCCAGCAATCGGCCGCCGCGGCGGGTATCCCACTGGAAGTGAAGGTCGAGCCCGATGACGGCTATTGGTCCAACGTCTGGAACGTCGAACCCTTCTGCGCCAGCTATTGGGGTGGGCGTCCGGTGCAGGATCAGATGTATTCCACCGCCTATCTGTCCACGGCCGACTGGAACGACACCAAGTTCAAGAACGAAGAGTTCGACTCGATCCTTCTGGCGGCGCGTGCGGAACTCGACCAGACCAAGCGTAAGGAGGAATACTCCAAGATGGCCCATATCCTGCGCGATGAGGGCGGCTTGATCCTGCCGATGTTCAACGACTTCGTCGAAGCCAAGCGCGATGAAGTTGCCGGTTGGCAGCCTGATCCAAACGGCGAGTTGATGAATGGTCGTGCACTGGTCAAGTGCTGGCTGAACGCGTGATCGGGTCGGCATAGTGCACCCGATCTTGAAACTTGTGGTCCAGCGTATTGCGCTGGGCCTACTTCTGTTGTTGGCGGTTTCGCTTTTGATCTTTGCGGGCACCGAGGCGTTGCCGGGGGATGTGGCGCAATCCATTCTGGGCCAATCCGCCACGCCCGAAGCATTGGCCAACCTGCGCGAAGCGCTGGGGCTGAACGAACCTGCGATGACGCGCTATTTCAAATGGTTGGGCGGGATTCTGACCGGCGATTTCGGGGTTGCCCTGACCAATGGGCAGGACATCGGGCAGGCCATCGGGCAACGTTTGGGCAATACGCTGTTCCTTGCTACGTCGGCGGCGGTGATCTCTGTCCCGCTAGCGATCCTGCTGGGGCTGGTTGCAGCGCGGTATAACGGACGCTGGCCGGACAAGCTGATTTCCGGGGTGACGCTGTCCACCATCAGCCTGCCGGAATTCGTGGCGGCCTATTTTGTGATCTACCTTTTGACCCAGCTCATCCCGATCTTTCAGCCGGTGGCCATGGTCTTTCCCGGCATGAGCTTTTGGGAGAAATTGCAAGCCGTCGCCCTGCCAGTGATCGTTTTGGTTTTGGTGGTGCTGGCGCATATGATGCGGATGACGCGTGCGGCGGTGCTGAATGTGATGCAATCGGCTTACATCGAAACCGCCGAGCTTAAGGGCCTTGGTCCGATGACCGTGATCTGGCGGCATGCGCTGCCCAATGCCATTGCGCCGATCATCTCGGTCGTGGTCTTGAACCTTGCCTATCTGGTGGTGGGCGTCGTCGTGGTTGAGGTGGTGTTCAGCTATAACGCGCTGGGGCAATATCTGGTGGATCATGTCGCCAAGCGTGACCTGCCGGTGGTGCAGGCGGTGGGGCTGATCTTTGCGGCTGTTTACATTGGGTTGAATATTCTGGCCGATGTCATCTCGATCCTTGCCAACCCCAGACTGAGGCACCCGAAATGAGGCGCATCCCGCTTTCCGCGCTGTTCGGTCTGGTGATGACCGGGGCGTTTTTGTTTTGCGCCGTCTTTGCCCAATGGATTGCGCCCTATCCGTTGGACGCGGTCACTGGAAAAGTGTGGGAGTCCCCGTCCGCCGAGTTCTGGTTGGGCACGGACACCATTGGACGGGATATCCTGTCGCGCATGATCTATGGCGGGCAGATCACGATCTTTGTGGCGCTTGCGTCGTCGCTTCTGTCCTTTGGCATGGGGGCCTTCTTTGGCTTTCTGGCGGCGGTGCGCGGCGGCTGGATCGATCAGGTTCTGTCGCGCCTGGTCGATGTGCTGATGGCGGTCCCTTCCTTGATCGTAGCCTTGGTGGTGCTGTCGGTGCTGCCGATCAGCCTGACGGTATTGATCCTTGTGATGGGCGTGCTGGATGCAACGCGGGTGTTCCGTCTCAGCCGTGCTGTGGCAATGGATATCGCCGTGATGGATTATGTCGAGGCCGCAAAACTGCGTGGCGAGAAGCAGACATGGATCATCTTTCGCGAGATTTTGCCCAATGCGCTGTCCCCCTTGGTCGCGGAATTCGGGCTGCGCTTCATTTTTGCGGTGCTGTTCATCTCGACGCTTTCGTTCCTTGGCCTTGGCATTCAGCCGCCTCTGGCGGATTGGGGCGGCATGGTGAAGGAGAATAAGGACGGGCTGATCTATGGCAAAGCCGCGGCGCTGATGCCCGCGCTGGCCATCGCCGTGCTGGCGATTTCGGTCAACCTTGTCGCCGACTGGGTGCTGTCGCGCACCACCAGTCTGAAAGGGGGCCGGGGTGCCTGATCTTCTGGAATTCAAGAACCTGCGGATCGAGGCGACAAGTTACCCGCCAGGGGAGCCGCCGCGCGATGTTGTGCTGGTGGATGGCGTGTCAGTGTCGGTTGCCAAGGGCAAAGTTCTTGGGCTGATCGGCGAATCCGGCGCGGGCAAATCCACCATCGGCCTATCGGCCATGTCCTTTGGCCGGGGCGGGGTGCGGCTGACAGGGGGCGAGATCCTGCTGAACGGGCGCAACATCCGTGGGATGGATGCCGCAGGCCTGCGGGCCTTGCGCGGGCGTGAGGTGACCTATGTCGCCCAATCCGCCGCTGCGGCCTTCAACCCAGCGAAACGCTTGATGGAGCAGGTGATCGAGACCACGCTGCACCACGGCATCATGGGTCGCGCCGAGGCTGAGGCGCGGGCTGTGATGCTGTTTGGTAAGTTGGGCCTGCCGAACCCAGAAAGCTTTGGCCGTCGCTATCCGCACCAAGTCTCGGGCGGGCAGTTGCAGCGCGCGATGACGGCAATGGCCCTGTGCCCAAAGCCCGACCTCGTGATCTTTGACGAGCCGACCACCGCGTTGGACGTGACAACGCAAATCGACGTTCTGGCCGCGATCAAAGAGGCGATCCGCGACACAGGGGTGGCGGCGCTTTACATCACCCATGACTTGGCGGTGGTGGCGCAGGTGTCGGATGACATTCTGGTGCTGCGGCATGGCAAGATGGTGGAATATGGCACTGTCGCGGACATCATCACTGCGCCAAAACAGGCCTATACGCAGGCACTGGTGTCGGTGCGGTCGATCGACCATCACGAAAAACCCGAAGCACCCGCCGTGCTGTCTGTGCAGAACATCACGGCGCGTTATGCGGGGACAACTTTCGACGTGCTGAAAAACGTCACCGTCGATCTCCCAGCGGGTCAGACTCTGGCAGTGGTGGGCGAAAGCGGATCGGGCAAGTCCACACTCGCGCGGGTGATCACCGGGCTTTTGCCCGCAGCCCAAGGGCGCATCAGCTTTGCTGGGCGCACTCTGTCGGCTGATTTGGCAGGACGGACCAAGGACGACCTGCGCGAATTGCAGATGATCTACCAGATGGCCGATGTGGCGATGAACCCGCGCCAGACTGTGGGGACAATCATCGGACGGCCGTTGGAGTTCTATTTCGGCCTGAAGGGCGAGGCAAAACGCCAGCGTGTGCAAGACCTTTTGGACCAGATCGAAATGGGCAAAGGGTTCATTGACCGCTATCCCGCAGAGCTGTCGGGCGGGCAAAAGCAGCGTGTCTGCATCGCACGCGCACTGGCCGCAAAACCGAAGCTGATCATCTGCGATGAGGTGACCTCAGCCCTCGATCCGCTGGTGGCGGATGGCATCCTGAAACTGCTCTTGGATTTGCAGGCACGGGAAGGGGTGGCGTATCTGTTCATTACCCATGACCTTGCCACCGTTCGGGCCATCGCCGATAGAATCGCGGTGATGTATCGCGGGCAGGTGGTGCGGTATGGCGGTAAGACCGATGTCCTGACGCCGCCCTATGACGATTATACGGATCTGTTGCTGTCCTCCGCCCCGGAAATGCGGATCGGCTGGCTGGAGGAAGTCTTGGCGCATCGCAAGATGGAAAGCGCAGGCAATTGATGACGCGCAAACTGCTGCTGATCCTGATCGACGGCGTGCCATATCGCAACTGGCGGAGGCTGTTCGGCAATCTGGAAGGCTGGGTGCAGTCAGGTGAAGCGCGGGTCTGGCGGATGCGGTCTGTGCTGCCGTCCACCTCGGCCTCGTGCTATGCCTCGATCCACACGGGTGTGCCGCCGCAGGTGCATGGCGTCTGGGGGAATTACGCGGTCAAGAAGCTGGACATGCCTGACGTTTTTTCGGAACTCGCGCGGGCAGGGCGGCGGACGGGGGCAGTGACGCATTCGTTCTGGTCAGAGTTTTTCCAACGCGCGCCCTTCGATACGGTGCGTGACATTGAATATGACGAAGAGACGGGGCCGATCCACCACGGGCGCTTTCACACCATGGCGGGCTATGGGCAGATCAACCAGATGACGCCATCGGATCACGACCTTTTCGCCACTTTGACAAGACTGTGTGAGGTGAAGGGGATCGACTACGGCCTCTATCATTCCTGCACGCTGGACAGCATGGGGCATCGGTTTTTCCACGAGAGTGAGGAAATGGACCACGCCTGCTACCTGCTGGATGAACAGATGGCCCCGTTCATCCATCGCTGGCGGCAGGCGGGGTATGAGGTGATCGTGACCGCCGACCATGGCCAAGATGCGCGCGGCCATCACGGTGGGGCGGGTGAATTGCAGCAGGATTTCGCGTTTTACTACTTTGGTGAGGCTGAGATGCCCGCCAAGGATGTGCTTTTGGACCAGTTGGCGCTGGCCCCGTCGATCCTGACACGGATGGGCGTCGCGGTGCCGGAGACGATGAAAGCCGCGCCCTTTATGCGCTGATGTGCCGTCACATCATGTGGCGTAGGACGATCCATCCTCATCCAGCATGGCGCGGATTTCGGTCAGGAAATAATCGGCAGCCTTGGGATAGGCTTCCCATTCCTGCGCGGTTTTCTCGGCAACGTCCTCAGACAGATAGCGCAGCGGTTTTCCGGTTTGCAGGGCGCGAATATAGGTCTCGGCCGCGCGTTCAAAGTAGTAAAGTCTGTTGAAGGTTTCGGCGACGGTTTGCCCAACGATCAGCACGCCGTGATTGCCCATGATCATGGTGGTGATCTTGGGATCACGCAGCAGATCGGCACAGCGCGCTGCTTCCTCGGCAAAGGCCATCCCGCCATAATGGTCATCCACCACTTGCCGATTGTGGAACATCGCCGAGTTCTGGTCGATGGCTGGAAGGCGGCTGTCCGCAAGGCTGGCGAGCACGGTCGCATGGGTGGAATGAACGTGCATCAGGCAGCGCGCATGCGGCAGGGCGCGGTGGATCGACCCATGCAGACCCCAAGCGGTGGGATCGGGCGCGTCGGGACGGTTCATGGTTTCGGGATCATCCGCATCCAACTCGATCAGGCCCGAGGCGGTCATCCGGCTGAAATGGCGTCCATTCGGATTGATCAGGAAACGCGTGCCTTCCGGGTTCACGGCCAAGGAGAAGTGGTTGGCCACCGCCTCATGCATGTTCAGCCGTGCCGTCCAGCGAAAGGCGGCGGCAAGATCGCAGCGCTCTTTCCAAAGGGTCAGGTTGGGGATGGGGGCGTTCATGGCGCGTCTCCGTATGGCCAACGACCGGCGGCGAGGTCTGTCAAAGCGGTGGTGATGCGCGAAAAACTCTCTGCCGCGCGGGGCACGGTGGCGCGGGCGCGCAGGTAGCCGTGAACGAGGCCCGTTTCGGTGACGGCATGGGCAAGGCATCCGGCAGCGCGCAGTTTGGCGGCATAGGCCGCGGCATCATCGGACAGCGGATCAAACTCCGCCGCGATGGCGAGTGTCGGCGGCAGGCCGGAAAAATCGGCGTCAGAAAGCGGTGCAAAGGTTGGGTCCGGTGCAGGTTCCGCCCCCGCATGCCGAATGCCTGCGTAGTACTCCACATCCGTTGCGGCCAACATGGGTGCATCGGCATGGGTGACATAGCTGCCGACCTGACGATCACCGCCTAGGCCCGGATAGATCAGCACCATTCCTACGATGCCCAAAGCCCCGTTCCGCCCAACCGCCTGCGCTGTCGCGGCGGCCAGATTGCCCCCCGCACTGTCGCCCGCCAAAAGGATCGGTCCCGGCAATTCAGCTGAAATGGCGCGGGTGGCGGCAAGGGCATCGTCATAGGCGGCGGGGTGAGGGTGTTCGGGACACAGACGATAATCGACACTGACGACATGCAGACCCGTGGTGCCGCGGATTTCAGCGCAGACGTCATCATGGCTGTGCAATCCGCCGACGACATATCCCCCGCCGTGGAAATAGATCACCGTACCGCCCGCACCGGGATAGTGCCGACAGGGAACGCCGCCGAACGCGCGGTCACTGGCCGTCACCCCCGCTGGGTAGCCCCGGTGAAAGGCACGGCACATCCCGTCGTAGATCGCCCGCTGATCGGCGACGGACAAGGCTGCGGTGTCGGCAGGATAGGCCGCATAGGTCTGGCGAATGAATTCCCAGGTCGGCGCGTCGATAAGGTTTTCGTAGGGTTCCCACGTCATCCTCGAAGATTGTCGCGCTTTCGGTGGAACTGCAATCACCTTGTGATTAAGCCAGTGGTCGCGCGGGTCGTTAACAAGGGTTAAGCCGGGTATCCGGCATCAACCGCTATTGACGTGATGGTGTGGAACAGGTTGGACAGGTTTAAGCGCCACCCGAAGGGCAGGCATCAGTTTGACTACCTTGTCGTTGCTGCCCCGGCGGATGCCGAGGGCCTCGTGTATTGTCTGACCGCAGATGGCTCAGCCGCGCAGTGCTGGACGGAACGAGGGACGGCAGATGTGTCAGCGCTTGGCGCATTGGTGATGGATGGCGACCACTGCGGTGGTGTGCCAGAGGCGATGGCGCTGGCCATCCGTATCATGGCGGACGGTCCGCGCCTGTCCGTCGTTATTCTGCTGCGCGGCTTGAGCGAACAGATTTTTCCCTGCGACCCCCGGGTTGATCCCATCTTGCTGCGTAAGCCGCTGTCCCGGCTTTCCGCGCGGGTAACGCGCGACTATCTGTTGGCGGCCGCCGCAACCGCCGAAGACAGTGTCGAAAAAAGCAGCGGGGCGCCGCCGATTCCGGTGCGCCCCGCTTGAATTCTTGAAGGTTTCTTGGTGCGATCCGGCAGGAGCGCCCTGAAACCCGATGCCCTGCCTTACGACAGCGACAGATTGGTCGCGGATTCGCGGCCGTCACGGCCGGATTCGATGTCGAAGGTCACGGCTTGGCCGTCCTTCAGACCGCGCAGACCAGCACGCTCCAGCGCGGTGATGTGCACGAACACGTCCTTCTTGCCGCCTTCCGGGGCGATGAAGCCGTAGCCTTTGGTTTCATTGAACCATTTCACGGTGCCCTTGGCCATCGTGAAGTCTCCTGTCAGTGTGCCGCCCGCACCATGCGGCAGCTTTGGCCCCGTCAGCCTGGTCGATGCTGTGGCCGGAAAATCCGAAGACAGAAGTCGAGTAGAGATAACGTCGCGCCGAAGATATGGGGTCACCTGCCAGCAAAAGCAAGGGGAAACGGCATCCGGTCAGGATGTCGCGTAAGCGCGCAACAGGGCTTTCAGAGCATTATCGCGGAACTGAGCGTGAAATGCGGGGCAAATGAGATCAACGTAAACATCACAGACGGATAAACTGAAGAGGCGGCCTGACGGGCAAGGCTGGCCCAAAAGACAGACACGGACGATGGCCCACCGCCCGCTTGGTTTGGGTTGGCGCGGGCCCGGTCATTGGACAAACTTGCCGCTGACTGCGGGGTTCCGTCCTCAGAAACTTGTGCCGAAGCGTACCGATACTGAATTGCGGCCAGGGTTGATGTCGCCCGTATTGGCGTTCGACAGGTGTCCAAACATGACGGAGACGAAATTGGCGTCCCCAAGACGGCGGCCGACGCCGGCATAGGTAAAAAACTCCAACTCCGAACCAAGGTAATAGGTCGGGCTGGAGTGGTCGTAGTAGCCGGGCATCGTCGCGCCTTCGATGAACCAACCGCTGGCGTAGTCGTGACGTATGTGAAGACCCGCGCCCAGCCAGCCGTTGTCGCCGCTGTCATACATGCCGCGCAGGATGACGGAATAGGCGGTGCCGTTCTTTTCGCGGAAGGGGGCAAAGCGGTATTCCACCGCAGCCCCTGTCACGTCAAAGCGGTTCACCGTCTGAAAGCCTTCAAACACAAGGGTTTGAGCTGCGGCAGGCACGGCGGCAGGAAGGGTGAAGGCGGTGCAAAGGGCAAGCGTTTTTACGGCGTTCATGGCGGCGGAACCTGTCTAAGAGGCGAATCGCTGGGCAAGCAAGCACCCGGCAAGTAAACGCTGCGTTGCCGCAGGCACGCAAGTCAGAGGTGCTGCGGCGCGGCCAGACTGTGGCCGCCGCGCCGCGCGATGTTGGTCCCGCTCGTTAAGCGGTGATCAGGTCAGCGCGAGAATTTCTTGTGCTTCACGCGCTTGGGCTGGACCGAATCTGCGCCAAGGCGGCGGATTTTGTCCTGTTCATACGCCTCGAAGTTGCCTTCGAACCATTCGACATGGGCATCGCCTTCGAAGGCAAGGATGTGGGTACACAGACGGTCAAGGAAGAAGCGGTCGTGCGAGATGATGACCGCGCAGCCCGCAAACTCTTCGATCGCGGCTTCCAGCGCTTGCAGGGTTTCCACGTCCAGATCGTTGGTCGGTTCGTCCAAGAGCAACACGTTGCCGCCGGACTTCAGCAGTTTGGCCATGTGGACGCGGTTACGTTCCCCGCCCGACAGGATACCGACCTTCTTTTGCTGGTCCGAGCCTTTGAAGTTGAAAGACGAGCAATAGGCGCGGCTGTTCACCTCGGCATCGCCCAGAACCACGATGTCGAGCGAATCGGAGATTTCCTCCCAAACGTTCTTGTTCGGGTCGAGCGAATCGCGCGACTGGTCGACATAGGACAGTTGCACCGTATCACCCAAGGTGATGGTGCCGCTGTCGGGCTGTTCCGCCCCGGTGATCATTTTCATCAGTGTGGATTTGCCCGCACCATTGGGGCCGATCACACCGACGATGCCGCCCGGCGGCAGCGAGAAGGACAGGTTTTCGATCAGTTGCTTGTCGCCCATCGCCTTTGAAACATTGACGAATTCGATGACCTTGGAGCCCAGACGCGGACCATGCGGGATGATGATCTGCGCGCGGCCAACAAGGTCTTTGATCGATTCGTCGGCCATCTTTTCATAGGCCGAGATACGCGCCTTGGATTTGGCCTGGCGGGCCTTGGCCCCGGCGCGAATCCACTCAAGTTCCTTTTCCAAAACCTTTTGCTTGGCTTTGTCTTCGCGCGCTTCCTGCGCCAGACGTTTGGCTTTGGCATCCAGCCAGGAGGAATAGTTGCCCTCATGCGGCAGGCCGCGGCCGCGTTCCAGTTCCAAAATCCACGTCGTGATGTCGTCAAGGAAGTAACGGTCGTGGGTGACCGTCAGGATCGTGCCTTCATACTCGATCAGGTGCTTTTGCAGCCAAGCGATGGTTTCGGCGTCAAGGTGGTTGGTCGGTTCGTCCAGAAGCAGCATGTCGGGCGCTTCCAAGAGCAGCTTGCACAGCGCGACGCGGCGGCGTTCCCCGCCGGACAGCGTGGCCACGTTGGCGTCATCGGGCGGGCAGCGCAGGGCTTCCATCGCGATGTCGATCTGGTTGTCCAGTTCCCACAGGTTTTCGGCGTCAATTTCGTCCTGCAGGCGGGCCATCTCATCCGCCGTATCGTCAGAATAATTCATCGCCAGTTCGTTGTAACGGTCCAGCTTGGCCTGCTTTTCCGCCACGCCCAGCTTGACGTTTTCGCGCACCGTCAAGGCTTCTTCCAGCTTGGGCTCCTGCGGCAGGTAGCCGACTTTGGCGCCTTTGGCGGCCCAAGCCTCGCCCTGAAAATCCTTGTCCCAGCCCGCCATCACGCGCAGCAAGGTGGATTTTCCGGCACCGTTGACGCCCACAACGCCGATTTTGACGCCGGGCAAGAAGTTAAGGCGGATGTTCTCGAACACCTTTTTTCCGCCCGGATAGGTCTTGGACACACCGTCCATGTGATAGACGTATTGATACGAGGCCATTCCGCCGCTCCTGAATCCGATGATTGCGCGCACATGTAGCGATATTGCTGGACAAGGGCAACTTGGGGTGCTTCCCCTTCGGCCCGTATCTGCGCGAGGGAGGCTTTGGCGTGCGGGCAGGCTTTCCTCCGGCGTGCCGGGGCATGGTGATCGGACTTTTGGGCGGGTCGTTTGATCCGGCCCACAGCGGTCATGTGCATATTACACATGAAGCGCTCAAGCGCATGGGCCTCGACCGTGTCTGGTGGTTGGTCAGCCCGGGCAATCCGCTCAAGGCGCGCGGCCCTGCGCCGCTGGCCGACCGGATGGCGCGGGCGCGGGCGGTGATGCACGATCCGCGCGTGACGGTGACCGATCTGGAAAGCCGCTTGGGCACGCGCTTCACCGCCCAAACCATCCAGCGGCTCAAGGCGCTTTATCCCGGTGTGCGGTTCGTCTGGCTGATGGGGGCGGACAATCTGGTACAGTTGGACCGCTGGAACCATTGGCAGGATATCTTGCGCATGGTGCCGGTGGGGGTCTTGGCGCGTCCGGGTTGGGGTGTTGCCGCCCGCACCAGTCGTGCCGCGCGAATTTTTGGCGAACATGGCGTTGACCGGGGCGAGGTGCTGCGCAACCGCGAAGCCCCAGCGTGGTGTTTTGTGAACCTGCCGATGGATGGCAGTTCCTCCAGCGCGATCCGGGCGCGGGGGGAGTGGCGCGGTTAAGGCGCTGTGCCTCGGACCGCTTGATCCTTCGGCACGGGTGCCCTTAACCTGTCGCGCAGCAAAGCGGGGGCGGGCTATGATTTCTCGGCGTGGGGTATTGGGCGGGCTTCTGGCCGGAGTGGCGGCACCCGTTTGGGCCGATGTGCCGTTGCGCCCAAAGCCGCGCCCCGGCAGTCCGGCAGCGCGGCACCGCGCGGCGGGGCCGGATGCGGCGGCCTCTGTCGCGGCGGCCAATCTGGGCGGAGAGACCAGCCTTGTCGTCGTTGATGCCCGCAGCGGTCAGGTGCTTGAGGCCGTCTCCCCGGATGCCGTCCTGCCACCGGCCAGCACGGCCAAGGCCATCACGGCACTCTTCGCGCTGGAACGGTTGGGCACTGGGCATCGCTTTGTCACGCAGGTTCTGGCGACCGGTCCTGTGACGGGCGGAATCGTGCAGGGCGATTTGGTTCTGGCAGGATCAGGTGATCCGCTGCTGGATACCGATGATCTGGGCGATCTGGCTGCCGCTTTGAAACAGGCGGGAGTGCGCGGTTGCACCAAGCGTTATCTGGTCTGGGATGGTGCCTTGCCCGAGATTGAAGAGATCAGCACCGATCAACCTGACTATGTGGGCTATAACCCTGCGATTTCGGGACTGAACCTGAACTTCAACCGCGTCTATTTTGAATGGAAGCGGCAAAAGGGTGGCTGGGGCACCTCTGTCGATGCGCGAGGGGAGCGTTTTGTGCCACCCGTCAGCATGGCGCGCGTGTCAGTGGCCGACCGCGAAACCCCGCTCTTTACCTATCGCAAAGGCAGAGAGACGGAAGAATGGACCGTTGCTGCCTCGGCACTGGGCAAAGGCGGCAGTCGTTGGCTCCCTGTCCGCCATCCGGGGCGCTATGCAGCTGAGGTGTTTCATGTGCTGGCCCGTGCCCAAGGGATCGATCTGCCTGCGCCTGCCATGGTGGGCCAGCGTCCGGCAGGGCAGGTGCTGGCACAGGTCGGATCAGACCCTTTGCCTGACGTCTTGCGCGGCATGCTGCGCCATTCTACCAACCTGACCGCCGAGGTGATGGGACTGTCCTCCTCAGGTGCGGGGCGGCTTTCGGCATCGGGGGCCGCGATGACCGACTGGGCGGCAGAGCGCTTGGGCGCGCGGGGCAGGTTCGTCGATCATTCCGGTCTGGGGGCCGAATCCCGCATCAGCGCGCTGGAATTCGCCCGTGCCTTGGTGGCGGCGCAGTCCACGCCGATGGAGCAAACCTTCAAGGCGGTCTTGCGCGATCTCGGCGCGCCCGAAGAGGGCGAAGAGGGGCTCGGCGGACCCGTGAAGGTGATCGGCAAGACCGGGACGCTGAACTTTGCGTCAACCCTTGTGGGCTATATTCAACCGGCCTCGGGGCGAGAATTGGTGTTTGCCATCCTGTCTGCCGACACCAAACGCCGCGACGGGCTGAGCATGGCCGAACGCGAAAGCCCCCCCGGCGGCAAGGCCTGGCTCCGCCGGGCGCGGGAATTGCAGCGCGATTTGATCGCCCGTTGGGCAGGGCTTTATGCCTGACGACGCGGGCGTCAGGCGCGCAAATGCCTGACCCTTGCACCCCATTCGATGGCCGCGGCGTGCAGGCGGTCCACGGACAATTCCTCGCGCACCTCCTCCAGCATGCGCAGTTCCATATCGGGCAGTTTCCCGTCTGCGGCCACCACGTCGCAGGCCAAGGCATAGGCCGTTTCATTCAAGCGCTCGGGTAGGGCGTCCCGGATCAGTCCGAACAAGGCGTCAAGGCCGTCCTCTTCTTCGAACAGGTCAAAGACCGTCTGGCTGATCTGGCGAATGCGGTCGCTGTCGTAGCCCGCAAAAATCGGCGCATGGTTGACGATACGCTGAATGGCCACCAGTTCTGCGGTCCGCAATTGTTCATCAGACGCAGAAACCGCGATCATTACGGCGACCAGTGCATCCTGTGGGGACATGGATGGGGGGGAGACGGACATGGCGTGCACCTTTCTGTTTGCGCCTATGATTATTGACGCGGGGCAGGGGCGGCAATAGAGGACGCATGTTGCGGCAACATGGGGTTTCCGCAGGTTCCGTTGAGGATTGCCGATGTCTGCCCTGCGTGACGCCGCGATGAAATCAAAAGCCTGGCCCTTTGAAGAGGCGCGCGCGATCCTCAAACGCTTTGAAAAGAAGGCACCGGAAAAGGGCTATGTCCTGTTTGAGACGGGCTATGGCCCCTCTGGCCTGCCGCATATCGGCACCTTTGGCGAGGTGGCGCGCACGACGATGATCCGCCGCGCGTTTGAGATCATCAGCGACATTCCGACGCGGCTGATTTGCTTTTCCGATGATGTGGACGGCATGCGCAAAGTGCCGGAGAACGTGCCCCAACAGGACATGTTGCGGCAGCACATGCAAAAGCCTCTGACCTCGGTTCCGGATCCGTATGGCGAGTTTGACAGCTTCGGCCATCACAACAACGCCATGTTGCGGCGGTTCCTCGATACCTTTGGGTTCGAGTATGAGTTCATTTCGGCCACCGAATTCTACAAATCGGGCCGCTTTGACGACACGCTGCGACTGGCAGCCGAACGCTATGATGCGATCATGGCGATCATGCTGGCCTCCTTGCGGGATGAGCGGCAAAAGACCTATTCCGCCTTCCTGCCGATCCACCCGGAAACGGGGCGCGTCATGTACGTTCCGATGAAAGAGGTGAACGCCAAGGATGGCACCATCACCTTTGACGACGACGAAGGCCGGGAATGGACCCTGCCCGTCACTGGCGGCAATGTGAAGCTGCAATGGAAGCCCGATTTCGGTGCCCGCTGGGCGGCGCTGGATGTCGACTTTGAGATGTATGGCAAGGACCACTCCACCAACACCCCGATCTATGACGGGATTTGCGAGGTTTTGGGCGGGCGGAAGCCCAACCACATGACCTATGAGCTATTCCTTGATGATCAGGGCCAGAAGATTTCCAAATCCAAGGGCAACGGTCTGACCATCGACGAATGGCTGAGCTATGCCGCGACGGAGTCGCTGTCCTATTTCATGTATCAAAAGCCCAAGACGGCGAAGCGGATGCATTTCGACGTGATCCCGCGCGCGGTGGACGAATATCATCAGCAGTTGCGCGCCTATCCGACGCAGGATGTGGACGGTCAGGTGAACAACCCGGTCTGGCATATCCACTCCGGCAACCCGCCCGAGTCCAAGATGGTGGTGCCGTTCTCGATGTTGTTGAACCTCGCCTCCGTCGCCGGGGCGAAGGATGCCAAGGGGTTGTGGGGCTATATCCGCGCCTATGCGCCTGAAACCTCGCCCGAGACGCATCCCGATCTGGATGCCGCTGCCGGGTTTGCTGTCCGATACTTTGCCGACAAGATCGCGCCGAACCGGGTGTTCCGTCTGCCGAACGACCAAGAACGCGCTGCCATGGTCGACCTGCGCGCACGCCTTGCAGCATGGGAGGGCGGGTTGGACGGCGACGCCCTGCAATCCATGGTTTTTGCCGTGGGCAAGGATCACGGGTTCGAGCCGCTGCGCGACTGGTTCAAGGGACTCTATGAGGTCCTCTTGGGTGCCTCAGATGGCCCGCGCTTTGGCGGTTTCGTGGCGCTTTACGGTGTCGCCGAGACGATTGCGCTGATCGACAAGGGTCTGGCGGGCGATTTGGTGGGCTGACCCCATCGATCTTCCTCTTCCCCGTGGCTTAAGAATCCCACGGGGGCTTTTTGAAACCCCCCGCTTCTGACGTGAAAGCTGCGCTCCACTGGACAGCCCACCGCGCCGCCCTACACTCCTTTTCGGGGACATCACCGCGAAAGGAACCTGCCATGCGCGGACCTGTTTTTACACTGCTGCTCTCTGTCGCCGCTTTACCAGCTCAGGCGCAGGACAACCCGCTGCAATCCACCATCCTGAACCAAATCGAGGCGTTCAGGGCAGACGATTTCAACCGTGCTTTCAGTTTTGCCTCGCCTGTCATCAAAGGCATTTTCGGCACAGCGGAAAACTTTGGCATGATGGTCCGCAACGGCTATCCCATGGTGCACCGTCCCGCCGAGGTGCAGATGCTGGAACAGCGCCAAGTCGCCGGGGCCACGGTCCAGCGCGTTTTAATCACCGATGCGCAGGGGCGCGGCCATGTGCTGGATTACCAGATGGTTGAAACCCCCGACGGCTGGCAGATCAACGGCGTGACGCTGGTGCCCTCGGGTGGCTTGGGCGCGTGATCGCAACTCGCGGGTTAGCCACTTGGGATTGATTGCGACCTCGCCATTCGGCGTGGGCCCCTTGTCCGCTGTGCCGACAAGATGAGCGATGGACAAGGTAAGGTTTTTCACAGCGCCTCAGGCTCAATCCGAAACGCCTTACCGAAACCGCCGTTCAGCAGGATCGATATCGGAGCAAAACGCACAAAGCCGAAATCGCCGAAATCGATGTAAAGTTTCGCCTTTGGATGGATGGCGAGCCAATGATCGCGGAGGGCGGCACGGTCGGGGGCGTCCTGCACCACAAACTCTGCCCGTGCCTTGACCATCAGGCGCGGGTGGGTCAGCGGATCGCCCTTTTCCCCCGGCTCCCCCACCATCAAGGCGCAGGCGGGGTTCGCCATCAGCGCGCCGTGATGCGCTGAAAGCGCAGAGATCAAGGTCAGCGCCACGCCATCCGGCCCAAGGCCAAAGGCGATGCGGCTGATCCCCGGCAGGCCATCGGCTGGGTCGGTCACTGCAAGGGCGGCATAACGCGCCTCGGCCAGCAGGCTGCGCGCCAAGGCCAGTGTCTCTGCGTCGGCATCTCGAACAGGGTCGGGGCGTGTCGTCATAGCGCTGCTCTGGTTGTTGACAGGGGCGGGGCAGAGGCGTCTGCTGGCGGAGCAAGGTTCAGGAATACCGCCATGACCACGCCGCGAACAAGTCCGCATCCCGCCGCACCCGAATATCTGCCGAAACTCTGGACCGTCCTGCGCGAAGGATACGGCATCAAGGACCTGCGCGCCGATGCTTTGGCGGGGCTGACCGTCGCCATCGTGGCGCTGCCTTTGTCGATGGCCATCGCTATTGCCAGCGGGGTGGGGCCAGAGCGCGGGTTATACACTGCCATCGTGGGTGGTTTTCTGGTCAGCGCCCTTGGGGGGTCGCGGTTCCAGATCGGCGGACCTGCCGGGGCGTTTATCGTGCTGGTTGCGGCTTGCGTCATGGCCATCGGGCTGCCCGGGTTGATCGCCGCAACCTTTCTGTCGGGTCTTGTGCTGCTGGTTGCGGGGGCGCTGCGCCTGGGGACTTACATCCGCTTCATCCCCTATCCGGTGACGGTGGGCTTTACCGCTGGCATCGCCGTCATCATCTTCGCCAGCCAGATCAAGGAGCTTTTCGGCCTGACCCTGCCCGGCACAGAACCGGCCGAGATTGTGGCCAAGATTGAAGCCCTCTGGGCCGCGCGGGGCACGGTGACACCTGCGGCGCTCGCCGTCGCGCTGGGGGTGGTGGCGGTGATCCAATTGACCAAGCGCTATCGCCCGCATTGGCCGGGGATGCTGATCGCGGTCGCCTTGGCGGCCATCGGGGCGGTGCTGCTCGGTTTGCCGGTGCAGACCATCGGCAGCAAGTTCGGAGAGTTGCCCCGTGTTCTACCCGCGCCAGCGCTGCCTGACCTCTCTATAGCGATGCTGGTGCAGGCACTGCCTTGGGCGGTGTCCTTTGCGCTGTTGGGGGCAATTGAATCGCTGCTGTCTGCCGTGGTGGCGGATGGCATGTCAGGCCGTCAGCACCGCCCGAATGCGGAATTGATCGCCCAAGGCATCGCGAATATGGGGGCGGCGCTGTTTGGCGGCTTCTGCGTCACCGGCACCATCGCTCGCACCGCGACCAATGTCCGCGCCGGTTCGCGCGGGCCAGTGTCGGGGATGCTCCATGCGCTGTTCCTTCTGGCCTTCATGGCCATCGCCGCGCCCTTGGCTGCCTATATCCCCTTGGCCGCGCTGGCGGGGGTGTTGGCCGTGGTGGCGTGGAACATGGCGGAAAAAGAGGAAGCCTCGCATCTTATACGCTCCTCGCGCGGGGATGCGCTGGTGCTGCTGGTGACCTTTGGTCTGGTGGTGTTCCGTGACCTGACCGAAGGCATCGTCGTCGGTTTTGCCCTTGGCGGCCTTTTGTTCATCGCCCGCATGTCGGACGCGACCGAAGTGGTGGATGAGGAACCCGTCACCGAACAGATGGGTGACCGTGTGATCTGTCGCCTGTCGGGCCCTTGGTTCTTTGGCGCGGCGGCGCGGTTGGGATCGGTCTTGGACCGCATCGCCGACCGTCCGCGCCTGTTCATTCTCGATCTGACCGAGGTGCCGATGATGGACTCCTCTGGCGCGCGGTCGTTCCAAATGTTGCAGCGCAAATTGGCGCGGCGCGGGGCAGAACTGGTGATCGTCGGGGCAAAACCGGCAGTCCGGAGCAGTTTGGCCGCGCAGGGACTGTCCGCGCCCGCGCTGCGCTTTGTCGACAGTGTGTCTCAGGTCTGACACCCACCCTGATCGTGACGAATCAGTGACACTGCATCACCCAGTCAGGTGGGTGGCAGGTCCAGTGACGACCTGCGGCAAAGTGCGCTGCAGTGTGGAGGGACATGGTGCAGGCGGTGCAACCCCGGCCATCCTGACGGAATCGTGAACTGACAGAGAGTTGTATTCCTTGGCGATTTTCCGCCACCTTTCCACCACATTTTCAGATTTCACAGATATTCAGTCAATAAATTTACAGAAAAATCATTCATTCATTTAGGGTTACCAAAAAATTGACGAATGCGTTAAAGTGTCCTTGGGTTGGGGTCGGTCCCGGTGCGGATCGGCTAAAGGAAGCGGGCTTTGGCCGCCTGCGATGAGGAGATTGACCATGTCGGATACCGGACAAGCCTCGGGTGCTTATAGCGCCTCGGCTGATTTCATCGCCAAGGCGTATGTCGACGCCGCCGCCTATGAGCGGCTCTATGTCGAATCCGTCAGCGACCCGGATGGGTTCTGGGGACGGATCGGCCAGCGTATCGACTGGATCAAGGATTACACACAGGTCAAGAACACCTCGTTCGACTTCGGCAATGTCTCGATCAAGTGGTTTGAGGATGGCACGCTGAACATCAGCGCCAATTGCATCGACCGCCACATGCTGACCCGCGCCAACCAGACCGCGATCATCTGGGAGCCCGATGATCCGAAAACACCCGCCCAGCACATCACCTATGCCCAGTTGCTGGAACAGACCTGCCGCATGGCCAATGTGCTCAAAGCGCATGGCGTGACAAAAGGCGACCGCGTCGTTCTGTACATGCCGATGATCCCTGAAGCAGCCTATGCAATGCTTGCTTGCGCCCGTATCGGCGCGATCCATTCGGTGGTGTTTGGTGGGTTTTCGCCGGATGCCTTGGCCAATCGCGTCAATGACTCGGAAGCCAAGATTATTATCACCGCAGATTTTGCGCCGCGCGGTGGAAAGAAGACCCCGCTGAAGGCGAATGCTGATCAGGCGCTGTTGCATTGCTCGGACAAGGTGAAATGCCTTGTGGTCAAACATGTCGGTGATCAGACCACCTGGACCGAAGGCCGCGATTTCGACCTGAAGGCCGAAATGGCCGCCGCCAAGCCCTATTGCCCTTATGTTGAAGTGGGCGCTGAAGACCCGCTGTTCATCCTGTACACCTCTGGCTCAACCGGTAAACCGAAAGGGGTCGTGCATACCTCGGGCGGCTATCTGGTCTATGCCAGCTACACCCATCAGATGACCTTTGATTACCATGACGGCGATGTGTTCTGGTGCACCGCTGACGTGGGTTGGGTCACGGGTCACAGCTATATCGTCTATGGTCCCTTGGCCAACGGGGCGACGACGGTGATGTTCGAAGGCGTGCCGACCTTCCCCGATGCTGGCCGCTTCTGGGAGGTGTGCGCCAAGCACAAGGTGACGCAATTCTACACCGCGCCAACCGCGATCCGGTCCTTGATGGGCATGGGGCCGGAGTGGGTGGAAAAGCACGACCTGTCCAGCTTGCGCTTGCTGGGGTCTGTCGGTGAGCCGATCAACCCCGAGGCGTGGAACTGGTACAACACCCATGTCGGCAAAGGCAAATGCCCGATCGTGGATACCTTCTGGCAGACTGAAACCGGCGGCCACCTGATCACGCCGCTTCCGGGTGCCATTCCGCAAAAGCCGGGCTCGGCGACAAAGCCCTTCTTTGGCGTGCTGCCCATCATTCTGGACCCAAATACTGCCCAGGTGCAGGAACAGACCGAAACAGATGGCGTTCTGTGCATCGCCGACTCTTGGCCGGGCATGATGCGCACCCTTTGGGGTGACCATCAGCGTTTTGAAGAAGCCTATTTCGCCCAGTATCGCGGCTTTTACTTCACCGGTGACGGCTGCCGTCGCGATGCGGATGGCTATTACTGGATTACCGGTCGCGTCGATGATGTCATCAACGTCTCGGGCCATCGCATGGGCACCGCCGAGGTGGAATCGGCCCTCGTCGCCCACCCGAAAGTGGCAGAGGCTGCCGTGGTCGGATATCCGCATGATATCAAGGGGCAGGGCATTTATGCCTATGTGACCTTGATGAAGGATCAAGAACCGACTGAGGCCCTGCGCAAAGAGCTTGAGGCTTGGGTACGCACCGAAATCGGCCCTATCGCCAAGCCGGACTTGATTCAATGGGCCCCGGGTCTGCCGAAAACCCGCTCGGGCAAGATCATGCGCCGTATCCTGCGCAAGATTGCCGAGAATGACTTTGGCAGCCTTGGCGATACCTCGACGCTTGCTGATCCGACGGTGGTGGAAGAGCTGATCGAAAACCGGATGAACCGGGCCTGATGATCGTGACCGAGGTAATGACCCAACCCGCTGTGCTGATCCTGCTTGGGCCCCCCGGGGCCGGCAAGGGCACGCAAGCCCGGATGCTGGAGGAAGACTTCGGTCTGGTCCAGCTTTCGACTGGCGATCTGCTGCGCGCGGCAGTGGCGGCGGGGACTGAGGCCGGCCGGCAGGCCAAAGCGGTGATGGAGGCTGGGGAACTGGTCTCTGACTCCATCGTGCTCGCCATCTTGCGCGACCGTATGGCGCAAGCCGATGTGGCGGGGGGCATCATTCTTGACGGCTTTCCCCGGACAGCCGGACAGGCGACGGCGCTGGACAGTTTGCTGTCCGATGCTGGTCAGCGCGTGACTGCGGCCATCTGTCTTGAGGTGGACGACGAGGCGATGGTGGGCCGCGTGTCCGGCCGTACCACCTGCGCCCAATGCGGCGAAGGCTACCATGACGAATTCAAGCGCCCTGCAACCGCAGGCACTTGTGACAAATGCGGCGGCCATGACTTCAAGCGTCGGGCCGACGACAATGCCGAAACGGTGCGCGAACGGCTGAAAGCCTATCACGCCCAGACGGCCCCGCTGATCGCCTATTACGACGGCAAGGGCGTGCTGGAACGGATCGACGCGATGGGTGCCATCGCCGACATTCGCCGCGCTCTGGGGGCCATCGTGACACGCGTCTCGGCGTAAAGAACGGCCGTGTCCGGGACGACCGGGCACGGAAAGAAGGCGGACCGCACCCGCGGCACGCAGCACGCCCGTTTCGGATGCTTCCGGAAAAGGGGCCCAGCCCGAACCTGAGAGGAGGGGGAGGGAACAGGGTCAAGTGCGGTCACACAGTCGTCAACGGTCGAAAGACCGGAAAACAAGGAGGAAACCCAATGGCAAACACCACAGTGGATGCGAGCACCCGCTCGCGCCCCATGACGGCGGAAGAACGCAAGGTCATCATTGCCTCGTCCGCTGGTACCGTTTTTGAATGGTACGACTTCTATCTCTATGGCTCGCTCGCCGCGATCATCGGCGCGCAGTTCTTTACTGCATTCCCCGAAGCCACCCGCAACGTCTTTGCGCTGCTGGCTTTTGCGGCAGGCTTCATCGTGCGCCCGTTCGGTGCACTGGTGTTCGGTGCCTTGGGTGACATCGTCGGCCGGAAGTATACCTTCCTGATGACGATCCTGATCATGGGTATCTCGACCTTCCTCGTCGGTCTGCTGCCGGGCTATGCCACCTGGGGTGCTGCTGCCCCGGTGATCCTGATCATCCTGCGCATGGCGCAGGGTCTGGCTCTGGGTGGTGAATACGGTGGTGCGGTGGTCTATGTGGCCGAACACGCCCCGGCCAACCAGCGCGGCTACTTCACGGCCTTCATCCAGACCACAGCAACCCTTGGTCTGCTGCTGTCGCTGATCGTGATCTTGTCCGTGCAAGGCTATGTCAACGCCAACTGGGATCCGACCCCGGTTCTGGACGCGGCCGGCGCTGCGGTGATGAACGCCGACGGCACGCCGAAGATGATCAAGGCCTTCGACCTGTGGGGCTGGCGCATCCCGTTCCTGGGGTCGATCTTCCTGCTGCTGATCTCGCTCTATATCCGTATGCAAATGCATGAATCCCCTGCCTTCAAGAAAATGAAGGAAGAGGGTGCAGCGTCGAAAGCACCGCTGCGCGAAGCGTTCGGCACCTGGAAAAACGGCAAGTTCGCCATCATCGCGCTGTTCGGCCTTGTGGCCGGTCAGGCCGTGGTGTGGTACTCGGGCCAGTTCTACGCACTCTTCTTCATGCAGAACGTCATCAAGGTGGACAGCTTCACCGCCAACGTGCTGGTGGCGTGGTCGCTGATCCTCGGCACCGGCGGCTTCCTGTTCTTCGGGTCGCTGTCTGACAAGATTGGCCGTAAGCCGATCATTCTGGCTGGCTGTGCCATTGCGGCGCTGACCTATAACTGGGTCTTCCCGAAACTGACGGAAATCGCCAACCCGGCGCTTTTTGCCGCCCACCAGACCCCGGTCACGGTGTCGGCCAATGAAGCTGATTGCTCGTTCCAGTTCAACCCGACCGGCACAGTGAAGTTCACCAATGCCTGCGACGTGGCAAAAGCGACGCTGGCCCGCACTTCGGTGAACTACAACACCAACTTCGACCCGTCGGTTGCCGTGGCCACGATCACGATTGGCGAAACGGTTGTCACTTCTTATGACGCTGCCGCCAGTGGCGCTGCCGTCAAGGACTTGACCGCCGCGCTGGAAACCGCGAAGGCTGGCACTGATCAGGCCGCCATCGACGCCGCACAGGCTGCGCTGGATGCCGAAAAGGGCAAGCCCGCCGCCTTCACCAAGGCTGTGAACGAAGCGCTGACCGCTGCGGGCTATCCGCTGTCGGCCGATGCCAACACCACCGTCGCCAAGGCACAGCACTTCTTCGACATCTTCACTGCGCAGAAACTGCAAAT
>JAIYDR010000082.1 GCA_027487395.1 Rhodobacter sp. | reverse complement strand
GCTGGTCTTGTTGCCCGTCAGGCGGGCCACCGTGTCGGTATTCACGACGTTGACCGCATTGGCCCCCGCCCCGGCCAGCGCCACACCGGCCAACCCGCCCGAGGCCAGCGCCAGCGCCGCCGCCTGCGACAGCGCGTTGATCGTCACGCGGGTCGCAGTCAGGCTGGTGCCTTGGCCCTTGTTCAGAATCCACTGCCGCCCCGAGGCGACATCGACCACGGTCCATCGAGTCCCGGCCGAAACTTCGGAAACGCGCAGTTCCTCTGCAGTGCCGCCCAACTCGACGCCTGCTGTCAGAAGGTCAGCGTACAGCCGCGCGCGCAGCACCGCGTCGGCATCAATGTCGGTTTGCAGCGGATCGCCGTTGTCGTCCATCGCTGAGCCCGACAGGTCGGTCAGTTCTTCTGCCGTCAGCGAATTGTTGATGCTCGGTGCGCTCGCCGTGACGCCGGTATAGGCTTCAATCGTGATCGAATTGTTGTCAGACCCACCCGATCCGGATGCGACCAGATCCGACGAGACGGATTCCGCCCTTACCCGGTTTTCGACAAGGTTCGTCGCATCTGCCACGCCGATGGCCATGGCCACACCAATGGCGGCATAGCTGGCGGCAAGCGCCGACGCCCCGGTCACCGCGTCGATGGTGGAACTGTCGGTGGCCAGCAGGGACACTTCGTCACCCGCTGTCACGGAACTGGATTGCACCAGGGCCTGCACGTCGGTGGCCAGACGGTTGGTCGCCGAAGAGCCGGACCCCGCCACACCCACGCCGACACCGCCGCCTGACAGCGCCGCCGTCAGGGCTTGCACCATCGATACGATCTTCTGTTCCGACGTTGCCCGGACGTTCACATCCCCATTGACGCTGGTGACGTCGGAATCGTTGATCCGTGCGGTCACGACCGCCGCGCTGCGGGTGCGGCCAACCTCACGCCACAACGTCCCATTGGCATAATCCATCCGCGACAAATCGACGGTGGATGCGCCCGCTGCCGGGGTGATGGTGTTCGGCCCGACGTATTCGAATTTCTGGCCCTTGCGCGCGCCTTCGGTGATCATCACCACCTTGCCTGCAAGGATCTGCGCCGGGGGTGTGCCCGCCGTGGTGTAATCCACACCTCGGCCGGATTCCGTATAACCGATCTCGTTGCGGGCGATGGAAACCCCCACCGCGCCGCTGACGCCGACACCGCCACCCGCTGCGGCCAAGGCCGCCGCAACCACGGTGGATTCAATGGTGCCGCTGCTGCTGGCGCGAACCGAAATGTCACCCAAAGCCCCGACCGACATGCCGTCCACATTGGCCACGACTTGCGTGCCGATGGCGTTGCGTGCGCCGACGCCTGCCCCTGCGATAGAGACTGCTCCCATCCCGGCGCTCAGCGCCACTGCGGCCGCCGCACCAAGAGCGTTTATCACGGCTGTGTCTTCGGCCTGCACGGTGATGGTGCCGGTGGATTGCACACTGCCTGTGCCGGTATCGGCGGAAAGCCGCGCGATATGCGCCTCAACCCGGCTGGTGATTTCGTTCAACGCCTCGGTCGCGGCGATCGAGACGGCCACGCCGACCATGCCGAATGCCGCCGAAATGGCCACGGCTGCCGCAATCGCATCAATGCGGCTGGAGTTCTTGGCCTGGACCGAAATCGCGGCACCAGAGATATCGGTGTCATCCCCAAAGATGCCTGCGACGGTGGACCCGGCAATACGGTTGGTCGCACCGACCCCGGCCCCGGCCATCGCGATGCCGACCTGACCGCCCGCAATCGCGACAGACCCAGCAAAGATCACCGCGTTGATTTTGCGCGCGCTTTGCGCCTCGATGTCAATCGCGCTGCCTGCACCAATACCGTCTTCGTCCACCAGCTTGAGGTTGGTTACTGTCGCGCTGACCGCACCACGATCCGCCCGCGCCGCGCCATCCAGATCGAACCCGATGTAGTTCTTGCCAATCGCCACACCGATAGAGGCCCCGACACCAACCTGCCCGACCGCCACTGCGACCGAGGCCGCAAGCACCGTTGCGTCAATCGACGCCGAATCCCTGGCGTGGACGGTAATCTTTCCGGCATTGGCCGATTGCACCGTCACCTCAGACAACTTTGCCGTGGTGTTCGAAGTGATCGCGTTGATCGACGATGCCCCAGCACCCGCCACTGCAATCGCAACCTGGCCTGCGGCAATTGACATTGCCGCCGCCGCGCTGATCGCGGAAATCGTGGTGCGCTTGCTGACCAGCGTGTCGCCATCGCGCGAGAGGGTCCATTGCCGACCCGACCGATCCACGATGGACCAGCTTTGGCCCTTGGTCAGCGTCGCAATCCGCAGGGTGGTCAAGAGATCGTCGTTGTCGGCATCAACCACCGCGCCAGAATTCTCGAGCGCGATCTTCAGGGCCAGCAGCGTTTGAGCATCCTTGAGCGCCGCCGCATAGTTCGACGATGGATCATCCGCCACTGCAGCGGAATCCAGCCTGTTGAAGGAGAGATTCCCCCCTATGGGCAGAATCGTCGCTTGATTGCCAGCACCGGTGCGCGCCTCGATCACCAAAGGATCGGCCTCATCGTCCAGCGTCACCAGCGAGACATTGGTCACCTCGGCATTGGTGTTGTTGTCAACCGCGTTGCGCGCGATAGACACACCGATCGAGATGGCCACCCCGACCTGACCAAAGGCCGCCGCAATCGACGTCGCCGCGGCGACTGCCGTGATGTTGCTGTCATCGTTCGCACGGACCGCCAGCTTGTCGGCAATCACCGACCCGCCAGAGACGGCAGCCGTCATGTCAACGGCAATGCGGTTGGTAACGCCAACACCGCTGCCTGCGAGGCCGACGCTCATCTGGCCGCCCGCAATTGCGACCGAGCCCGCGATGGTGACCGCGTTGATTTCCGATGTGCTCAGCGCGGTAACGGTCACGTCGCCGTCCTGCATCTCGATGTCGGAATTCTGGATTTGTGCCCGCACCGCCGACCCGCGGCGTTCCAGGTCAACGCGCTTGAACAGGTCCGGATTGCCGTAGTCCAGCATGTTCAGCAGCGAACCTTTGGCCCATTCGGTCGGGTCGGAATAATCCACCGAAGACAAGGCGCGCGAGGTCGGGATGGGGTCCTTGCCCTGATACAGCAGATAGCCGCCATTCGCATGGTCATAGACCACGTCGCCCGTCACCACATCCGCGTCGCGCGCGACGCCGGGTTTGTTGGTGTATACTGGCCAATCGCTGGCCTTTAGCGTGATATCACCGATGTATTGATAGGCTTCACGTTCACGTCCACCGACGGGGATATAGATGATATCGTTGGTTCTGATCTCTTTGGGCGTATCCCTGCCCGCGACATAAGTCGGCTGGATGTCGCCTTGCGACAGTTGGGTATAGCCGATCTGGTTTTCCGCTATCGCCATACCGATCGAGGCACCCACCCCGACCTGACCCGCCGCAACCGCCGCCGAAGCCGCAGTCACCTGGCTGCGGATATTGGCGTTGGACTCGACCTTGACCGACATATCGCCAGCACCGCTGGTGATGTCAGAACCGATGACTTCGGCCACCAGACCGCCGCCGCCGATCCGGTTGCGGGCGAAAGCCCCTGCACCGGACACAGCAACACCTGTCTGGCCAAAGCCTGCGGCCACGGCCGCCGCCATGACGTTGGCGGTGATCACCGCAACATCCTTGGCCCAGATATCGACAACACGGCCATCGGCCTGCGCGCCGAAGGCGCGTTGGTTTCCGGCCACCCCGGCCAGCAGAATACCACCGGCCATATCAATGACCGTGGCGCTGGTGGTGCTGGCGATGCGGTTTTCCGACACGCTCGCCCCGATGGCGATGGCGATACCGGTCTGACCGACCGCAAAGGACAGCGACGCCGCGCCGACAAAGGTGCGGATGAGGCTGCTGTTGACCGCCGTGACGACCAGACTTTCCGCTTCGATCGAGTCAGGATCGGTGCCAGCTTCGTTGATGTGGTTGGCACCCGTGATCGAGGCACGGGTTTCCATGAAGATATTGTTCAGACCAACCGCGCCAGACCCAGAGACGGCCACGCCCGTTTGACCGCCCGCGACGGCGGCTGCCCCGGCAAAGACCGTGGCAAGCGTTTGTGTGCGGTTGTCGGCATTGACATAGACGCTTTGGCCAGACGACTTGCCAGCATCGCCCGGCAGTCCAACCGACAAGAGCGACGAGTTGACGATATCCGCAGAGATTGAAAAGGCGTTGCCTTCGGCCCCGATGTCATTCATCGCCACCGCAGCGCCAAGCGCCACACCGATGCCTGATTGGCCAAAGGCCAGTGCCGCAGCAACGGCAACCACGACAGAGTTGATCCCCGCCTCACCCTTGGCGCGCACTTGGACATCGCCGGTCTTGAGCAGCACGGAATCCTGCATCAACGCCGAAGCGCCGCCCATGATCGCGTTGCGCACGCCCACACCCGCGCCAGAAATGGCAAGCGAGGTTTGGCCGCTGACAGACAGGCTAAGCGCTGCCGCCCCGCCGACGGCGACGATGGTATCCTGACGCACTCCAAACGTGCCGTTTCCACCAGAGTTGAGGTGGAAAGAGCGCGACTGGTCATCTACCAGAAGCCACCCTTCGCTGGACTGAGATTTCGACAGGCGGATGTTATCGTTATAGACGCCGTACTTTCCGTTGGCCTCTTCCAAGACCAGCCACTTATGCCCCCCTTGGTCGGTGATGCCGAAGACGCTGAATGAATCGGGGTCTTTCGTTTTGGTAGAGTCCAACAACTGGGCAACCGAAAGATCGCCCTCAAAGTCGATATCTGCATCGGTAAAGACAGCGGCAAGACGGTCAGCGACTTCGGCGAGATCGACATTGGCCTGGGCATCTTCTTGGAGGGTCGACCCGTCTTCCAACAGCCCGTCAGCACCCCGCGCCAAAAGGCGCAACATCTCGGGCCAAGTGGTCGATTGCCCAGTCCCGGGATGGGTGCCCGCATCCAGCAGGGCAATGTCAGCAATCGGAGTGTATTCCGCGATCCGATCCGCCGGATCGACGATCTGTGCATTGATCGCACCGACCACCGTGGTCATGGTCTGAACAGATTCAGCCCAAGCCACGGGATCAATATCAAGGGCCGAACCTTCGCCGTCGTCCGTTTCTACAACGGCAAGAGTCGTGGCCGCGTCCAGCTTGAGACTGGACAGACCTGTCCCGTCGATGATCATGCTTCTGGGCGGGGTGACAAGGCCCAGCACGGTGACGTTGCGCACGGTGCGGTCATCGTTGTTGGCATCCGTGCCAGTGTGGACATCGTCCATCTTTGCAAGCGACAACGAATCCACATCGTTCAACGACACGGCGATGCCGACAGCAATGGACGTCGCACCTTGGCCGCCGATGGCCGCCGCAACGCCTGCGCCGATCACGACGCTCTTGATTTCCGCGCTAGAAAGGGCCGTCACATAGACGTCGCGGGCCTCTAGCCCATCAACCCGTTGCACCAAGGCAAGGCTGCCGCCGCGAATGCGGTTGCGCGCACCCGAACCGGCACCGCCCACTGCGGTGCCACCTTTGCCCGAAACGGCCACGGCCAAAGCCACCACAATGGCCGAAGCCGCGATGGATTCCCCGGAGGTGGCACCAACACTCAGATCGCCACCGACAGAGATTAGGTCCGCGTTGACGATTTGCGCCGTCGTGGGTTGGGGCGCTTCAGACAGGTCAACGCGCTCCCACAGGTCTTCGACACCGTAATCTTCGATGTCGAAATAGGTGTTCTCGGTGCGATCCTCACCAAGGAAACGATAGACATGTCCGGCCAGCGGATGGCCGCCGACGATCCGCACCTTTTGATACTTGGTCAGAATGGCCGGATTGCTGTCGGACGTATGACTGATCTGTGAATCCGGGATGCCTGCATCGACAAAGCCGATGATGTTTTCCGCAGCCGCGATGCCGATGGCGACAGCCGTGCCCTGCCCCATCGCCGCGCTGACGGCGACGGCGATGCTGAGGATGTCTGCCGTGATGTTCGACTCGTTTACGCTGAGAACGGTCAGACTGTCGTTTGGACCACTGCCAGTGATGATCCGGGCGACGTTGCGGATTTCAGTGATCAACCCGCCTGAGATGTAGTTCAGCGCAACCGTGCCTGCGCCCGAAACGGCCGGGGCATCCTTGCCAAGGCTGACGGCGACGGAAACCGCCGTGGCGCGGCCGATGGCCTCGATCCGGGCCTTGCGATTGCCTTCGACGCGGATCGCGCCTGCGGCATTCAGCTCGGCCAAGTCACGGACAGAGGCGATGACCGACGATACGATGTCGTTGCGCGCGACGGCAGCCGCCATCGCAATGGCCTTGACGTCCTTCGCACCCGCCGCAATCGCAACCGCTGTGGCATAAAGTTCGGCGTGGATCAGGCTGTCATCCTGCGCGAGGATCGACACGTCGCCATCCGACAGCAGCGTTGCACCCACGCCCGACACTTCGACGGTGGCGTCGCTGTTGATGACGTTGCGGCCCATGGCGATGCCGATGGAAATGGATTTCTGCTCGCCGCTGACTCCAACCGCCACGCTGATGGCCGAGGATTCCAACGTCGCCAGAATCTGGGTCGAACTGACAGCATGCACCGTCAAATCGCCGCCGATGGTATTGTCGGCATCGTCGGGCAGACCGGTGATCCGCGCCTCGGTCTTGGCAGAGATCTTGTTCAACGCAATGATCGGCGCGACGGTGACAGCGGTGGCGTCATCGTTGCTGTTGCCAACATTGAGCTTCAACGCCAGCGCGGCGCTTTCGATCACGGCGATGATGGCCCCGGTCCAATCCGAGGTGACGGTCAGACTGCCGCCCACATCCAGCGACGAATCCTTGATGATCGCCTTGGACAAGACATAGTTCGACCCTGCGTTGGCATTGCCCGCGATCGCGTCAACCGTGGCCATCAGCAGATTCGCCGGCTGATACCCGATGGTGTTGAACGCCAGCACGATCCCGACCGAGGTCGAGGCCTGAACCTCACTTAGCACATTGGCAAGGATCGAGGCTTCGGTCCGCGCCGTCACAGAGGTGTCGCCGCCTGCGGTCAGGCTGACGGTGTCCACGGTTGCGGCATTGCCGCCAAGGATGGTGTTGTTGGCAATGACCACATTGATGGCATTGGTATCGGCTTTCACCACGCTCTGGTCATCAGCAATGATGAGGGCGGTTTGTGCTGCATCGACCGTGACATTGCCGGTTGTATCGACCACCGCATTGCTGAGGGTGGCCTCAACGCTTGTTCGCACATCATTGCGCGCAAACAACCCGCCAAAGCCCGTGCCCTCACCGCCACTGTCTTCGATGGCATTGGCAAGGATTTTGGCCGCATCTACCAAGACATCAAGGTCGACTTCCCACCAGTTTTCGGAATTGGTGTAGTCCTCGGTCGCAAGATTGATACCCGTGCGCGCGTTCTTGGCGATATAGACCTTGTCCGGATCGCCTTTGATTTCGCGCCACAGTTCGGCGTCAGCGTAGTCTTGCTGATCCAGATGCGGATCTTCCAGCGGCTCTTCGCCGATGTATTCATACACGGTCCCGGCGGTACCGCCGCAAATGTCCCATTCCAGACGGACCCGGTCACCCGCCGACAGAGTCTCGGGGCGGTCAAGCACGCCCAGACCACTGTCACCAATCTGGATGCGGTCACCGAATGTGATGTCTTTGGTGCCGGAATAATCGGTGTAGGTCAGGCGGAAGAAGTCGGCAAAGGCCTGAATCGCCTGCGCCAATTTGCCATCGCCGCCGGTTTTGGCCGAGAGCAACACGTTGGACAGAATAATGGCGCTGTCTTCGGACGTGACCGACAGATCACCACCCACGGTGACCGAGGTGTCGGTCGCGTCACCAGTATTGCTGTCGATGATCTCTGCAATCGCAGCGCTGACCGTCATGTTTGCCGCGATGATGATCCCTGCCGCGACGGCAGAGGCATCGTCACCAGCATCGTCGCCCAATTCGGACTCGGTATCGTTGGTGATGATCGACAGGATTTGCGCCCGCGAGAGGGCGGACACGTCGACATTGCCGCCAGCTTCGATGGTGGAATTGTCCACACGGGCCACGGCCTCGGACCGCTCGGGGGTGCCAAGATTGGTCCCAACCAGCGCGTCGACGATTTGTGCCCCAATATTGATAGGCTGATAGCCGATCGTGTTGAAGGCCAGTGTCATATTGACCGAAGTGCCATCGGACGAGATGGAACTGGTGTTCTTCGCCAAGATGTCGGCGGTGTTTTCCGCCGTGACCGACACATCATCCGTCGTGGTGATGGTGCTGTTGGTGACCAGCGCTTTCGCCTGATTGAGGATCAGGTTGGTGGCGATGATACCGCCCACGGCGGTGCTTTGCGCTTCGCCGTCGCCGGTGGCCTTGGCCTTGCCTGCCAACAGTGCATGGATGCGCGCAGCTTCCAGCACGGCGACAGAGACAGACCCTGCCACGATGGCGGCATTTTCGATCTTGGCCAGCGCTTTGCTACGCACGTCGTTACGGATGATCAACGCGCCGATGGCAGCCCCGCCCTCCGCGGGTTCTTCCGGATCGGCCAAATCGGCCCCGGTGCCTTCGATGTCGCAGCTTTCGACCACGCTCTTTTCCAGCGGGCCCGCGAAGTTCACCGAATAGGTGCCGGATTTCTTGCCCGAGGTGACCTTGGCAGAGAAACCGATATCCTTCAGGGTCCGGGTCGACTTGATGGTTTCCTTGACCTCATCCCATTCGGTCGCGTCGGTGAAATCGGCGGCGGACAGATCAAACGGAATCGGCTCTGACTCGACAGCCGGTTCGGTCTCGGTCGCCTCTTTGGCTTTGGTGAACTTGTCTTCGCCGATGTATTTGAAGACCTTGCCTTCAAGATCGCCCGACAGAATCAGGACAGTGTCGTCCTTTTTCAGCGTGGCCTCGGTCTCGTCCGACTTATGGTCGGTGCTGATCTTGAACTTGACCTCTTCCCACTTGGTCTCGTCCTGGAATTCGGTGACCGTCACGGTGGACAGGTCGAACTTCTCGGCCTTGTCCGCGCCCAGATAGATAAAGACCTTGCCTGCCAGCACTTCGCTGGTGCCGGTATAGGCGACAGTGTCGTGCTTCTTCAGCTCGGCTTCCTTGTCGCCGGATTTGTGGTCGGCGGTGGATTCCGCCTTGGACAATGCCAATTCCACATCTTCGGGCGTCGCGGCCTTGGGGATGTCTTCGACAACATATTTCACCCCGTCCACAACCACGGACAGGGTGTATTTTTCCTTCGGCGGGATCACGACGTCGAAGCTTGGGCCTTTCGGATCATAGCCCAGCTTGATGACCTTTGCCTCGACGGCAAGACCCTTGACCTCTTCGGTCACGGTGGCCTTGATTTCTTCGACGGCCTTTTCCTTCAGCTCACCCGCGAAAACGACCTTGAATTTATAGGCCACAGGCACCGTCGGATCGGGTTCCGGCTCTGGCGCCGGGTCCGCCGGAGGATCGGCTGGCGGATCGGCTGGCGGATCAGCCGGGGGGTCAGACGGGGCCGGATCAGCCGGCGTTTCAGGTTCAGGCTCGGGCTCTGGGTCTGGAATGGCCGTAACCACGGCATTCCCCTCGCCCAACAGTTCGTCCAGCGCCTTCTGGATTTCGTCGGCCTGATGATCGACGGTGACCGTGCCACCCTCGGTCACGGTGCTGGCGCGCACCAAAAGGAAACCAAACTGATAGCTGACCTTGGCCTTCAATTGGTCCTTGTCGACACCCGCCTCTTTATAGGTGATGTCAAAGGCCCAACCGGCAGAGGAATCCTTCTTGTTGAAGCTGACGGTGGCCTTATCGGCACCCAGCACAAAATCCACAGCCGCCTGAAGGCGGTTTTTGGTGGTGACAATATCGGCTTCGTCATCGCCGGTATCGGCCAATGTGATGGCCGAAGACTCTTTGGTCGTCTCACCTGTCTTAAGCGACAGCTTGAATTCGGTACCCAGATCGGTGCTGCGGCGCAGGAACAGGATGCGCTGCACCTCTGTCTCTTGCGCGCCGATGTCCAGCATCTTGACGCCTTCAACCTTCTTGTCGCCGTATTCCAGCGTGAAGGTGCGCTCTTGATCTTCGACGAATTCCGACTTGGTGATCGTCAGGTCAACCTGCTGCTCACCCGAGGTACCAGGCTCTTCGCCTTCGGTCTGGCTGGTGCCTTCGGGTTCTGGCGCCTTGGTGGCGTCGGTGCCCTTTTTCTTGGTCAGCGGGATCTTCAGGCCAACGTCTTTCAACACCGTGATGGCAGTGTCGAAAATGATCTCGTTCTGCGTGCCCTTCAAATCGTCCGGCGTGATGTCGCCGAGGTCGATCTTGGGCATGGTGTATTTGACGGTCTTGTCGGGATCGACAAGGTAGCTGAAGTATTCCGGCAGCACCGCATCATAGATCTGTTCCAGATCGATGATGGTGTGGTTGGTGGCCCCGGGCTGCAGCCAGGAAGAGCCGAAAGAGCCCAGCAAGGTGCTGACCGGCAGCTTTTCCGAAAGGTTATAGCCGAGGAAAGACAGGCTCAGCGTCGGATCGGTCAGGTCCAGCTTGGCCGGAATGATCTTGATCGCGGTCAGCAAGCTTTGGGCAAAAGCTTCAGGAGAGCCGATGTTGAGAATGGTCGCGCCGGCCCAATAGTTGGATGGGCGGGCGGCGATATCCTCGGCATCCCAGATCATCGCATCAACGTCGATCTTGGGCAGCTTGATCGTGATCGGGTCCAACTCCGGATCGACAATCAGCGTCGATGGGAAGCCAAGCTCGTTGATGTTCAGGTCGACGGTTTTTGGGTTCAGGCTCGGATTGACCAGCGCGGTTTGATCAGCGCCCAGGTCATCGAGGTTAATGATGATCGGCGGATAGCGCAGCGTGATCGGCTGGCCAAAGATGCTGAAATTCAGGTCAAGACCGTTGCCGCCGTCATTGGTCAGCACGAAGGTGTTGGGCAGCTTGTCGCGCATGACCACATCTTCGGCATCCGGCGCATCGACGTAGAAGCCCCAGTCCAGATGCGGCAGATAAACGTCCTTGCCGTCCGCGCCTTGAGTCAGGGCGAGGATGAATTCGCCAAAGCTGGGATCATCCCAGCCGAACTTGGCCTTGAAGCCGTAATCGACCATCTCGCCGTTGTGTTCGACCTTGCCGATGACCTGCTTGAATTCATACTTCGGCAGGTCGAGTTTCGGCAGAACCAGTTGGAACTTCAGCGACGGGTAGGCCAGCTCAAGACCCGGCAGAGCGCCAAGCCCAAATGAGAATCCGTCCAGTTCCACCTTTTCCCAAGTGTCGGTGTCGCGGAAATCGGTCTCGGTCACGGTGGACAGGTTGAAGGTGCCAACCTTGTCTGCGCCCAGATATTTGAAGACCTTACCCTTCAAATTACCGCTTCCGACGTATTCGACCGTCTCATCCTTCTTCAGCTTCGCCGCCGTCGCGTCAGACTTGTGATCGGCGGTGGAGGTGGACTTCTTCAGGACATCCGCCAGGTTCATGTTCAAGCCGGGCTCAACCACGCCTTCGCCGGACAAGAAGTCCAGCACGGTCAAGTCATCCCAGCCCGCCTGAACCTTCAGGCCAAAGGTATGGGTTTCATCGCCGATGGGCAGTTTGGCCAGCGTGAACTCTTTGGTTTCGACCGGCATTTCCTTGTAGAGGAAGCCAAGGATGTCACCCATAAAGCCCACGGGCGGCGGGATTTCCCACCAGAACCGCTTGTCGTCGTAATCGGTGGCCGCGAGGTCAACGGTCGCATCTTCGCCCATGTAGCGGTAGATGTGGCCGATGGTGCCGCCCGACTCGTGGCCCTCTTTGACGAAGACCTGATCGCCAAATTCGACATCGGTTTCGCCTTGGTCGCTATAGGCATCGACCTTGATGTATTCCTTGCCCGCCTTGTCGTCATCTTTGGCCACGGCAATCACAGTGCCTTTGGCCAGAATATCCGGCGCGTCATTGCCCACGACCGACAGAACGCCCCCAGCCAGCACATCGCCCACAGGGTTCAACAGTTGCGCCGACGCATCCGACGCAATCAGGTTGGTCGCCAGAATGATCGAGGCCGCGGACCCCGCCGCACCGGCGCGGGACTCGTTCTTGACCGTCGCATAGATCTTTGAGGTCATGTCGGCAGAGATCGTCAGATCTTGGCCCACGACCACGGCCGTGTTTTGCACCAAGGCAATCGCAGTCACATCATCCCGGTCACCAATGGCGGTGCCCAAAAGCGCATCCACCGACTGGAAGAAGATGTTCTGCGGCTCCCAGCCCACGGTGTTGAAGGCGAGCGTGACGCCAATTGCCGTACCTGTGCCCCCGGCCGATTGCAGCGCCGCATTGACGGAGGTGATTTCGGCATTGTTCAACGCGGTGACAGCCATATTGCCGCCAACCACAACGTTAGAGTTCAGCAGTTTGGCGCTGGCTTTGCTGCGGACAATGTTGGAAGCGATGACGCCGCCAAAAGACAGCGGGGTCTTTTCCCCTTCCTCGGCTTCTTCATCCGACGCGGCCGACGTGACTTTACCCGACAGATCAGCGTTGATGCTGCTTTGCTGATCCGCCGCGATGGTTAGGTCGTTCTGCGTCTGCAGGGTCATGTTATTGACCAAGGCCTGAACTTCGCCTTGAACGTCGTTCAGCACAACGACCAGACCAACCGCCGCACCACCGCCGCTGCCTGCGGCCATGGCGGTTTTGCCGGTAATGGCAGCCGTGTCGCGGGCGGCCACTTCGATGCTGCCGGTCACATCGCGGTCACGGCCCGACTGATCCGTGTTGATCTCTGCCGTGGTAAAAGTCTTGACCCGGTTGCTGGTCAGCACAATGCCAACACCCGCCGACGACCCTGACGAAGCGGATGAGGAATCAATCGCGGCGTCGAGCAATGCCCCACGACGTTCGGCATCGACATTGGTGCCGCCTGCCAGCACGCGGACCGCGCCACCTGCGGTAAAGGCGACATTCCACATCCGTGCCAATGTATTGATGCCAGGGCTAGACCCGATCGAGGTGCCCAGAAGCGCATCCGCAACATCAAGGAAGATATTCGACGAATCCCAGCCGATGCTGTTGAAGGCCAGAATTAGACCAACCGCCGCGCCCGAAGCTTCGGCTTTCATCGTGTTTTCGGCACGCACCAGCGTCAGCGTATCGGCCAGAACGTCGATGCCGCCACCCGCAGATACGGTGGCGAATTGGATCTTGGCCTCTGCCCCGCCCAGCACCATGTTGCTGGCAATCAAACCCGCAACGGCGCTGCCGGTTGCACCGTCTTCGCCGTCTTCGGCAGGCACAATCTTGACGTCACCCGAGGCCTTCGCCTCAACGGTCGCCTCACCGATGGCCGACACGGTGATCGTGCCATCGGTGCTGGTCAGATCGACTTCGTTGACATAGGCCAGAACCGACCCGCGCGCATCGTTGCGCACAAAGATCATGCCGACGCCGGTGGTGGCCCCGGCGGCTTCCATCGTGATTTCAGATTTGATTGCCGCTTTGTCGGTCGCGTTGATCGCCAGATCGCCCCCGGCAGAAACGCCGTCCGACCCGTTGCCAACGTCGACAAGCACTTGGCTGCGCGCACTCACCCGGTTCGACGCCAACACAACCCCCGCACCCGCCTTGGCGGAAGAGGTGGCGACACAGGTGATCACGGCCGTGATCTCGGCCGCGTTTTCCGACGCCAAGGCCAAATTGCCCCCGGCGCTGAAGCTACCGCCGCTCAGGCTGACAATCGCCTGCGCCACCTGTTCGCCACCGATGCTGGTGCCGATCAGCGCATCAACGGCGGCAAAAAGGATATTCTGCGCCTGCCAACCCACGGTGTTGAAGGCCAGCATGATGCCAACCGCCGTCCCGGTGCCTTTGACCGAAACCCCGTTTTCCGCTGCAATCGTGCCTGCACTGCGCGCCAAAATCGACACATCGCCATCGGCAGCCACGATCGAATCCGTGAAGGTCGTCGCCACATCCACAAGGATCAGGTTGCTGGCAATGACGCCGCCAAAGGCCAGCCCGTCCTTGTCGCCATCGTCAACAATCTCAAACGTGCCGTCCAGTTTGGCGGTGATCCCGGCGGCGCTGCGCGCGGACAGGTCTGCCGATCCTGAGGCGGTGATCCCGGTCTCAGCACCGATCAGATCAACATCGCTGCGCACATCATTGCGCGCGACCAGACCGCCCGCCGCGACCGTGCCGCCACCCACCTTGAGCCCGACCTCTGCATCCACGCCCGCGGCATCGACGACCCGGACGGTCACATCGCTTGCCGCACCCGCGCCTTCGATGGCACCGCCATTCAATATCACGCGGGTGATGCTGGTGGTCTTGTTCAACGCCACAAGGATACCCGCGCCAGCAGATTCCTTGCCTGCGGTGGCGTCAGCCTTCAACCGTGCCGTGATGTTTTGGGTGTTTTCGGCCGAAACAGAGACGTTTCCACCCGCGAAAACCCATACGTCGGCCAAGTTCACGATGGCTTCTGACGGTCTGGCAGGCGAGGCGACGCTATCCCCGCCGATAATCGCATCGACTGTGCCGAACAGGAAATTCTGCGCCTGCCAGCCGATGGTGTTGAACGCAAGGCTGACGCCGATGGCGGTGCCCTCACCGCTCGCTTCGGCGGAGTTGGTCGCGGTGATGGTGCCGGAATTGGCCGCGCCGATCGTCACGTCACCCGAAGCAACCAAGGTGCTGTAGCTGATCTCCAGATTCGCGTCGGCAAGGATCATGTTGGTGGCGATGACGCCGTTCAGCGCGAAAGAGGCCCCCTTGGTACCCTCTTCTGGTGCTGGCTGCAGACCGCTGACCGTGGCGGTGATCGTCGCTGTGGTGTCCGACCGCGTGGTCAGATCGCCATCCGTGGCCATAACAGCAGTGTCCTGAATGGCCAGATCCACGGTGCTTTCGACCGCGTTGCGGGCCAGAATACCGCTCAACGACGGGCTGCCTTGGCTGGCGGACGTGACCGAGGCATCAGATTCAATCGTCGCCCCGTCCGAGGCGGTGATGGTCACCGCGCCCCCTTGGACCGACAGAGTTCCCCCGTTCACGCCCGGGCCGATGATGACATCCACATCCGACTGGATGCGGTTGCCCGCCATGACAAAACCAAGCGCCATCGAGTCGCCGTTGACGACGGCCTTGTTTGCAACCGTCGCCGTGATCACGGGGATGGCCGTCGCCGAAATCTCAACCGCACCACTGCCATACAACATGACAGTCGAGTTGGTTACCGTCACACGGGTGATCATCGGAACGGCTGTTGATCCCGTATCATTGCCCAGAAACACGCCAAGTGCGCTGGCAAACAGGCTGCCCGGCTGCCAGCCGATGCTGTTAAAGGCCATCGACGTGCCAATGGCAGGGCCCGGATTGTCCTTGCTGGTCGTCGCCCCGCCATCCACCGTGGCAGTGATCGTCATTTCGTTCAGTGCAATGACCGAGGCGGCGCCATAGCCTTCGATGGTCGTGTCAGTCAGAGTGACTTGGACATCCGACAGAACTTCGTTCGTCGCGAACATACCCGCGATGGCAAAATCCGGCAGGCTTCCAAACGCAGGAAGACTGTCGGCAGCAGACACCGCCTGTCCGGCAAGGATTGCGGTCACGGTCGAGGTATTGCGCGCCGCAACAGTGGCGTCGCCTGCAGTCCCAATGCGCGCATCCGTCAGCGTGACATGCGCCTTGACGCGCTCTTCGTTGAAGGCAAAGGCGGCAACTGCCATCGGGAAGGTCGGCGGTGTGGTTTCGGCAACAAAGGCCGGACCAACGGCCTTTAGCTTTTGCGCGACATCCGCGGTGACAGAGACTCCGTCCAAACCGCCTATGATCTGTGTGCCCGTGGCCGTAACGGTCGCTTCGCCTTGAATCTTTTGCGAAACCAGAATGCCCGCCGAGGCGTATTCCGTTTCAACGCTGGCTGCGATGGCAACCCCGCCCGACACGCTGGTGATGTCTGCAGCGGAAGTTGCGATGTAGCCGTTGCCAAGCGTGATCGTCGCCACATCCTTGGCCGTAATCACCACAAACTTGATGGACTGGATCGCTGCCGAGATATTGCCCGGAATGTCCGATTGCGGCCCCATCTTGACCTGACCATCCACTGTCGCAGACAGGGAGATGTCGTCGCTCCACAGGCCAACGCCATCCGCCACGGTCAGGGTCGCGGTCGCATCGCCAAAGTCGTAGTCGGCGACGCCAAGGCTTCCGTCGGTGTAGTTTCGCGTCACCTTGGACGACAGATCGGCACTTGCCGCCGTCAGATTGGCCTGAAGCGACACCGACGCCGCCGAGGCACTGTCGGACGAGGATTCATGCACCGCCGTCGCCGCAGCGATCACAGCGCCACCTGCGTTGATGGCCTGCTTGATCAGGATCGACGCCGTCCCGCCGGTGACGGACGAAGCCGCCGTCAAGGTGACGTCTGTCGTCACCAAAAGCGCCGACTGGTTGCCATTGCCGCTTTCCAGCGTGATCTGTTCCGCCGTGATCGTCAGCGAGCCAAGTTCGGTCGTCAGGGAATCGTTCTTGCTGTTCAGCGTGACGGTGTCCGACCCGTCGCCGCCCAACACGCTCAGCGCCAGGCTGTCATCGTTGAAGCCAGGATCAAAGGTCACAATGATCGAATCGTTGCCGGTGGTGCCGGTAATGTTCACCTCCCCGCTGCTAAGATCCGTCACCGTCTGTTTCAGGTCGGTGCCAAACCAAACTTCGATCCGGCGGCCGCCAGTCTCAAGAAACTTCACCTCAGCCGCAACGCCGGGCGACCCCCCGTAGGCCGCAAGGGCAATATCCGCGCTCATCAGGATGCGCGGTTCCAGCGTCTCAATTCGGTAGGCGTTGTCTTGCGTCTCAAAGCGGGTGGTCCCGACCATGCCGCGCCGTGCTGCGCGATCCCGTGCCCGGCGCAGTGCGCGCGACAAAGACATCCCGAATTTCCGAGTGCCGAAAGGTGCTGACATGGTTAGCCTACTTCAATGGATTTCGTCCCGCCCACCGCAAAGGATGTTCAGGAACCCTGTTTTGATAAAGAAGATGTTTAACCTGCTTTGCAATCCAAATCCCGGTTTCCGGCGTTCTATCCCTATGTCCAGAAGTCAGGCTATCTATCGAAAGATAAAAATGCTCGCTCTGATTGTCCGCTTAGGGCACAGACGATCCTGATGCGAATTAATAGGCGGTAAATCCTTATATTCATTGAAACTCTCCCAATGATCTTTTCGTATAACTATATAACTAAACGGTGTAATTTTTTATCCGTTTGGATGGGTTTTCTTCGGCTTTTTGCCCTGCCTTGGGCACAGGATTTGCAGTAGCATCGCTCAAGCGCTTCAGACAATTGATGCAACACTTTGTATCGCAGATTGAGGATTTATCTTGACCCGACAGATGCTGATTTATGATCGCGTGACGCCCATCGCCTCTGACGCCCATGCTGATATGTGCATCGAACCGGCCATGGGTTATGGCTTTGCAAGAACGGTAAATTCCGTGCCTTTACTAGGGGTTGAATTTGTCCCTGCCGCGCCGGATCACCCGATCGTTTTCGCGCGCAACAAGGAATCGACCTTTCCCGCCGCGCTTTTGGGCCTGCGTCCAGAATTGAATGACCATGTCGATTTCGACGGAAGTTGGCAGGGCGGCTACCTGCCAGCCTTTCTGCGCCGCCATCCTTTCGTATTCTCGCGCCCAGACGATGACACCGAGGGCACTTACACCCTCTGTATCGACGAAACCAGCCCGCGCCTGAACCGCGACGGTCGGGGGGATCGCTTCTTTGAACCCGATGGCACGCAGGGTGAGACGCTGACCAAAGCCCTTGCTTTTGCAGTGGAATTTCAGAACCAGTTCCGCCAAACGCAGGATTTCTGCCGCAGGCTGGAGTCCCTGAATGTGCTGGAAGAAGCGCAGGCGCGCTACCGCGATGCGACCGGGGCCGAGGGCAGCATGGGCGGCTTTGCCGTCATCAACCGCGAAAAGCTCAAGCGCATCCCGACCGAGCGGATGCTGCATTTGTTCCACTCGGATGAGCTGGCGCTGTGCTACGCGCATCTGCATTCGCTGCAAAACATCCTGAAGCTGGGCAACGCGGCGCAATATGGCGGCGCCGTCACCGTCACCCCGGTCTGACAGCACAATGGGCGCGGCGCAGGACCCCGCAGCAACGCCAGCGGCAACGCTGTGGCGGGGTCTGCGCGCCTTGCTGCGGCATGACCCACTGTCGGCCGCGTCGCGCAAGATTTCAGCGGCGAGCGTGGCGGATCAGCGCGTCCTGCTGACTTTTCCGCGCGCAGCCCTTCTGGCCCCGGACGATCCAGCACCGCTGGTGGCGCTGGTGAGTGGCACCCTGCCCGCCATGATGGCGGACCACTGGCACCGCGCCGAGGTGATGCATCTGGGGCTGGATGGCAATGAGGCGGGCGGCGCGGTGCACAAGCTCTACCTCGAATTCCCACCTGATGCGGCACCAGAGCCTAACCTTGCCTATTTGGCGCTGAAGTGCGGTGGCGGACGGCAGGCGCTGCACCGCTATGACCGCGTGACCGATGCCGCCGCTCTGCTGGATGCGCTAAGCCTGCCTCCGGCATTGGCAGAACCGGCAGCATGGCTTGCACGCCTGTCCGGTGACCTGTTGCGTGTGGCGGAACCGGGGTCGGCGCGATTGTCGCTGGATATCGGGCTGGCGGATGTGACGTCGGGCGATGTATTGCACTTGGTCACGCGGATGGTTGCAGCGGTCAATCCCGCCTGCCCGGCCCCGTTGGAAACACCGTCGCATGTGGCGCTTGGCCGGGACCGTCACGGCGGGCTTTTTGTCACCCTTTACGGCTGGCCCGAGGACACATGACCCTGCACCGCGAAGCCTTTGACCCCTCTGACAAATTCCGCGACTTTTGCCTGTGGGATTACGATCCTGTCGCCCCGCCAGAACCCGGCACCCTGCGCCAGTCGGCTTTTTTGGCAGCGTCCTTGGACATGGTCCCGCATGGCACGGCCGTTGCCGAAGCCTTTGGCCGTATCCGCGATCGTTGGGGCGCATTCCAGACCGTCTGGGGCATCAAATCCGCGCCCACCGGCCTGTCGTGGGAGCTTTACTTCTACGACTACGACCGCGAGGACCGCCGCACCGGCATTGCTGCACTGGCCGATTGCCTGCCCGGTCTCTGCGCACCAAACCTTGCGGCGGCGGATGAATGGCCGTGGTTCATGTTTTCGGTGGAATTTGATGCGGCGACCTTGTCTGGACAGGGAATCCCCTCGGTCGATCTGTACTTCGAGGGCGACGGCGGCACGATCAGCGCGGGTCTGTCTTTTGTCTGGGACGGCAAGACCCGCACGCCAAAGAACGACTACCGCTTTTACCGCAGCGGGCCGGATCGGGCACAGGTGATGCGCGACCTGACCGACCTGCCTCCCCTGCCCGGGCCGCTGACGCCCGGGCGCTATGGCGAAGAGGTGTTTGTGATCTCTCGCAAATCGCATTCCTCGGCGGTCTATTTTTCACGCGCGGATGTGGCGGCGACGCTGCGCTTTGCTGTTGAGACCGGGTTTCACCCCGGACTGACATCCATTCTGGCGCAGGACTTGCCAAGACTGGCCCCGTACCGCTTTGATCTCGGCGTGGATTACAACGCCGATGGGCTGCGCCGGTCTGCGATTTATGGCGTGTTCTGATCGGCATTTCACCGCGCGATTCGGATCGGTCACGAACCCCTTGCCGATGTGCGCCCGGCGGATGTCAGCAAAAGGCGCAGCCGCCACCACAGGACATGCGTTGAATAGGTTTGATTAATCAATATCTTGTGGTTTCATTGCCCAAAGCACGCCGCAGCGTTCGCATGACCCGTTTGCGCCAAAACGAGCCTTAGAGATAATTCTTGTCTCAAGACACTGTTCCTGTCATTTTCCGCAAGGAACGCGAAAACCGGTGAAAGCTACGTTTCGCGTTCTTTCGAGAAAAAGACCCAAAACGGGCGGCTAGAGTAGGCGGACAGGCGCATGCAAGATCAGACGATCCGGATCGACCAAAAGATTCAGGCCATGGCCACGCGCCTGAGCCGGTCTTTGGACTCCAACATGCGGAAATCCTTTCTGCCTGACAACAGCAAAGACCTGCGCCGGTTCAACGCGGCTGAGGCGGCAGAGTTGATTGGGGTGTCACAGGATCACCTGCGCAAGCAGTTCTTCAACGACAAGATCGACCTAGAGGTGGAAACCGACAGCCGCGGGCGGCGCTGGTACACGGCGGCGCAGGTCGATCTGGCGCGCCATGCCATCGCACAAGACAGTCGGGCGAAGAAGTTCCAATATCTTGTCCCCGGACGGCGCGAGGGCGACAAACTGCAAATCCTGTCGGTCGCCAACTTCAAGGGTGGCGCGGGCAAGACGACATCCGCCATCCACATCGCGCAAAAGCTGGCGCTGGATGGGTATCGCGTGTTGGCGATCGACCTCGACCCGCAGGGCAGCCTGACGACGATGTTCGGCCTGCGCCCAGAGATCGAGTTTGCCGAAACCGGCACCGTCTATGATGCCATCCGCTACGATGATCCGGTGCCCTTTGCCGAGATTGTGCGAAAAACCTATTTCCACAACCTCGACCTCGCCCCCGCGGGGCTGATGCTGTCGGAGTTTGAGACCGAAACCGCCCATGCGCTGCACAACAACCTGCAGCCGCCGTTTTACCAACGCCTCGCGCTCTGTATTGCTGAAGTTGAGGCCGCCTATGATGTGGTGGTGATCGATTGCCCGCCGCAACTGGGGTTCATCACGCTGTCGGCGCTTGTCGCCTCGACGGGGACCATCGTGACCGTGGTGCCCAGCATGCTGGACGTGGCGTCAATGGCGCAGTTTCTGCAGCTGGCCTCCAGTCTGATGGCCACGATTGCCGAGGTGGGGGCGACGCCGCATTGGGATTTCATGAAATTCCTGATCACGCGGTTTGAACCGAATGATGGCCCGCAAACCCAGATGGCGGCCTTCTTGCGGACGATGTTTGGCGAAGATGTGCTGACGCGGACCTTCCTGAAATCCTCGGCCGTGTCGGATGCCGGATTAACGCAGCAGACGTTGTTTGAGGTGAACCGTTCAGACTTCACCCGCAATACCTATGACCGCGCCATCGAGTCGGTGAACGGCGTGGTGACAGAGCTTGAGGGGCTGATCCAACAGGCCTGGGGCCGGAAGGACCTCTGACATGGCACGCAAAATCCAGTTTGATGTCAGCGAAGAGGCCAAGACCCCCGAAGTGGTGGCCCCTGCCCCGGTAGCCTCGCGCGCGCCGTCGTTATCGGGCATGGCAAAATCACTGCAAGCCGCCGCCGCTGCGTCGATCCGTGAGATTGAAACCCGGCTGATCGACGACTCCGCCTTCAAGGACCGCATCGACCCCGATGCCGAAGAAATTCTGGAACTGGCTGACAGCATCCGCGCGCAAGGGCAGTTGATCCCGATCTTGGTCAGCCCGCTGCCCTCGGGCCGGTTCCGCATTGTTTACGGTCGGCGGCGTCTGGCGGCCTTGCGCCATCTGGGCCTGCCCGCCAAGGCGCTGGTGCGCGATCTGGATGAGGATCAGGCGATCATCGCGCAAGGTCAGGAAAACACCTATCGCAAGGACCTGAGCTGGATCGAAAAAGCCACCTTCGCCAAGCAACTGCTTGAGGCTGGGAAGTCGGACGAATTGGTCTGCGACGCGCTGAACATCGACCAAAAAGCGCGCAAGGCTGGCGAGAAACTGACCGGCCTGTCGCGGATGCGACAGGTGGCAGCGCGCTTTGCACCCGACTTGATCGATGCTATCGGTGCTGCACCGAAGGTGGGACGGGATCGGTGGTACGAGGCATCGCAAACACTTGAAAAGAAAGGGTTTCCGCCCGGAAACCAATCCATTCTGACTGCCGAGGTTGCCGCCGCCGCCGCACAGGGCATGGCCACCGATGACCGTTTCACCCTGTTTGAGTCGCTGCTTCGGCGTCCTGTGGTCGGCAAGCCCCCTGCCCCGGCCAAAGCGCCACGCGTGGAAACCGCCCTTGGCAGCGTGGCGATCAGCGCGCGCAGTGCCACGATCACCATCACGAAAAAAGACGCCGCCGATCTGCACCGCTGGATCAGCGACCACCCTGACGCGGCGCTGCAAGCCTTGCGAGACGCCCAACAGAAAACCGAGCAACCTTAACAACAGGAGCACGACCCGGAAAAGAAAAGGCCCCTCGAGACGGATCCCGAGAGGCCCTGTGCTAGAAAGGGCGCCAACCCTTTCGTCGCTGTCCGTATAGCGAAATTCTAGCTCAGGGCTGATTCGACTGCAACATCGCATTCGCGGTGAACAGCTATGCTATGTCGAATTTTGGCCCATGCGGTTGTCGCGCAAAGCGTTTTTCCGTCATGGCCTGCACTCTGCCGTTCGGTCTTTGGGGCCAATGCTTTCCCATGCGTGGAAATCAGATGCACCAGACAGCCTATGCTCCCCCTGCCCGACCGGCCAAAACCGCCGCGCCGGACCCGCGTTGGTTTGCGCTTGAGGCGGTAAAGGCCGCCCGCAAAACGCTGCGCCTGACCGACCGCGACATCACGGTGTTGCGCGGGTTGCTCAGCTTTATCCCCGCCGATCGGTGGGATGGGCCGCTGATGGTGCACGCCGCCAACCGCACCCTGCAAGAGCGTTGCGACGGGATGGAGGAACGCACCCTGCGCCGCCGTCTGGCGCATCTGTGCCAGATCGGCCTGATCACCCGCCACCAAAGCCCCAATCGCAAACGCTATGTCGTGCGGGATGAGGATGGGGCAACAGTGCTCGCCTATGGCTTTTGCCTGATGCCCCTGCGGCAGTGTCTGGCGCAAGTGCAGGACATGGCAGCGCACGAACGGGCCACCGCGCTTCGCCTGCGGGCGTTGAAGGCGCTGTTGCGGGATGCCATCCACCATGCCGCACTGGATCCCGATATGATGACCGCGATGCTGCGTCTGCTGCGGCGCAAGGCGACTGAGGCAGAGCTGACTGCCGCACTAGATGGCTTGCCCGCCGGAAACCGTTGTGAGGCCATGAAAAACACCGCCCCCATGACCGACAACGACAGACAAACTGTCCGACACATTCAGAGTTCAAAAAAAGAAAATCATGAAGAAAAGACGCAATACATTTCAGACCGAACAGCGCTTGATCTGGACACCTGCTTAGAAGCAGCACCGAACGCAGCAGCCTTTAGCACCAACCGCCCACAGACATGGCCAGAAGCCGAGAAATTGGCACAAAGCCTTGCGCCCGCCATCGGGATTGATCCAACGCTCTGGCATCAAGCAAAGGCGCGCCTGGGCGCAGAAGGTGCAGCCATCGCCATCCTTGGGCTGGTAGAGGCCTATCCCCGCATCAAAGCCCCGGCGCGCTATTTGGCGGTGCTCTTGACGCAAACACGGATTGATCTGGCGCGGATGTTCCGATCCCTAACCGGCTGGGCGCGGTTTCCGGCCGGAAACCTGGCATGAGCTTAGGCGCGGATGGTAAAGCCTCGGGCAATGTGGTTGCGAACGAACCAGATCATCGCCACGCCGGGCACCAGCGAGATGACCGTCATCGCCATCACCAGACCGATATCCGTTTGGAACGTGAACAATGCATTGATCGCCATGGTGATGGGCTTGCCGCCGGTCACGGTCAGGATGCGGGCAAAAACCACCTCGACCCACGAGAAGATGAAACAAAAGAAGGCGGCGACACCAATCCCCGGTGCGATGGCAGGGATGAGGTGGCGCAGAAAGAATGACGGAAGGGAATGACCATCGATAAAGGCGGACTCGTCCAATTCTCTCGGCACGGCAGAGATGAAACTCTCCAGAATCCAGATCGCAATCGGCAGGTTGAACAGGCAATGCACCAGCGCAATTCCGATGGGTGAATTCACCAGGCCTACATGCGCGAACAGAATGAAGATCGGCAAGGACAGCACCACCGGGGGCGTCATGCGAAACACCAGCAGCGCCAAGAGCAGATGCCGGTCGCCGGTGAAACGGTAGCGCGAAAAGGCATAAGCAGCGGGCAGTCCAACCCCAAGGCACAGCGCCACGTTCAGCAAGACATAGACCGCCGAATTGCCCAAAGAGGCGCGCAGATCGTCACTGGCAAAGATGTTGCGGTAGTTGATCAGGCTGGGTGTGCCCTCAGCCAATCCGTCGCGGGGCAAGGTGTTGAGAAAACTCAACACCACCGTCTGCACCAGTGGCAGCAGGATGAACAGCGCCAGTACCAACAGGACCAGCAGGCGGGCCGGATGAAAACCGCTCATGCCTCGCGCCCCCGGGTGGTGATCTTCACAAAGGCCCAGACCACAGTGACCACGACAAGGAAGGACAGCATCGCCCGCGCGGCGGCGGAGCCATAGCTATAGGCCTTGATATCCTCGCCCAAATCCAAAGACAGAAAGGTTGTCGCAGCATTCGGGCCACCGGCATTGATGGCGAAGGCCTCGGTATAGATCATGAAGCTGTCGACAAAGCGCAAGAGCAGCACGATGGCCAAACCGCCTGCCAATCGTGGCAGTTCGATATGGCGAAACACCGCCAAACGTGAGGCGCCGTCAATGGCGGCGGCGCGATACAGCGGGGCAGGGATGGCCGACAGGCTGGCGCAGGCAAGGATCACCACCAGCCCGATCCAATGCCAGGTGTCCATCACCACGATCAGCGCCCATGTGTGCAACGCGGTGAATTTGTAATCAAAGGCCCAGCCCATCCCCGCCATCGCCCGCCCGGCAAGGCCCGTATCGGGGTTCACCAGCGCAAGCCAGATCATCGGGATCATGTTCCACGGCACCACAAGGGGCAGGGCGACCAGCATCAGCCCCAAAACCCGCAAAACGGGGTGCAAGCGCACCAAAACCAGCGCCAAAGCGATGCCCAAGGGGATCTGGATGGACAGAATCACGCCTGAAAACAACAGGCTACGCGCCAGACTGGACAGAAACCGGTCAGAGGTGACGATCTCTTCGTACCATTCCAGCCCAATCCAATAGGCCTGATCCAGACTGAAGATGTCATGGAAGGAATAGTTGAACACCGCCAGCAGCGGCAGCACGGCGACAAAGCCCATCACCAGCAGCGCGGGCAGCAGCAGCGCGCCAAGGGTGATGGTCTGTCTCATGCCGACATGGTGGCCTGCACCGCGCGTTGCCAGCGGGCGTATTTCACGGCGCGGGTGGCAGCATCCATCGTGGGGGTAAAGCGGTGCTGCAAGGCCCATTGCTTGGCAAATTCTGCCGGGGCAGGGCAAAGACCCGCCTGCAAGCCCGCCAGATAAGCCGCGCCAAGGGCCGTGGTCTCCGTCACCACAGGACG
>JAIYDR010000421.1 GCA_027487395.1 Rhodobacter sp. | reverse complement strand
CGCATCAGTGCCGTTCACCGTGCCATCCGGCCCCGGCCCCTCGGCCACATCGGTCACGTTGACGTTCAGCGTCACCTCTTGCTGCCCGCCGAAGCCATCGGCCACACGGACTCGGACGTCATAGATCTGGTCATTGCCGGTGGCGCTCTTGACCCCTTCGAAATCAGGGGCCGAGGTGAAGGCAAGCACGCCGGTCGTCGGGTTGATCGTGAAGCGGCTGGCATCTGAGCCGCCGACAATCGAATAGGTCAGGGGGTTGTTGTCGGGATCGGTCGCATTGGCATCCACCACGAAGGTGGTGTTCTCGGGGATGTTGATCGTCTGCCCATCGACAAGGTTGGTAAAGCTGGGCGGAAGGTTCCCCGGGCCCGCCGTGGTGCCAGAAATCCCGCTGGTCAGGTTAAAGGCCGAATACTCCGCCCCCGTCACCGACACGATCGTCACCGAGGCGATATCGCGGTTGTTCAGCGCCCCGTTGAAGAAGTAGTTGGCCAGGAAGGTATCGCCATTCGTCATCTGGATGACGGTGGTCTGCAGCGGCCCGGTGGTGCCCCCGCCTACCAGCCCGGCGCGGACGGATGTGAAGACCGTGCCGTCAAGCTCTGTCGTGACGGGCCCGCTTCCAAGGTTGTAGGTGATCGGCCCGCTGTTGCCATAGGCGAAGTTGTAGATGGCAAGCTCGCTGTTATCCGGAACCCAGCCATCCCCCGTATCCGCGAAATCCAGCGCCACTGCCTTGAGAGACGAGGTGAAGGTCACGCCGTTCAGCGTCGCCGCCGCGTTCTCGGACAGGTTGTTGGACTCGTTCGGGTCCATGTCAGCGAAATTGCCGAGATAGATGAGGTTCACGAGGGTCATGGCATCAGCTCCTTGATCCAAAAGTCACGCGCGTGTCGCCCTTGGCAGAGGTGCGCGCGAGGGCCGGAAGGCTTCCGGCGGTTGAAATGGGGTCGGCGCCAAGCGGGGAAGAAACGGCAGGTCGCCCTGCGGCAAAGCGGTCACGCCAGAGCGCGGTGCAGCCCGTCAAAATCGAGGGATGTGGCACAGTGAACATTGCGAACCGTCAAACCAAACCGTTGATCCAAACCGCTGAACGAGACGAACGTCATCTGACCCATCCATAGGCACATTCTGGAATGTCCGTTTTCCTGTAAGCTGTCTAACCGGCTGGGTCTGAATTCCAGAACGTGGTTTTATTGACTGCCGAAAGCCCGACTTCACATCCAAGGCGTGACTTAATTTTCTGTAAATTTTTCAGCAAGTTAAGCCGATTTTTCGGCCATTCTCGTGGCGATTTCCACAACTTTGCCACTTTACTTTTTACAGATTGGAAACAGTCTTAACGGTATCAAGCTTGCAAGAAACTGGGCATTCTGTAATCAAAGTAAGAATTTATGCTAAAACATGTCACTTTTTGCTCGTTCCGAAAAACAGAACAAATCACATTGCACGCGCGCAGAAACTGCTTTAGCGGCCGGACATCATGATAAGAATGTATAACGGCTCGTTACAGCATGCTCAGGGGGTTGCAGCGGCAACCACCTGGCACTGCAAATTGGTCAGGATGGCAACCTATCGTCACGTCCAAAGGTCTGGACCACGTCGGCCAGACGGACCTGCAAAAGCACGAACACGGCCCGATAGATCGCAGGGTCGGTCTTGCGGCTGCGGGGTGCGATGCGCAGGGCGGCCGGGGTGCCCATCTTGCCGCGGATCGATACCGTCAGGCTGGAGCGGTCCAGCGACCAAACGAACCCGCGCATGTTCCGGACCTTGCGTCCGATCTCTCCGGTGCGGATGGCCATGGCCGTTTGCGGTTCAGCGGTCTCAAGCCGCCGCGAAAGGTGTCGCGTCAGTTGCACCGGCGTCATGGCGCCTTCGATCGTCAGCAAAAGGTTGTCATCCGTTTCCAACGGGGCCTGCACGGCAAGCGTCAAGCGCCGCGTCGTTTCAACAAGCACCGGTGGTCCGCCGAGCATAAGGGTAAAGAGGTCCAGATGCACGCCATGCTCTTCGGCAACCTGCGCCATGATGTGGGAAAGATCCGTGAATTCGCGGTCGGAATACTGCGCCGAACCGAAGACATCGTCCAAACGGCTGTCCAGCACGATGTAACGGCCACCCTGAATGATCCGCACCCAGCGTGCATCGCGCAGGGTGGTCACGATGCGCCAAGTGGCCGTCTTGGAGATTCCCAGATCAACACGCAGATCTTCGTAGGTGATTGGTCCTTTGGTCGCAATTGCCTCAACCGCGCGCAGCAAGCGGCCTGCGGGCGCATCGTCGTTAGAAACTGCTTTGATCGCGGTCGTATCTTCAATGGGCAAGGACGCAGAGACCACAAGAGGCGGTTTTGAAAACATCTTACTCATTACCCACCCCGCCCTTTCGATCTCCGCGTCCGTCCTGTCCGGTAGTCGGCAGTTCTTCAAAAACCTCGAACCAACCACGCACCGCAAAACCCCGGGACACCGTGGAGCGACCATGAGCAAACGTCTGGAAATGACCAATACTTATGGCCATGAATTGCGCATTGTCTTCCTGAACGGGTCATCTGCACAGTTTGTGACGCGCGAACTGGTCGACTTGCTTTTCCGCCCAAAGACGCTTTGGGTGATGGGGTTCTTCTCGATCGCGCTCTCGGTCATTTCGCTGAACCCCCTGCGGTCGGGCCTGCCCTACTGGGCGATGGCTTTTCTCACTTTGATGGATTTCATCTTGTTCACCGTTGTGTTCACCGGCATCCTCTTGCTGGCGGAAAGCGTGGCGCGGCTTTACGGATGGCGGCGTGTCTTTGAACCGCCGCTGACCATTGCGGCAACGGCCTTGGTGAGTCTGGCCTCTTACGGTCTGTCGGCCTTAATCGTAGGGCAAAGCGCGCTGGAACGGCAGGCGATCCTGCTGGACCTGCTGACACGGGTGCTGCTGTCAGAGGGGTTGGTGACGCTGTACTTCCTGTTCGTTGCCCCGGTGGTCAGCATTGTAACCGCCGCGGAAGGTCCACCAGATGCACCCGAGGAGGTAAGCCCACCGATGCTGAAACTGGGCCGCGCGTCTATCAATCCGGCCACCATCGGGCGTGTCGACAGTGAGGGGCATTACTTGACCATTCACCATACGGGCGGACAGGACCGCGTGCTTGGGACGTTGGGCGACACCGCAGCGCGGCTGGCACCATTCGGGATGATGGTGCATCGATCCCATTGGGTGGCTTTTGGGCAAATGGGCAGGCTGTGGCGCGACGGGCGCACGCTGCGGCTGGATACCGAAAGCTTCGGCACGGTGTCCGTATCGCGTGAGCGGGTCGCCGATGTCCGTGCAAGGCTTGCCCAGGGGAGTGCCGCACCATGATGCGGTCCAAACATATCCTTGGGCCCTCGCTGATCACGAACGAGTCGCGCCTTCTGCGGTGCTTACGCTCGCCACGGTTCTACGCCTTCGTCTATCTCAACGGGGCGCTGCTGACCTTGCTGAACCCATCCCCCACCATCGCAGCCGCCCCTTGGCACACGATCTTTGCGATCTGGGCGATGGGCTCAACCCTGTTCATCCCAATCTACCTTGGCTGGCAATTGGTGTTGCTGCGGCTCTGGATCCGCCCCGGACATATCGAGGTGCCGGAGATCATCGTCATGGGTCTGACGTTGCTGATACTCACGCCCATATTCCTTGGGTTTGCAGCCGTTCTTGACGTCAAAGTGACGAATCCGACCGAGGTTGTCGTCATCTTCGTTTTCGCTTTGATTATGCTTCAGGGCACCAGTTACGTTTACATCCGTTTTGCGGACCGCCTGCTCTTTCCCGACGTCTACGCAAGCACCCCATCGCAGACCCAGCCCGATGCACGGCCGATGTTCGTGCAAGGCACAACGCTTCCGCTGCATCATGTCGAAACGATCACGGCGCGGGGCCGCTATTCAGAGGTCGCGACGCGCAACGAAACCCAGATTGCCCGCATCCGCTTTGGCGACCTGGTCGCTGATCTGCCGGTTGATTGCGGATTCCAAATCCACCGCTCGATCTGCGTATCGCGCGCGCTTGCCAACAACACGGTGCGCGACGGGCGACGCACCTACATCGACATCCCACCCGGCCGTCGCCTTCCCGTGGCGCGTGAGCGCGAGCGGGAGTTCGAAAACTGGCTGGAGTGCGTGGACGACATGAAGAAGCAGTATGGCGCAAACCTGCGGAGAACCCCCTAACCGGATGCCCACGGTGCCCTTCTCGCGGCTCTGCGGGTTTGCGTCACCCTATCAATGATGGACGGCGTGCAACGCGTATGGGCGCTCTGCAGGGTCCGTTCGTTGCGGCGGTGGCACCGAAAGCAATGGCTTGCCGTTCTGAACATGGCGATGGACAAGCTGCCGACAGGCCGCGCCGCGCGGCAAGGGGCGGGCGGCTGAGCCTTTGGTCCATATCCCTGCAAGGACATTCTCTGGGAACAGAACGGCGAGTTCTGACTGGCATTCCTGCGGTATTGCGGCCATCGCCTCGG
>JAIYDR010000321.1 GCA_027487395.1 Rhodobacter sp. | reverse complement strand
GCGCCTGTTGCGATGGCAGGCCTTGGCCGTTGCCGAAACAGACGATGCGGGAATGTTCCAAAAAGCGCCCGACGATGGATTTGACGCGGATGTTTTCCGAGAGGCCCTTCACGCCCGGACGCACGCCACAGATGCCCCGGATCACCAGACTGATCCGCACCCCGGCGCGCGAGGCGGCATAAAGCGCGTCGATCACCTCTGGGTCGGTCAAGCTGTTCATCTTGGCCCAGATTTCAGCAGGCCGTCCGGCGCGGGCGTGCGCCGCCTCGGCTGCGATCAACTCAATCAGGCGGGGTTTGAGGGTGATGGGAGAGATTGCAAGGTTTTCGAGACCCTCGGGCTGCACATAACCCGACAGATAGTTGAACACCTTGGTCGCATCGCGCCCGAGGGCCGCATCACAGGTGAAGAACGACAGGTCGGTATAAATCCGCGCGGTGATCGGGTGGTAATTGCCAGTGCCATAATGGGTATAGGTGACCAACTGGTCGCCTTCGCGCCGCACGACAGTGCTGATCTTGGCATGGGTTTTCAGGTGCATGAACCCATAAACCACCTGGGCGCCCGCGCGTTCCAATCGGCGCGATTGGCGGATGTTCGCGGCCTCGTCAAAGCGGGCTTTCAATTCCACCAGTGCGGTGACGGATTTCCCGGCCTCTGCCGCCTCACACAAGGCCGAGACGATCGGGCTGTCCCATGAGGTGCGGTAGAGCGTCTGCTTGATCGCCAACACATTGGGATCGCGCGCCGCCTGTTCCAGAAAGCGGATCACCAGATCAAAGGTCTCATAGGGGTGATGCAGCAGGATGTCCTTTTGCCGGATCGCGGCAAAGAGGTCGCCGTCATGATCCTGCACCCGTTCCGGCACGCGCGGGGTGAAGGTGGGCCACAAGAGGTCAGGCCGCGCGGACAGCACCAATTCCTTCAGGTCAGCGATGCCCAAAAGCCCCCGCACCTCGACCACCATATCCTCGGTCGCGCCGATTTCATTCATGATCAGCGCGCGCAGATCGGGTGGGGCGCCGGCCGAGAGTTTCAGGCGGATCACCTCGCCACGGCGGCGGCGTTTCAGCGCGGTCTCAAACTCGCGCACCAGATCTTCGGCCTCATCCTCGACTTCCAGATCGCTGTCGCGCAGCACGCGGAAAATGCAATGCCCCCGGTCAGTATATCCGGGAAACAGCATATCGAGATGCAACAGGAGCAGTTCTTCCAGCGGCAGAAATCGATGTTCCCCCGGCTTGCCGGGTAGGGCCACGAAACGGGCGATTTGCTGCGGGATCGGCAACAGGGCCTTCAGGCTGCGGTGATCGGTTTCCCGCTCCAACTCCAGCGCGAGCGAAAAGCCGGTGTTGGGGATGAAGGGAAAGGGGTGCGCCGGATCGATGGCAAGGGGCGACAGCACCGGGAACACTTTGTTCACGAAGTGCTGTTCCAGATGTTTCAGATCGCGCATCGTCAACTTGGAGCGGGTCAGCAGCGTGATCCCCTGACCCTCCATCTCACGGCGCAATTTGTTGAACACCGATTGCTGGGTCAGCATCAGGCGGCGCGCATCGGCATGGATCAGCAGCAACTGTTCCGCCGGGGTGCGGCCATCCTCGGACAGCGTGCCATTGCCGTTGCGGGCAAGCGCACGCAGACCGGCGACGCGGACAGTATAGAATTCGTCAAGGTTGGTGGCGCTGATCGACAGGAACCGCAGCCGTTCCAGCAGGGGGACCGCAGGATTGGACGCCTCTTCCAGCACCCGCCAGTTAAAGGCCAGCCACGACATTTCCCGATTGAAAAAGCGTCGGGGTCCAGTCCGTTCAGCCTCGGGGATCGAGACAGGGGCAGGGAATGCAGCCTTTAGGAAGTCGGCTTGGGTCATATTTCGGAAGATATCTTCTATGTTTGAGGATTAAACCAGTTGATCACAGCCGGTTGCCAGCGTCCAGCACCTCTGCCGCCATTTGACGGCTGATCGGCTTGCCTTCGGCCAAAGACCTCGCATCCAGTGTAGCGACCAACCCTCGCGCGGCGGCGATGGAGCGTTCCATCCGCAGCACGAGGTAAGGGATCAGTGCAGGTGGCACAGTGATCTGGCGATCCGAGAACAGCTTGATCAGCACGGCAGACAGCAGCGCATCATCGGGCGGATCGAGCCGGGTCAGCGGCGCGGCCTGCAAGCGGCTGGCCAGATCATGCAGTCTCAGCCCCCAATCGCGCGGCGGTTGGGCCGCTGTGACCAGCAGGTGCCCGCCTTGCGTCACCAGATTGTGCAGGTGAAAGAACGCGGCCTCATGCGCGGGATGGCCTGCGACGGCTTCGGCATCTTCGACCGCTACAGCGCCTTGTGCCGACAGCGCCGGCAGATCGGCATCCGCCAGATCGGCCCCGGCGATCACCGCAGCCCCGGACTCTGCCGCCCACATCCGCGCCAGATGCGTCTTGCCTGCGCCGGATGGCCCGACCAGCAGCATCTTTCCCCCCGGCCAGCCGTGCCAATCTTCGACCGCCGCAAGCGCGATGGCATTGGCAGGCGAGATGAAGAAATCCTCACGCCGGAACTGCTCGCGCCCTGGCAGATCAAAGGCGAGTTGGCGGGTCATTCGCTGGGGTCGCGGTCATCCAGATGCCCGGCGACACCGCGATAGAGCAGGCTGGACTGATAGCGCGCGATGCCAAAGCGGACAAAGACCCCGATAGAGGCCGCGACCGGCACCGCGACCAACATGCCGGCAAAACCAAACAGCGAGCCAAAGGCCGACAGCGCGAACAAAAGCCAGATCGGGTGCAGGCCGACAGAGCCGCCCACCAGTTTCGGCGTTAGGATGTTGCCCTCAATGAACTGCCCCACGGCGAAGATGATGGCGACGATGCCGATGGAGAGCCAATCCCCCCAGAATTGGAACAAGGCAAGCCCAATGGCAAGGATGCCGCCTACGATGGCCCCGACATAGGGAATAAAGGTGATGGCCCCGGCAATCGCCCCCACCACCAGCCCGAATTGCAACCCCGCCAGCATCAGCGCGGCAGAGTAATAGACGCCAAGGGTCAGGCAGACGGACAGTTGTCCGCGCACGAAACCGGCCAGGACCGCATTGATTTCCACCCCCAGTTGGCGGACGACCGGGGCATGGTCGCGCGGCAACAGACTGTCGATGCGGGCCACCATGTGATCCCAGTCCAGCAGCATGTAAAACGCCACCACCGGCACGACCACGATGAACACCAGCGCCGACACCAGGCTCATCGCCGAGGTCAGCAGCGTTTCCGCCAGTTGTCCGCCCTTGGACTGGATGCCCGCCGCAATCTGCGCCAGCGTCTTACGCATGATCGAGGTGCTGTCCGTCAGTTCGGGAAAACGCTCGACCAGAAAGGCTTGCAGCTTGGCCGCAATCTCTGGTGCGGCATTGATCAGCCCGGTGAGCTGCTGCACCAGCGTCGGGATCACCGCCAGCACCAAAAGCACGGTCAACACGAGCGCCACCAGCGAAATTGTCGCAGTCGCCCCGACGCGGGACAGTCCGGCACGCTCCAGCCGATCCGCCACCGGATCGAGGAAGTAGGCAATCGCCCCGCCGACAAGGAAGGGCAGCAGCACATTGCCCAAAAGCCAAAGCAAGAGCAGGAACACCACGGCGGCGATGCTCCACGATACAAGCTGTTGCCGCACGGTCAGGGCCATCGTCGCGCCTCCTGTTCAGATGGGGTCGATATTGCCCGTCGCAGGGGTTTGCGCAAGGGGGCGGCTGCCAAGGTCCGAAGCGACGCTTCCCTGAGGGGACAATCACGGGGACACTCACAGGGCCGCGATCAGGTGGTAAGCGGTTAGGGGGTTTGCAGCAACTTCACATAGTCCGCCAGCTGCGCGAGGCGGATCGGCGTGGGCGTCAGGATGCCGTCGCCGCCGTCATAGGGCACTGTTTCCCCATCCAACAGCGGCGCGAATTCCGGCATGACGCGGTCGCTCTTGCCCCCGGTATAGCCCCAGATTTGCGCCATGCTGCCCGTGGCTGGGAAATGGCCGCCGTTCTTGGCCGTCAGTTCAGTCAGATTGGCGGGTTTGGTGGCCAGCCCTGCCGCATTGGGACCATCGCCAAGGCCCTTAGCCCCATGGCACCCCGCGCAGTATTCGGCGAAGTCTTCCGCCCCGGTGGGGACGGGATCGGCCATTTCGGTGGCGACGCAAGCGGCGAGCCCGAAAGCGACAATGACCCCAAGGGGATAGAGGAATGCGGATTGCATCGGCGACTCCTGCTGGATTTCGTTCACCTCAGTGAATCACGAAGCGCGGGGTGGCGCAATCACAGTGCAGTCGGTGACGAAGTTTCTGCGAAAACCCGGAGCGATCCATGACATCAAGGACATGGCGGGCCTTTCGCAGAAAACTCAGGGCTCAGGCCACGACCCGGCCCTGATCCAGCCGCACGATGCGGTCCATGCGGGCGGCAAGTTCCATGTTATGCGTTGCGATCAGCGCGGAAAGTCCGGTTTTGCGCACCAAGGTCATCAGCGCGGCAAAGACCTGTTCGGCATTGGCGGGGTCAAGATTTCCGGTCGGCTCATCCGCCAAAAGCACCTCTGGCGCATTGGCCAGCCCTCGGCAAAAGGCCACACGCTGTTGCTGGCCGCCCGACAGCTCGGCCGGGCGATGGTCGGCGCGGTCGGCCACCCCAACACGGGCGAGCAAATCACGCCCTCGCGCTTCGGCTTTCCCCTTCGGCGTGCCATTGGCCAGTTGCGGCAGCACGATGTTTTCCAGTGCCGAAAACTCGGGCAGCAGGTGATGGAACTGGTAGACGAACCCCACCTTTTCCCGGCGTGCCGCTGTGCGCCGGTCATCCGACAGACCGGTCATTTCTTGTCCGCCGATGATGACCTGCCCTGAGTCGGGACTGTCCAGCAGCCCGGCGATATGAAGCAACGTCGATTTTCCGGCACCCGAGGGCGCGACCAGTGCCACCACCTCACCGCGTGCCAACGTCAGATCGACGCCGCGCAGCACCGCCACCTCAGTGTGGCGGCCGCGATTGTAGGTCTTGGTCAGACCCTGCAAGATCAGCGCGTCACTCATAGCGAAGGGCCTCCACCGGGTTCATGCGGGCGGCACGGCGGGCGGGGAAGATCGTGACGACAAAGGACAAGAGCAGCGACAACCCCGCCGCCGCCGCCACGTCGCGCCATTGCAACTGCGCGGTTAGGGTGTAGATCGGCCGCACTTCAGGGTCCCAGACGCCACCTCCGGCAAGGAAATTCACCGCATCAAAGATCGGGGTGAAGTAGATTGAGAACAGCGACCCCAAGACGATCCCGCCCAAAGTGCCCAAAATCCCCGTCGTTGCACCACACAGGAAGAACACCCGCAGCACCGCGCCTTCGCTCAGTCCCATGGTGCGTAGGATACCAATGTCACGCCCCTTGTTCTTCACCAGCATCACAAGCCCTGAGATGATGTTCATCGCCGCG
>JAIYDR010000013.1 GCA_027487395.1 Rhodobacter sp. | reverse complement strand
GTCCGTCATCAACAATTGGCGCAAGAGCGGGACCTTCATCGCCTCGCGGTTGAAGTTGTCGGCGATGTGTTCGACCATGTAGCGCGTGCCGATGCGGTAATCGACCGAGTAGTGGAACCAATCCCCGCCAGCGCGCAACAGGCTGGCCAGATAGGTTTTCCCCAGTCCCGACATGCCAAACAGCAACACCCGCTTGGCGCTGGCCGCCTGATACTCTGCCCCCGTCTGGTAGATCATGATCCCGCCCCCCGCCAGCCTTTGGCCCGGTGATAGCGCCCCGCGCGGCCGAGGTCATGTGGAAAATCAAACGAAAACGGCCCTGCGCGATGCGCAGGGCCGCTAAATCGCCGGTTCACTGAATCAGAACGAATAGCCGATCTGCAAACCAAGACCCAAAGCATCGCTGCCGGTGAAGGACGTGCCCGAGCTATCCGTCGCATCGCCCAAGGTGGCATATTCGATGCCGCCGGTGATCTTCAGCTTGTCCTGACGGTAGGTCGCGCCCACGCCGAACGAGGTAGAGCCGTCGGTGGGTGCCAGACGCGAGGCGACGCCGCCCTTGGCCTCTTCGTAGGTGACGCGGCCAAAGACCGACAGATTGTCATTCAGGCGACGCCCGACGCCAAGTTGGTAGGTCATCACATCGTTGTCGATCGAGGTGACATCGTCGTTGAAGGCGGCGCCATACAGCGGCGGACGCACTTCCCACACCGACCAGTTGGAATAACGGATCATCCCGAAGACCAGCGTGTCCTTGGCCACACCGGATTGGAAGTCCAGCGTGATCGAGCGGGGCATTTCGATATTGGTGGTCGCGTTGCGCGACCCGCCCAGCGGCGTGGCGGCAAAGGCGGGCAGGGTTTCGCTGGAGGCGAAGCTGTGGGTGAAGCCCTGTTCATAGGTCAGAGCCACGCGCAGCGCGATTTCGGGCTTTTCGTAGGCTGCGCCCACGATCAGTGCGGTTTGGCTGTCCGATTCGGTTCTGGCGTTATAGGCCAGTGTTCCTGCGGGGGCCGCTCCGGCCAAAACGGCCGCTGAGCCGCCCGCAGCCGCCATGCTGGCGCGGATCATGCGATCGGGAATGGCGATCTCGGATTTGCTCGTTACATTTTTTGCGCCGCCATAGACCGAGAAGCCTTGGGCCACATCATATTTGACCAAGGCCGCGATCTGGTTGCTGGTCCAGTGCGCCTCAAGCCCGTTATAGAAGCCAGCGGTGTATTTGGCATCCGCGCCATAGGGCTGGTTCACGAACACGCCCACCGACAATTTCTCGGTCAGATCGGTTTTGAAGCCCAGCGACAGGGTGGTATAGCTTTCGGCCATGTTGCCGCTGGATGCACCCAGCAACGACGCCGGAGCCTTGTAGGCGCCCGTCACGCTCGGATTGACACTGCTAAAGCCCAATTCGACATAGGTGCCATCTTCGAACATGGCGGCATAGGGCAGGCGCGAACGGTCGATGCCGCCTGCGCTGGACATCGTGGCACAGACGGCAAGCGCCGACGTCGCCATCAAAGCGGATTTGAAGTGCATCATAAAGTCCTCCCCGTATCGTCCGAACGCCGGATGCGCCGCGCCGAACACGCATTTGTTACGCTAGGTGCAGCCCCCCGGTCGGTCAATCCACGACGCAACGTCACAGATCAGCGCGCAGGAGGGATGCGGTCGAATTTCGCGTCTCTGCCCTTTCATGCGCAGAGTGTCAGCAAAAGATCGCCGCTGCGCCAGTCAAAACCAGCGCATCTACCGGTCCGGACCAAAGCGCCATCCCCACGACAGCGATCATCGGCAAACGGATGTCGCCGGCCGGCCGCACCAAACGCGCTGCAGCCAAGGGGCGATGCATCACGGCGTGCTGGCGGGTGCGGTCATGGAATGCGGCGGAAGGCTGCCTTGACCAGCGGGTTCTGCCCCGTCCAGTCGATCCGCCTTGCGCAAGGCCGGGAACATCCATGCCCAGAGCGCCGTCACCCCGATGGTGCCGATACCGCCCACGACACAGGCGGCGACAGGGCCGATAAAGCGCGACACAAGGCCGGACTCAAACTCGCCCAACTCATTCGATCCGCTGATGAACAGGCCCGACACGCTGCTGACCCGTCCGCGCATGTGATCTGGCGTGACGATCTGCACCAAGGTTTGCCGGACATAGACCGAAATCATATCCGCCGCGCCCAGCACCGCCAAGGCCAGCACCGACAGCCACATATTCTGCGACAGGCCAAAGACCACAGTGGCCAGACCAAAGGCGGCTACGGCAAGGAACATCCGCGCGCCCGCCTTGCGCTTCAACGGCCAGCGCGCCAAGGCCAAGGCCATCAGCACGGCCCCAATCGCAGGGCCGGACCGCAGAATGCCGAACCCCTCTGGCCCGACTTTCAGGATATCGCTGGCAAAAGCCGGAAGCAGCGCTGTCGCCCCGCCCAGGAGCACGGCAAACAGATCCAGACTGATCGCACCGAACACGATCTTGTTGCGCCACGTGTAGATCAGGCCTTCCTTGATCTGTTGCAACTGGCTGCCGGGCTGGCGGTCCGGCGTGGTCTTGGTGCGGATCAGCGCCACAATCGCCAGACCTGCGCCATAAAGCCCCGCGGCCACCGCATAAGACAGGGCGGTTGAATAGGCGCAGAGCACGCCGCCCAGCCATGGCCCGCCGATCACCGCGCATTGCCACGCCAAGGACTTCAGCGAAATCGCCTGCGGCATGTCCTCTTTCGGCACCAGCATCGGCACTGTGGCGCTGGAGGCGGGCGACAGAAACGCCCGCGCCGCGCCAAAAACGGCGGCGATGGCAAAGATATGGCTGACCTGCGGGTCATCCTCCATCGCCACAAACACCAGACCGATGACGCACAGCGCCTCAACCACCAAGGCCCCCATCACGATGCCGCGCCGCGAATGGCGGTCCGCCAAGGACCCGGCCCAGAGCGTCAGCAAGAACAGCGGCACGAATTGCGCAAGGCCGACAAGTCCCACCAAAAAGGCGCTTTCCCCGATGCTGAGCGTTTCGCGGCCAATGGCGTAGATTTGCCAGCCGATGGTGACAGCCTCGACCTGCACGGCGATGTTGACAAGAAACATCCCGGTCCAGAACAGGCCGAAATCCCGGTGGCGCAGAAAGAAGGGGGCGGGTTTTGTCATGATCCCCAAGGCTTAGACCCGTGCCTTGGGGCTTTCCATCCCAAATCAGCCAGCGGGCAGCACGATGGCCCGAATTTCTCCCGGCGGTGGCGGATTGGCAATCGCCTCGGCGGCCTCTTCAAGGCTGAGCAGCCGAGAGATCAAGGGGGCGACCTTGACGGTGCCAGAGGCGATCATCGCTGCCGCGCGGTCTTGGGTGAAGGGGTTGATGAACGAGGACAGGACCTGCACTTCGCGGAACAAAAGGTCAAAGGGTTCAATGCTCACCTTTGTATGGGCAGGCAGAACGCCAAGGATGACCACTCGGCCGCCAGATCGCGTCAAGCGGGGGGCCATTTCCACCGTATCGACCACGCCCGCGCATTCGATCACCGCATCCGCGCCATCTGGCCAAATCGCCCGCGCCTCATCCTCGGTCGCCGCCGTCTGATGCGCCCCCAAGGTCAGCGCCAAATCGCGCTTGGCCTGTTGGCGGGTGACCAGCATCGCCTCTGCCCCCGCCAAAGCCGCCAGTTGCAGCGCCAGCATGCCGATCACCCCGCCGCCAAGGATCATCACCCGTTCGCCAGCCCGCAAATCCGCAATGTCAATGCCGTGGATGGTGCAAGCCAGCGGCTCACAGAACGCCCCGTGATGGGGGTGAAGGTCACTTGGCAAGACATGCGCCTTATGCGCGGGAAAGGCGCAATATTCCGCGAATCCGCCATCGCGGTGTAGGCCGGTTGCCACGTTCTTGGCACACAGGTTCACGCGCCCCCGGCGGCATTGGTCACAGGTGCCGCACCAGGTGTTGGGATCACAGGTCACGCGCGCGCCGAGGGGCAGGGTCACTCCCTCCCCACAGGCCACGACGATGCCGGAAAACTCATGCCCCAAGGTGACAGGCGGATTCGACGGAAACTCCCCCGCGAAAAGATGCCGATCCGTGCCGCAAATCCCCGCAGCCTCGACCTTGATCAGCACCTCACCCGGTTGGGGCTCGGGTTGGGCAACGGTTTCACAGGCAATCAGCCGATGGCCGACAAGACGGGTGGCGCGCATCATGGGGTCCTCCTGGGGTCAGTCTCGCCATGTGGGGCAGGGCGTCAAGAGTTGAGAGCCACTGTGCAGCCGCGCGCATTGTCCTTTGTTGCCGCGCGTTCTACCTCCCTTGGTGAAAATCCCCAAAGGTGCCGCCATGACCAACCGCCAGCCGACCCACCTCATCGCCGCGCAATTCACCGCGCGCTGGTCCCCCCGCGCTTTCGCCGATACCCCGGTGACCGAGGTGCAGATGCT
>JAIYDR010000042.1 GCA_027487395.1 Rhodobacter sp. | reverse complement strand
TCGCCCGTCACAACCAGCCCATCTGCCCCGCCAAAGCCCCATTCCCCGGCGGCGGAGAGAAACAACGTGAACTCCCCCCGCGCCGTCTCTGCCGCCGCTTCTGGCACCGCCACGGCAAAGGGCTCTGCGTCCGCGAATTCTGAGACGATCATGAAAAACACGATCAAGAACAGCACGATATCAATCATCGGCAAAAGCGAATCTGGCAGTGCACGTTTGGCAGGGGCTGGCAGTTTCATTCGGACCCCGCCAAGATCAGGGTCCCGATCCCCGCCGCGCGCAACGCCGCCATGGCATCGACCAAGGCTTGGACCGGTGCCCCCTCGCCCGCTTGCAGGATCACCGGATCATCTGGCGCGGTCATCAAGGGCGCCAATGCTGCGGGCAAACGGTCTAGCGTCATCACAATCCCGTTCAGCCGCAGCCCATCCGCCGCAATATCCACCAAGCGCGGCGGTCCCGACCAAGCCGCGCCTTGCCCAGATGCCATGGTCAAACCAATCCCCTGTGTGCCGCCAAAGCGCGAGACCATCATGAAGAACACCAAAAGCATCAGCACCACGTCGATCATCGGCGTGAGGTTGATGCGCCGTCTGGGGCGCCGCGCGGGCAGGTCAATCTTCATGGCAGACCCTTATCGTCTCCACTCCAGCTAGGCCCAACTGTCCCGCCAAGCAAGCACGCCCTCTTCCGCCCCGGTTTTCTCTGCTCAAATATCCCACGGGGGGTGCGGGGGGTGTGAAACTCCCCGCTTCTGCCCTGTCAACCCGCGCCACGCTCACCGCCCGCGCAAGCCCTCAGCCAGCAACCCCATCACCAACTCCGGCGGCACATCATCGGCAACGAAGGCCTCGCCAATCCCACGGGCAAGGATGAAGCGCAACCGACCATCCACCACCTTCTTATCCTGCCCCATCAGCGCGACCAATGCCTCTGCGGACGGCAAATCGCCCGGAATATCGGCGAGGTCCACCTTCATCCCCATCGCCCGCAGATGGGCGCGCACGCGGCTGGGTGCCTCTTGCGAACAGAGGCCCAAGCGCTGCGACAACTCGAACGCCAAGGCGCAGCCGATGGCGACGCCTTCGCCGTGCAGCAGACGATCCCCGTAGCCGGTGGCCTTTTCCAAGGCGTGACAGAAGGTGTGGCCAAGGTTCAAGAGCGCGCGCTCGCCCTCTTCGGTCTCATCGCGTTCGACGATCCCGGCTTTCATCTGAACCGAGCGTTTCACCGCATAGTGCCGCGCATCCCTGTCGCCCGCCGCCAAAGCGGGGCCATTCAACTCTAACCAGTCAAAGAACGCGGCATCGCCAAGCAGCCCGTATTTCACCACCTCGCCATAACCCGCCAGCAGGTCACGCGGCGGCAGGCTCGCCAAAACGTCAATATCAGCCAGCACCAAGGTTGGTTGATGGAAGGCCCCGACAAGGTTCTTGCCCTGCGCCGTGTTGATCCCGGTCTTGCCCCCGACGGAACTGTCGACCTGCGCCAAAAGCGTCGTGGGGATTTGCACGAAACGCACGCCCCGCCGCATCACGGCGCTTGCAAAGCCTACCAGATCGCCCACAACCCCGCCACCAAACGCGATCACCATATCGCGGCGTTCGATCTTTTGCTCCAACAGCCATTCCACCGCGCGGGCGAATTGCGCCCACCCCTTGGTCGATTCCCCCGGAGGCAGGGCGAGGGAGGACACCGATATCCCCTCGGCCTCCAAGGCTGCCACCAGACGCGCCAGATGGGCCGCGGCCACCGTTTCATCCGTGATGATGGCGGCTTTCTTCCGGCGCAGGAAGGGCGTGATTTCCGCGCCGGCGCGGTCGATCAGGCCCGCGCCGATCCGCACCTCATAGGATCGCGCCCCAAGCGCGACCGGAACGACGTCGATTCCCATGTCTCAGGCCCTTTCCAGCACATCCTGACGCTCACCCAAGCGGGTGATCACCTTGCGCGCCATATCTTCGACCGACAGGTCGGGGGCGCTGTCCACGGCAAGGTCAGCCAGCGCATAGACCGGCACGCGGGCTTCGTAAATGCGGGACACGGTGTCGCGCGGGTTGTCGGTTTTGAGCAAGGGCCGCGTCGTCTTGTGCCGCACACGCTGCCACAAAAGGTCCAGATCCGCCCGCAACCAGACCGACACGCCCGAGGCCGCGATCAAATCGCGGTTGGTGTCAGACAAGAACGCCCCGCCCCCGGTGGACAGCACACAAGGCGTGCCGGTCAGCAACCGGCTTAACACCTCGGTCTCGCGCGCGCGAAAAAACGGCTCGCCGTCGCGTTCAAAGATTTCGGCGATGGAGCGATTGGCCGCGCGCACGATTTCCTCATCCGAATCAAGGAAAGGCACGGCCAAAAACCGCGCGAGGGCCGTGCCCACCGCTGTCTTGCCTGCCCCCATCATCCCGACCATCACGACGGTCTTTTTCAGCCGGTCCATACCTTTGGTTCCCTGCGCCGGGACGCCGTTCACAACATGGTGCGAAAAGCGCGCATTTGCCCTTCAATGGCGTGATCTTGACCGGATTGCCACATATTTTCGCAGTGAAAGGGATGCACGCGGCGGGCAAACATTGTATCTCACCCTCAGCAGGCGGCGCTGCGGGCAAGGCAGCCGCAAAACCGGACCGTATCG
>JAIYDR010000131.1 GCA_027487395.1 Rhodobacter sp. | reverse complement strand
CGTCTGACTATTGTTTTGACATTGAAGTTCAGCAAGCTATGTGACCCGACTGAGATGCAAAAGGTCCTCGACCAGCCGGTTCATCCGCCCCGCCTCGCGCGCCATGATGGCCAGGAAGCGGTCCCGCGCCGCAGCATCGTCGCGCGCCGCCCCGCCCAGCGTTTCGATAAAGCCGGACAAGGCTGTCAGGGGGGTACGCAACTCATGGCTGACATTGGCCACGAAATCGCGGCGCATTTGGCCCACCTGTTCGGTTTCGGTGACATCTTCAAAGGTCAAGACAGCCCCTGCCGGGCGCGCCAACGGGGCCACGGTCACGCGATAGACCTCGTCTCCGCCCTGCCCTTGGGGGCGCACAAGCCGCACGGTCTGCGCCTCTCCCCCCACGAGGCAGCTTTCGACCGCCTCTTGCATCACCGGCTGGCGCAGCACCATCAGGTAATGCCGCCCCGTCAGCCCCTGCCCAAAGCGCGAAGTCGCTGCCGGATTGGCCGCAAGGATCCGGCTGGACTGGCCGATGACCAGAATGGGCAAAGGCACCACCTCGACCAGATCGGCCACCATCGCCACGCTGATGTCAAACTGCATCACCTGCTCCCCTTCGCTGGCCGTGCACCGGACCTAAGCCCGATCCCGCCCCCGCGCCACGACGCGCACAGCCGTTCTGGCCCAGCCCGCGCGCCCTGCCAAGCCTGATCTAACCCAGCGCTACACACAAAGCGACCTACCCTGAAAGACATGTATATTCCAATAGGTCTTCCCGCTTTGGGCTTGTTCTTCCTGTCAGGTTGGGACTAGGGTTGCAATTGTGACATTAGCTGTATCGGCGATCCAGGTTTCCCCACCGGACCCTGATCTTCGCCGAAAGGACGAACATGGTGGCGCAGAACCGTGGTCGGACCGGGCCTGGCGGCACCGGTTTTCGGCCAGAGCATGTGTTCCTGATCGGACTGGATAGCATGCCTGCCGCCCTGCAAGCGGAGCGTGTCTCTCTGCGCTTGGTCGCCTTTGCCGCGCTGAACTCCGCGATGCTTTATGTGCTGCGCCCTGATCTCGTGGTCTGCCCGTTGTTCGGCCCAGATTGCGATGCAGCGCAACTGATCAGCCGTCTGCGCGACATCGGCTATGGTGGTCGGCTGACAGTTGTCGCCAAGGTGCCCGACCCCGCCATGATCACCGCGGAATTGGCCGAACTTGCCCCCGGCATCACGGTCAAGATCGTCGCGCCCTGAGGGCCTCGCCTCAGGCCGATGGATTATCGCGGCGATAAATCCAATCGTGATCTGGGTCATTCTGAAAGCGCCAGTTGCGGCGCGGCCCGGCCATGACGTTCAGATAATACATCTCATAGCCATAGGGCGCACCGCAGGGATGATGCCCCTTGGGCACCAGCGTCACATCATGATCCTTGACCGCCATCGTCTCATCCAAGCTGCCGTCCTCGGTATAGACCCGCTGGATACCAAAGCCCTGCGCGGGGTTCAGGCGCATGTAATAGGTCTCTTCCAGATAGGTCATGCGCGGGAAGTCATCCTCGTCATGGCGATGGCTAGGGTAGCTCGACCAATTGCCCGCAGGAGTAAACACTTCGGTCACCAACAGGCTATCGGCCACCGCGCGCGCTTCCATCGCGATGTTGTTGATATAGCGCGTGTTCGCCCCGGTGCCGCGCGGGGTCAGTTCAATCCCCTCCGGCCCCAGGCGCTGCACTGGATGGCCGCCCAGGCCGGGGGCGGAGCACACCGCCAGTGCGCAAGTGGTGGTGGCCACCGCCGACCAATCACTGCCATTGGGCACATAAACACAATGCGGCGGCGTCTTTTCAAAGACGTTCATCCGGTCGCCCATCTCGCCCAAGTCCTGCCCGCCAGCCGTCAGATGCGCGCGGCCCTCAACCAGCACAAGGATGACCTCGCGGTCCGCTGTCATCTCAGCGGCGCTCTGCCCCGCCTCTAACCGGTAAAGCCCAAAGCCGACATAGCCCCACCCCGCGCTTTCGGGCGTGATGTCGTGCACCTTGCCGTTGGTCCCACTCGGCTTTCGCAAAAGATCGGCCATTCCTGCCCCCTTCATCTTGGCTCAAATACCCCACGGGGGGCTGCGGGGGGTGTGAAACCCCCCGCTCCCGCCGGGTTCAGATCAGACCGGCCTCGCGCGAAAGGCGCTTCAGCGTCGCCAGCCCCAGCGTTTGATACAAAAGCGGATTACGGACGGTCGGGTCCTGCTCCGCCTCGATCACGATCCAGCCATCATAGCCATTCTGGCCGAGGATGTTCAGCAAGGGGCCAAAGTCGATGCCGCCCTCTTGATCGCCCGGCACGGTAAAGGCCCCGCCGACAACGCCTTGCAGGAAGGACCAGCCTTCAGCCCGGACCTTTTGGACAATCGCCGGACGAATGTTCTTGGCGTGGAAATGGCGCACGCGGGCGATATGCTTGGTCAGCATCGCCACCGGATCGCCGCCACCAAAGGCGCAATGTCCCGCATCGAACAACAGGTGCAGATGCGGCCCCGTCGCGGCCATCAGCGCGTCAATATCCTCAGGCGATTCGATGACGCTGCCCATATGGTGGTGATAGACTGCCGTGATCCCCTCGGCCGCCAGATAGGCCGCGAATTCTTCAACTTTCGCGCCGAAGGCTTTCATTTCACTCGCAGAAAGCGTGGGTCGGTCATTCACCGCGCGCCCCGCGTCGCCGTGAATGGCGTTGGAAGTTTCGCAGATGATCATCACCTTGCAGCCATTGTGCTTGAGCTTGGCCAGATGGTTCTGACAGGCAAGGATTTCATCGGCGACCGACCGCACCAGCAGCTCCGTGGAATACCAGCCCGAGACGAACTTCAGCCCGTAAGAGCCTAGCAAAGCGCGCAATTCTTCGGGGTCATCCGGCCAGCGGTGGCCGTTTTCGATGCCGTCAAAGCCGATCTGGCGACCGGCCTCGTCAAGGATACGGGTGGTGGCAATCTCCGCGCCGATGCTGCGGTCGTCGTCATTGGCCCAAGCGATGGGATTGGTTCCGAACAGGATCATGTGATGTCTCAATTTCAGTCGGCAAGCCGCTGATTTTCCTTTGCAGTTTCATATTTCGCCCGCGCTGCACGCACGGTTTCACGCGCCGAGACTTCGGGGATGCCCACATCCCACCATGTGCCGCCACCCGCAGGCGACGGGCCGGGATCAGAGTCGATCACGATGACATAGGGCCGATCCGCCGTCTTGGCGCGGGCCAGATGTGCCTCCAATTCGGCGATATCCGCCGCCTTGACGGCAATCGCCCCCATGGAGGCCGCATGGCCGACAAAGTCGATGTTCGACGGGTTCACATGATAGGCATCGTCCAGCAGGTTGTTGAACGGTGCCCCGCCGGTGCCCTGTTGCAAGCGGTTGATGCAGCCGTAGCCGCGGTTGTCGGTGATGACGACCGTGAAGGGGATCGCCATGGTGACCGCGGTGGCAAGTTCGCTGTTGGCCATCATGTAAGACCCGTCGCCCACCATGCAGATCACATCCGCCTGTGGCCGCGCCATCTTGATGCCCAAGGCACCTGCGATTTCATAGCCCATGCAGGAGAAACCGTATTCCATGTGATAGCCGCCCGCTGCGGCATCCCAGATCTTATGCAACTCCCCCGGCATGGTGCCTGCCGCGCCCATCACCACAGTCCCGGCATGGGCGGCGCGGTTGACCGCCCCCACCACTTGCGCGTCATTTGGCAAGGCGTTGCTGGTGGCGGGTGCGGCCTTGATCTCGGCCAGATGCGCCTCCCAGTCCGTCTTCACCTGTGCCGAAGCCCCGGCGAAACGATGCGCCCCAAGCGCTGCCCCGATGCGATCCAGCGCCACGCGGGCATCTGACACCAAGGCCACCGCGCCATGCTTGCTGGCGTCATAGGGCTGGACGTTGATCGACAGGATTTTCCGCGACGGGTTCTTGAACAGCGACCACGACCCGGTGGTGAAGTCCTGAAACCGCGTGCCAAGCCCCACAACCACATCCGCCGTTTCACAGACTGCGTTCGCCGCCGCGCCGCCGGTCACGCCCACTGGGCCGAAGTTCAGCGCATGGTCATGCGCCAGTGCCGACTTGCCCGCTTGGGTTTCCACAACGGGAATGTTGTGGGCGCTGGCAAAGGCGGCCAAATGCGCCTCGGCCTCAGAATAAATCACCCCGCCACCGGCGACGATCACCGGGGATTTGGCCGATTTCAACAGGGCAATCGCTGCGGCCAGTTCATCCGCGTCCGGTTCCGGGCGGCGGACTTTCCAGACTTTGGGTTCAAAGAAGGACACGGGATAATCAAACGCCTCGGCCTGCACATCCTGACAGAACGCCAGCGTCACCGGCCCGCATTCTGCCGGATCGGTCATCACCCGCAGCGCACGCGGCAGAGCGGTCAGGATATGCTCCGGCCGGGTGATGCGGTCGAAGTAGCGGCTGACGGGTTTGAAGCAGTCATTGACCGACACGGTGCCGTCCTGAAAATCCTCGATCTGCTGCAAGACCGGATCGGGGGCACGGTTGGCAAAGACATCGCCGGGGATCAGCAGCACCGGCAAGCGGTTGGCATGGGCCAACCCCGCCGCCGTCACCAAATTCAGCGCGCCGGGACCGATGGAAGTGGTCACCGCCATCGCCTTCTTGCGCTTCATCGCCTTGCCATAGGCAATCGCCGTGTGCGCCATCGTCTGTTCATTATGCCCGCGCCATGTCGGGAAGACATCCTTCGCGCCGTGCAGCGCCTCACCGATGCCCGCCACATTGCCATGGCCAAAGATGGCCCAGATGCCCTCGATATAGCGGGTGCCATCCTCGGCCAATTGCACCGAAAGCCAGCGCACCATCGCCTGTGCGGCGGTCAAACGAACGGTTGTCATGCGGCGATATCCTTCTTGGCGCGGGCTTCGTCCCAAATGTGACACAAGCGGCGGTAACGGTCGACCATCATGGCGACGGCCTCTGCATCAGAAAGCGACCCGGCCAGCCAACCGCGCGCCGCATCGCCAAAGATCGTGCGGCCGACGGCAAAGCCTTTGACCAGATCATGCTTGGCGGCCAAGGCCAGCGAGGCTGCAAGCTCCGGCTCTGCTGCATCCAAGCCCAGCACGACGATGCCGCGCACAAAGGGATCATTGCGGGTGATGGCGTCGCAGGCATTGGCATAAGCGGCATCGGTGGCAAAGGGCTCCAGCTTCCACCAATCGGGGTAGATGCCCAGATCGTAGAAGCGTTGGATGACTTTGGCTGAGGTCATGTCATCCACTGGTCCCACCTTGGACGGGATGATTTCCAGCAGCATTTCCAGACGGTTGCGGCGGCAGGCGTGGAACAGGCGCGTCACCGTCGCCTCATGATCGCGGCGCATCTCTTCCGTGTCATCGGGGTGGTAGAAGCATAGGACTTTGACCACATGCTCCAAGGGCCATTCCTGCAAACCGCCAAAATCGGGGCCAAGTTCGGGCTCCAGCGTCAGGGGGCGCGATCCCGGCCATTCGACCGGACGGCCGATCCAGAGACCCGTGCCAGCAGCGGCATAAAGCGCCTGACGGCCAAGGCGGCTGTCACACAAGATGCCATGCCCGGGCTTGCCATCGGCCACTTGCAAAGCGGCGGAAAGGCAAAGTTTCTTGAATGCGCCGATCTTTTGCGGGGTGGCACCCTCCATCGCCTCAAGCTGCATACGGTGGTCAAAGGCGAAGACGCGCATGGTGGACAGGTCTTTGTGGCGGTTGGTGGCCCAATGGACCTGTTCCAACGCGGCATCCTTGCGCAACGCCTTCTCAATGACGCCGCGTTTCAGGAAATACTCAAGTTCCGCCAGCGATGGGTAAGCAGGCGTGCAGCCGTGACGGCTCACGGCGAAAGCGCCGCAGGCATTGGCGTATTTGAGCGTCACCGGCCAAGGTTCCGCGTCCAGCCAGCCTTTGATCAGGCCGGACATGAAGCCATCACCTGCGCCAAGAACGTTGAACACCTCAATCGGGAAGCCGGGGCCGGTTTCGCCATCGTCGAGAGAGTCGGGCACAGCACCGGTAAAGGCCACTGCCCCTGCCGCACCGCGTTTGCAGACCAGTGTGGCCTTGGACACCGCCCGAACTGCGCGCAAAGCGGCGATGGTATCGGTGGTGCCGCCGGCGATGTGGAACTCTTCCTCGGTCCCCACGATCAGGTCGAACAGATGCAGGGTGGATTGCAGTTTCGCCGTGACCTTGGCGCTTTCGACAAAACGGCTTTCGCCATCGCCGTGCCCCGCCACGCCCCAGAGGTTCGGGCGATAGTCGATATCCAGCGCGGTTTGTGCACCATGGTTGCGGGCCAAGGACAGGGCTTTCAGCACTGCCGCTTCGGTCCGGGCATTCGACAGGTGGGTTCCTGTGGCCACCACGGCGCGGGATTCGGCGATGAAACTTTCGTCAATGTCGTCTTCACACAGCGCCATATCGGCACAGTTTTCGCGATAGAAGATCAGGGGAAACTGTTCCTCATCCCGGATTCCCAAGAGGACAAGCGCGGTGAGGCGGTCCTTGTCCGTCTTGACCCCCCGCACATCGACACCTTCGCGCGCCAATTCCTCGCGGATGAAACGGCCCATGTGTTCGTCGCCCACGCGGGTGATCAGCGCCGATTTCAGACCCAGTCGCGCCGTGCCCGCCGCCATATTGGTGGGACTGCCGCCGATGTATTTCTGGAACGACCCCATATCTTCAAGGCGGCCCCCGACCTGCGCGCCGTAAAGATCGACGGATGAGCGCCCGATGGTGATGACGTCCAGCGTCTTGCCCGCGATGGTCATGAATGCCTCCTGTCCCGAGCCAGAAGGCCGAGACTCACTCCAAAGAACAACTTTTGGAATATTTATTCCAAGCGGCGAAAAAGGGGAAGCGGTTTTCCATGCGGCTGATGGGCCTTCGTCATTCCCTTGCCGACCCAACCGCGACGGCCAAGGAAATGGCCAAAGCGATGGTGGCCGACAGCGACCGGAACGCGCCAAAATCCACCTCAGGCACCGTCACCACGGCATCGGCCAACCGCGCGAGCGGGCTGGTCAGCGTGTCGGTCAAGCCAATGACCGGCAGGCCCCGCGCATGGGCATCGGCTGCGAGGGTGAGCGTTTCCTCGGAATAAGGGGCAAAAGTGATCGCCAGCACCGCATCGCCGGGACGCAGGGCGAACCGGTGATCCAGCTTTCCCACCCCGTCATGCAGCATCGCGGGAACGGCCATTTTTTCAAACACATAGGCAAGGTAACTCGCCACCGGAAAGGCGCGGCGCAGGCCCACGACATGGATGGTGTCGGCGCGGGACAGGGTGGCGACGGCGCGGTCAAGGACCTGTTCATCCACCGATTTCGCCAAGGCTTCCAGTGACAAACGCCCCGCCTCAACAAACTCTGCCAAAAGCGCCGCAGGACTGCCCGTGCGATTGGCTTTCAGGTTTTTCAAGCGAGTAGAGTAATCCGGCCACCCCGGCGCGTAAGCCTCTCGAAACAGTTTCTGCATTTCGGAAAAGCCGGAAAAGCCCATGATCTGGCAGAACCGCATCAGGGCCGAAGGCGGCACATCCGCCCCTGCGGCCAGTTCTGCCACGGTGGACACGGCAATGCGGTCTGTATTGGCGGCAATGTGGTCGGCGCATTTGCGCAAGCGCTTGGGCAGGTCTTCGGTGATGGCCGCCAGTCGTTCGCGGAATTCCTCAACTGTCGCAGGCGCATTGGTGGGGGTTTGCAGCGTTTCGCTGTCGTCGGTCATGGCGCGTGCTCCGGGTCTTTCGGGCAGGCTAGCAAGCTGGAACGAATATTCCAATCAAAACTGGAATATTCTGGAATTTTCCTGTCAGATTGCCCGCAGACCGGCCCGGAAGCGGGCCGCGTTGCGCTGATAGCCCTCAGCCGATTTCAAAAGTCGCTCTTGCGCCTCGGCATCCAGCATCCGCACCACCCGCCCCGGCGCACCCATGACCAAAGACCCGTCCGGGATTTCCTTGCCTTCGGTGATCAAGGCCCCGGCCCCGATCAAACAGCCCCGCCCGATCCGCGCCCCGTTCAGGATCGTGGCCCCCATGCCGATCAAGCTGCCTTCCCCAATGGTGCAGCCGTGCAGCATCGCCTTATGGCCGATGGTGCAATCAGCCCCGATGGTCAGGGGAAAGCCCATGTCGGTGTGCAACACACAGTTTTCCTGCACATTGGAGCCTGTGCCGACGCGGATCTCCTCATTATCGCCGCGCAGCGTCGCGCCGAACCAGATGTTGCTGTCCGCCATCAGCACCACGCGCCCGATGATATTGGCATCATGCGCGACCCAAGCCGAAGCGTCGATCACCGGCGCGATACCGTCGAGGGAAAAGATCATCTGGCCTCAAACTCCCGGTTCAAATGGCGCACGAAGTCGGCCAAGGCAGGTTGGCGGTCGCGGCGCAGGCGTTCGGCAGAGAGGATATCCTTCAGCCGGTCAAAGGTTTGGTTCAGGTCGTCATTGACCAATACATAGTCATATTCGGCCCAATGGCTGATCTCATCTCGGCTTTTGGCCATGCGACCGGCGATCACCTCTGCGCTGTCTTGCGCGCGGGCACGCAGGCGGCGGTCAAGTTCGATGATCGAGGGCGGGAGGATAAAGATCGACACCACATCCCGCCCCAAGGACGACGAACGGATCTGCTGCCCGCCCTGCCAGTCGATGTCAAAGACGGTGTCGCGGCCGTCTTTCATCGCGGCTTCTACCGGGCCTTTGGGGGTGCCGTAGAAGTTGCCGAACACTTCGGCATGTTCCAGCATTTCGCCGCCGGTCACCATCGCCTCAAACTCGGCGCGGCTGCGGAAAAAGTATTCGCGCCCATCTTGTTCGCCGGGACGCGGCGCGCGGGTGGTGGCCGAGACGGAAAACCGCATCGTCGCGTCCCATGCCATCAGCATCTTGGTCAGCGTCGATTTTCCCGCGCCCGAGGGCGAGGAGAGGATGAGGAGAAGCCCCTTGCGGCGCGCGATGTGATCTGTGGTCACGGGTTATTCCACGTTCTGAACCTGTTCGCGCATCTGATCGATGACGGTTTTCAGGTCAAGGCCGATCCGGGTCAGCGCCAGCGCCTGCGCCTTGGAACAAAGTGTATTCGCCTCGCGCATGAATTCCTGCATCAGAAAGTCGAACTTTCGGCCCACAGGACCGGATTCCGCCAGCAAATCCCGCGCGGCGGCGATATGGGCGGTCAGGCGGTCCAACTCCTCGGTCACGTCATTCTTGACGGCGATCAGCGCCAGTTCCTGCGCCAGACGGGTTTCATCCACCCCATCGGCATTGGCCATCACCTTGGCCAGAGCCTCACGCAACACCGCGTCAGAGGCATCACGGCGGGCGTCAGCCTCAGCCTTTGCTTGCGCGGTCAGGGCAGTGATGCGGTCCAGTTGCGCGGCGATCACGGCCTGCAAAGCGGCCCCTTCGGCGGCGCGCATGGCGTTGAAATCGGCAATCAGGCCGGGCAGATCGGTCAGAATTAGCGCGCGCAAGGGTGCGGTGTCG
>JAIYDR010000023.1 GCA_027487395.1 Rhodobacter sp. | reverse complement strand
GGCCTTGCGCGGGTCGGCAACGGGCTGATCCAGCCCGCCGCCTTCCTTGGTGGCGAAAAACGCGAGGTGAAGGACCTTGAACAGGTACATTTCGCGCTGGCCTTCGAGGCACCGGGCTACCGTGATCCCGATGTCTATGCCGCGCAGGTCTATGCCACGGCGCTTGGCGGCGGCATGTCCAGCCGCCTGTTCCAGAAAATCCGCGAAGAGCGGGGCCTGTGCTATTCGATCTTCGCCCAGTCGGGAGCCTATGAAGATACCGGCCAGATCACCATCTACGCTGGCACCTCTGAGGATGAGATCGGCGATCTGATCGGCCTGACAGTGGATGAGTTGAAGCGCGCCGCCGATGACATGACTGAGGCTGAGGTCGCCCGCGCCCGCGCGCAGCTTAAGGCCGGGATGCTGATGGGGCTGGAAAGCCCCTCGAACCGCGCCGAACGCAATGCCCGCCTGCTCGCGATCTGGGGCCGGGTGCCGGGCGTGGAAGAGGCCGTGGCGCGGATTGATGCGGTGACCACCGCCGATGTGCGGCGCTATTCGGGGGCCTTGGCAGGGTCTGCGGCGGCCGTTGCGCTGTACGGTCCCGTGGCCGATGCCCCGGGACTGGAGGCCATCCGCGCGGGCTTGGCTGCGTAATGATGGCCTTTCGCCGCAAGGTTCGGATCGAGACCGAGCGGATGACTCTGCGCCTGCCGCAACATGGCGATTGGCGGGCTTGGGCGGCGCTCAGGTCCGACAGTCAGGCCTTCCTGATGCCGTGGGAGCCGGTCTGGTCGGTGGACCACCTGACCCGCCGCGCCTTTACCAACCGCGTCTATTGGGCCGCTCGGGCCGAGGCGCAGGGCACAGCACTCCCCTTGATGCTGATCCGGCGCGAGGATCAGGCGCTATTGGGTGCGATCACGCTGGACAACATCCGCCGTGGCCCCGCACAGGCCGGAACCTTGGGCTATTGGATTGGCGAACCGTTCCACCGTCGCGGCTACATGCGTGAGGCGATTCTTGCCGTGGTGCATCACGCCTTCGTCGCCATGGACCTCAGCCGGGTCGAGGCCGCCTGTCTGCCCGAAAACCTCGCCTCGCGCGGGGTCTTGGAGAAATGCGGTTTCAAATATGAGGGGGTGGCGCAAAGCTATCTGCAGATCGCGGGTCGCTGGCGCAACCATGTGCTTTATGCGGCACTCCGGGCAGACCGGCGCGGGCGAACGGATGCGGGGATGGCCTAAGGCGTAGGGGGCCAGCCGATCAGCTGAAAACCAAACAGCACCGCCTCATCGTCAAATCCGGCAATGGAGGACTGGTTCCTCTCATATCCGGCGAAGACCTCTGCCCAAGTGCCGATCTGGCGGGTGGCGGTGAAAGTCACTTTGTCATCGATGCGCGGGATGCCGAGATAGCGCTGCCCGGCCGCCCGGTCGAGTGTCACGCGCAGACGCATGGGCGCATCTAGGATGGTGCGAGTCAGTCCAACGCTCACAGAGCGTTGCGTCGCAGAATATCCCTCCATTTCCGAGCCTTGTAAGACATTCACCGACAGCACACCGATATCAGGATAGACCCCGCGCCAGCCAAAGCCGATCAACGGTCGGCTTTTGTCGTTTACCCGTTCCAATTGGGGCGAAACCGAAAGGGAGTGCACCGAACTGCCAAGCGCGAAAACGCGCTCCAGCGTCAGAGAGCCGACGGTTTCATGCGTTTCGCCAAGGTCGCGCAATCTGCGGCTTTGCCGCGCGCAGATATCAAAGAACCAGTCTTCCCCAAGATATGTTGCGGAACACAAACCGGTGCTGAAATCGGTTCTCGCCATATGATGGTCAAGGGAGTAACCGGTCTGAAGTGACGAAACCGCCGTCAACACCGCGCCTTCGGCATAGGTGATACTGGCCGTGACGTCGAAAGAAAGAGTCGGTGTCCACCCCGCCTTGGCACGCGACGCCTCATCCGTCACAAAACGCAGACCAAAGAGCGTCAATTCATCGGCCGCGATACCGCCGTTGATATTGCGATCATAGGCCAGTCCCGGCGTGACGGCCCAGTTTACCGTCAGACCTGCATTTGGAGTCAAACCTTGGGTGGCCAAAAGGTCCTGCGTCGCCGCTTCTGACCCTGGGGGCTGTTCTCTCAGCAGCGAAAACAACAAGATACGCGGCGAGTCCGATTGGATCGCATAGGGCCAGGTCTCAGCCTTTGCTGCACCCATGGACGCCGAAAAGGCGTGGATGCTCAGGGCCAGGGCAGGTAATTGCTTTATCAAGGTTATTGACCTCGGTCGCACTGCGGTCAACGACTGCCCGAAAAGACTCCCTCGGGCGGCAAAGCGCCGCCCTTCGCGCCGATGGCACCGATGACCAACTCTGCATTCTGGCCAAAAAAGCCCCCGACCAGAGTGCCCGAGGTCGTGCGTGCCCCGGCGGCGTTGGTCACTGACCCTGTCAGATTGCCCTGAAAGCTGTTCCCCTTAATCGGAGCGTTCGAGACAGCCAACTCACCGGCCAGCGGCGTATTGTTGCGGTCAACCAATCCAGAAAGCGAGGCGCTGATCGACGGTGCCGCAAAGTTTGCGCTCAGCTCAATCCGGCCAACGACATCGGGATTTGACAGAGCTTTATCGGCGTCCGCTGTGCTAAAAGACGCAACACCACGATAAGTCGCCGATCCGACGGTTGGCATGACGGCAGTTGCACGCGGCGACGTGTTGCGCGCCGCAAAATCCGTCTGCTGACGCGCCAGGGTGCTATAGGCATTGGGCGTCAGCGCGGGTTGTTGACTGGTTGTAGATGACCCCCCGCAAGCCGCAAGCAAAAGGACTGCCACAGTCGCCAAGGCTGCATATTCGGTCATTAACGCGTCACCCCATACCCATCACAACCTTGACGCTAGTTTTACCTCTCCGATTCGAGAAGTGCTCATGGGCTGGAGTCGACGGGTGCATCGCTGCTTTTGTGGGACTTCAACAGATGCCGCGGACAACGAGTCACGCCCGCTCATCCTTGGGGCTGTCCATCACCACATAGGTCGTGATGGCGTGGACTTGCGGCAGGATGCCCATCACCTCGGTGTGGAAGTGTTTATAGGCCTGCAGATCGGCGCATTCGACGCGCAGCAGATATTCCACGGTGCCTGTGATGTTGTGGCATTCAATCACCTCTGGCGCGAGGGACATGGCACGCTCAAACGCCTCTTGTGACGCCTTGGTGTGGGTATTCAGGCCCACGGTCACATAGGCGGTAAAGCCGATGCCGGATTTGACCGGGTCCAGCACCGCGCGGTAGCCGCGGATCAGGCCGGACCGCTCCATCTCTTGCACCCGGCGCAAACAGGCCGAGGCGGACAGGCCGACCCGTTCAGACAGGACCAGATTGCTGATCCGCCCGTCGCGTCGAAGCTTGCGCAATATCCGCGCGTTGATGTCGTCAATCTTGCTCATGAATTGCAAGATTGCGGCAAGAACGCCGCAAACAGCAAGCCAATTGCGTGGGTTATGTGGCAGTTGTTGCAGCATGACACATGATGCCCTGATCGCCCTTGTCGCTTTTGCCTTCGTCACCTCGGTCACGCCGGGGCCGAACAATATGATGCTCCTCGCCTCGGGTGTGAACTTTGGCTTCCGAAGGTCCGTGCCACATATGCTCGGCATCAGTTTGGGTCATGCCTTGATGGTGTTTCTGGTCGGCATGGGCCTTGCCGGGGTGTTTGAGGCCTTCCCGTGGCTGCACGGCGTGCTCAAGGTCGTGTCGGTTGCCTATATGCTGTGGCTGGCGTGGAAGATCGCCAATTCCGCCGCGCCTGAGGGCAGCACAGCGCAAGGGCGGCCGTTCCGTTTCTGGCAGGCGGCGGCGTTTCAATGGGTCAACCCCAAGGCTTGGGCGATGGCCTTGGGCGCGGTGACCGTCTATGCGCCGGATCGGAACCTGATCACGATGGTGGTGGTGGCACTGGTCTTTTGCGCGGTGAACCTGCCATCGGTCTCGGTCTGGACGCTGGTGGGGCAGGGGTTGCGGCGTTGGCTGACGGTGCCCGCGCGTCTGCGCGCGTTCAACTGGACAATGGCGGGGTTGTTGGTTCTATCGCTGTGGCCAGTGCTGACGCATTAGCGCACCCACAGCCCCTCGCGCTTGATGGTATTGCGGATCGCCTGTTCGCGGCGGGGAAGGTTGGCGCGGTCAAACAGGGCGCGGACTTTGGACCCTTGCCCCTGGTAGATAATCTTCTTGATCGGGACATAGTCCTTAAGCACTTTTTTCACCGGCTGCGGCGCAGTCACAGCTTCCAGCACCTCCACCACGCGATCAGATTCGCGGGCGTAAAGCAGCGGCAGGATGCGCCAATGGCAGGTGACTTCACCGTCTAATCCGGCCAAGCCCGGCCCTGGACGTCCGCCCCCCAAAGCATGGATCACCAAGGGCAGCGCCACTTGATCGAGCCAGGGGTTCAGGGATTGCAGCGCAATCTCTGGCGGAGGGTCATTGCGGATCGACAGGGCTGTTGCCAGAAACTGCGCCCCAAAGGCGCGGGGGCTTTGGTGAAAGAACCAACCGGCGTTGAAGTAAAGATAGCGTTGCCAGTAGTTTAGCGGAAACTCCTCATCTTGGCTCGCGGCGAAATCCAGGCCAAAGCGGCGATAAAGCGATCCCCAGATCTCTGACAGGGTGGGACCGTACAGCTCCTCCTGCGGCCAGGTGTTTTCGCGCCGCATCGACGCGGAGGGGCAGTGGAAATCAAAGTCCAAAGAGGCCAGATCACCCGTCACCAAAGTGTCGGTGTCCAAGAACAAAAACGGCGCTTCGGGCAGATGGGCCAAGGCCTCGATCTTGTTGCCATAGGGATAAGCGGCCCCGAAATGGCTTGAGGCAAAGGGGATGATCTCTGCCCCGAAGTGATCCAGCAGGCCAAGGATGCCCGGATCGGTGATCGACGGGTTTTCTCCGGGCCAGAGGGGGCCGGGTTGTGGGACGGCAATCAACAAGCGGCCGGTAAAATCGGGGTTGCTGTGCCGCAAAGACGCCGCCAGCAGCACCGCCTCATAGGACAGCCGCCCGGATTGGCCGATGGCGACGATGTTGAAGCGGTTGGCGGGCATGCGAGACTCGTATCAATAAACAGGGTGAGACGCCCGTGACTATAGGAACGTTCGATCTAAGAAGCCAAGCCTTGGCCCCGGTTTGGCGACGGAAATCAACGTCGATCGCAGGGCAGGGGTTAGGAAAAGGGCATCGGCCAAGAAAAAGGCGGACCTTGCGGCCCGCCGTTTTCCTTTGCGTCATATCCCACCAAAAACCCCAAAAGGGGAAAGTGGTGGGCGACCCTGGAATCGAACCAGGCGTGGGTCGCCCCGGCGG
>JAIYDR010000118.1 GCA_027487395.1 Rhodobacter sp. | reverse complement strand
CAACACCGCCGCCGCCGAAGAGATGTCCACCAGTGCTGCCGAACTGGCCGCGCAGGCACAGGCGCTGGCCAATGCGGTGGCCTTCTTCCGGGTCGATGAAACACCTGTCACTCCGCAAGTGACCGGTTCGCCCGTCACCCCGCAAGTGACCGTGTCGAATGGCCGGATGCGCCCAGTCAACCCGGTTAACCCGGTCAACCCAGTACCGACCCAGACGATGGCCGCGGACCGCGCGCCCATGGTCGACTCCGGTGGGTTTGATTTCGATTTGGGCGTCACTGAGTCGAGCGAAGACAACCGGTTCAAGCGCCGCGACGTGGCCTGAGGATTGCAAACATGAGCCTGATCCAAGATGTTGTCACTTTTGATGCCGATGGTGCGCTTTATGCCGTGCCCGTCGGACGGGTTCAGGAGATCCTAGACCTGCGCCCCACAGCAGCGATGCCCAATGCGCCCGCGCATCTTTTGGGCATCATCGACCTGCGGGGGGCAAATATTCCCGTCGTGGACCTGCGGCGTCTGTTGGGGCGTCCGATTGCCGAAGACACCCATCAGTCGCGCATCTTGGTTGTTGCCATCCGTCAAGGCGAGCGTGAGGCCGTGATCGGCGTCAAGACCGACCGCGTGATAGAGGTTACCCAGTTGGACAACGGCGAGATGAAACCGTTGGACGAGGCCGAAATGCTGCGGTGGGCCGGCAGTCCACTGATGGGGATCGGTCGGTGCAAAGGTCAGATGGTCAGTGTCATCGACCTTGATCGCCTGTTCGCGCGCGTCGATCTTGAGCTGGCAGCGGCGGCAGCGGCAGCGGCGGCGGCATGACCCAAGGCGACCCTGCGGCAAGTTTGATGCAAGAGCCCTTGCGCGGAGGGCCCCATGCCGACCGCTTTCGCGCGCTGATCCGACAAATGACCGGCATCAGCCTGCCTCCGGGCAAAATCCATCTGATTGAACAGCGGCTTCGGCGGCGGGTGACGGCCTTTGGCCTAACCGATACCGAAAGCTACTTGCAGATGCTGATGGATCAACCCGGCATGGATGAGGAATTGCGCCATGTGATCGACCTGATCACCACCAATACCACCTCATTTTTTCGAGAGTCCGCACATTTTGATCTCTTGGCCACAAAGATCGTCCCCGAACGCATTTCCAGAACGCCCCCCGGCCAACGCGCCCGCCTGAAGCTCTGGAGCGCGGCCTCTTCCGAAGGGGCGGAAGCCTTTACCATGGCCATCGTGCTGGCAGAATTGCAGCGTCGGGGGATGTCTTTTGACTATGCCATCCTTGGCACCGACATATCAAATCGGATGCTGCAACGCGCGTCAGAGGCGATCTATGACGACGAGCAACTCTCTGCCATCCCTGCCGAATTGAAGGCGCGCTACTTTATGTCAGGGGCGCATCCGTCGGTGGCTGGCAAGGGGCGGGTTGTACCGGAACTGCGCCGCCGCGTGCAGTTCCGGCACCTGAACCTGATGGACCCGCGCTACACCATAGACACGGACGTCGATGTGATCTTTCTGCGCAACGTGCTGATCTACTTCGATCATGCGGATAAAGAGCGCGTCGTGGCGCGCTTGGTTAGCCATCTTGCCCCGCGCGGCTTTTTGATCGTCGGCCATGCCGAAAGCATGGTCGTGCGCCATGCCCAGTTGTCTCAAGTCAAACCGACCATTTTCCAGAAGATCTGAACCATGATCCCAAAGCGCGCGAAGCTCATCTCGGTCCTGATTGTCGACGACTCCACCTCGGCGCGGACGATGCTGCGGTCATTGGTCGAAAGCGATCCCAGTCTTGCCGTCATGGGTGTCGCGCAGGATGCCTATTCTGCCGTTCGCCTGATGAAGGAACAGCTTCCCGACGTCATCCTGCTGGACCTTGAACTGCCAGGGGTGGATGGTATCACCTTTCTGAAGCGGATCATGGAGCAGCGCCCCTTGCCGGTGGTGATCTGCTCCAGCCATACCGAATTCGGCTCACAGCTCAGCTTTGCAGCGCTTGAGGCCGGGGCCGTCGAAGTGATCCTGAAGCCGGTGATCAAGGATGTCGCCTCGAAGCAGGACGCGCAGATGCGGGTCTGTGACGCCATCCATGCGGCCGCGCAAAGCCGCAACGCCCACCGCATGCGCACGCCGATTGTTGCCGAGCGGCACAAGCCGCCGGGGCCAAAACTGACGGCAGATGAAATCTTGCCCCCGCCAAATGCGGCGCGTCCGATTCCGGTGACAGAACCCATCGTCGTCATCGGCGCCTCAACTGGCGGGACCGAGGCGCTGCGCGTCGTGTTGGAGGCCTTGCCCGCCGATGCGCCGGGCATCCTGATCGTGCAGCACATGCCCGAAGGCTTCACCCGCACCTTCGCGGACCGGATGAACAAAAGCAGCGCCATGACCGTGTCCGAGGCGGTGGATGGCCAGTCCGTGACCCAGGGGCAGGTGTTGATCGCGCCGGGGGATCGGCATCTTTTGCTCAAGCGGGTGGCCAGTTCCTATCGCGCGCAGGTGATGAACGGGGCCTATGTCAGCCGTCACCGCCCTTCGGTGGATGTGCTGTTCCGCTCTGCTGCCAGTGCCGCAGGCGCAAATGCCATGGGGATCATCTTGACTGGCATGGGCGATGACGGTGCGCGCTGCATGGTCGAGATGCGCAAGATGGGATCGCCCACCTTGGCGCAGGACGAAGCAAGCTGCGTGGTGTTTGGCATGCCACGCGAGGCGGTGGCGTTGGGCGGGGCGGCGCAGACCGTGGCTTTGGAAAAGATGGCCGCCGCAATCGTCGCCTTTGGACGCAACCGCAGGGTCGTTTCCGAATGACAGCCTTTTCCCGATTGTCAGGACTTGGCGACGACGCGCGCGCCAAGCCGTTTTTCGCCGCTGACCCGGTTCAAACCTTGCTGGACCGTGTGCTGTCGCGCACGGAAAGCACCTTTGTCACGGTGGGGACCCGGCTGGAAACGGCTGTCGATGCGATCCGTGCGATGCAGGGACTTTTCGCCCAGATGCAGGACCAGCTCAGCCCCGAACAAGGGGCGCGTCTGCTGGAACTGGTGTCGCTCACCAAAGCCGAGTTGGCGGGGATCGAAGAGGAGTTCAACAGCTTTCTGCAAAGCAGCATCGGCTTGCGCCAAGTGGTGCGCGCCGTTCGGATCGAGGTCGAGGACATGGACCGGGTCGTGCGGACCATCGCCAATGTCTCGATCAACGCGCGGATACAGGCCAGCCGCTTGATCCCGCCACGCTTGCAAGTGACGGCCTTTCTCGAACGGCTCAGCGATATGGTGACCGAGGCAGAAGGCAGCCTTTACGATGTGAAATCGGCCATGGCCGGCATCCTTAATCGCCTGATCGCGATGGATGAGGCGACCGTCACCTTGCAAACTGCCCTCCAGCAAGAGGTTCTGCCCGCGCTGGCGCGCTTTGCCGCCCAAGGCCAGGCCGTGCATGACGGCCAGGACGCGTTGCTGCGCACATCGGACGTGGTGGCGCTGCGCATGCGCGGCATCTTCGCTGAGGTGTCGCGTCTGGTGGTTGGCCTGCAATCAGGCGACGCCACGCGCCAGCGGCTGGAGCGCGCGCGCGAGGTCGCGGCGATATCCACCAGCCAAGGCGCAACGGCCGCAAACCAGGCGACCGAGGCCTTGTTGATCAAACTGGCCGACAGATTGGCGCAGACCGCCTTGTCCGATGCGCGGCGCGAGGCCGTTGATGCCGTCGCGGGCATCAGGGCCGTTCTGGACGGCGCGCGTGACGCATTGGCAACGGCGACGGATTTCTACTTTGGCCGCGCAGGCGAACGCGTAGCCCAGATCAATACCGACGCCGCGTCATCTGGACACCTTGATGCGCGGCTGGAACTGGTGCGGGACAATCTGGGACATCTGGATGCGATGGCCTCTGATGTGCGCGAGCAGGTCGAAAGAATCCTGATGCAGGGCACCCGACTCCGGCAGATCTCGCATCAGGTGCGGCTGTCGGGGCTGAACGCGGTGCTGATCTGCGCCAAGCTGGGCGAAGAGGGCCGATCCTTGCGCGAACTTGCGCAATGGCTGCGGTATCTGACCGATGAGAGCGACACGATCACGGCACGGCTGCAAACGGCGCTGGACCGCACGCGCGCGCAGTTGTCCTTGACCGGAACAGATCGAATCGACCAGTTGCGCGGCAGTCTTGCCGGTTTTCTGGATCATGCAGGGGCTTTGCAGGCGCAGCTTGCCGGGATTGATGCCTGTCTGTCGGGCGCGGTCGAGGTGTGCCGCAGCACGGATCAAAGCCTTGGCCATGCTTTGGGCGGCGCGCGTGATGCGATGTCTGGCTATGACGCCAGCTTGCAAGACGTCGCGGCGGCCTCGCTCTTGATGCAGGTGCGACTCGCCACGCTGCCACCGCCGGAACTGCCCTTGATCGCGGGCAGTCCCGAAGCCGACCTGATGGCCGAACTGCGGCGCCGCTATACCATGCAATCCGAACGCGACCTGCATGACGCCCTGATCGGTGCCGAAACGGCGCAAGCCGAGACGCCTGCGCCATCACAATCCAGCGCGTTGGCAGCGACAAACGACGATCTGGACGACATTTTCTTCTGATCGGGTTGGAAACCAGCGACGGATGCTCCACGTCAGGGCGTAGAATATGCTGCGGGCCGGAATGGCCCGGCCCCCCTGACGAAAGACTGTCCCCTCATGCCGCCCTCTGACGCCAGTGCCGATCTGCAAGCCATCCTCGCCCGCGCGGGGAAAAAGCGTCGGCGCTGGCCTTGGGTTCTGGTGGTGGCCGTTGCGCTGGCCGCAGGGGCCGGGTGGTGGTGGCAGGGACAGGCTGCAAGCCCCAGCGTCACCTATCAGACCGAACCCGCCAGCATCGGCAGCCTGAACGTCACTGTGACGGCGACCGGTTCGGTGCAGCCCACCACGCAGGTGGATGTCTCGTCGGAACTGTCAGGCACGCTGTCGACGGTTGAGGTCGATTTCAACGACCCTGTCACCGTGGGCCAAGTCCTCGCCCGTTTGGACGACACCAAGGTCAAGGCCCAACGCACCAATGCCGAGGCGCAATTGGCTGGGGCGAAAGCCCGCCTTGAACAGGCCGAGGCCTCGGTGGTCGAAGCCCAAGCCAACCTGACCCAGCAGCAAGAACTCGACCGTCGCGGCATCTCGGCCCGGCAAGCCTTGGTCAGCTTTGAAGCCGCCGCCGCCCGCGCCGCCGCCGCTGTGGACATTGCCCGTGCGGATTTGACCTTAGCCGAGGCCAATCTTGAGCTCGCCGTTGCCGATGTGGAAAAGGCTGTGTTGCGCTCCCCGGTCGAGGGCATCGTGCTCAATCGTGCGGTTGAGGCGGGGCAGATCGTGGCCTCCAGCCTGAACACCCCGGTCTTGTTCACATTGGCCGAGGATTTGACCCGCATGGAATTGCGCGTCGATGTCGATGAGGCCGATATTGGCCGCGTTGCTGTCGGTCAAAAGGCGGTCTTTACGGTGGACGCCCATCCCGACCGCAGTTTTCCGGCCATCATCACCCAAGTCCGCCAAGCGCCCGAAGAAACCGAGCAGATCGTAACCTATAAGGCGATCCTGTCTGTGGAAAACCCCGAAGGCCTGCTGCGCCCCGGCATGACGGCGACGGCGGTGATCACGGTATCCGAACGCGCCGACGCCCTGCTCGTGCCCAATGCCGCGTTGCGCTATGCGCCCCCGGCCACGGAATCTTCCAGCGGCAGCGGCGGGCGCGGGCTCTTGGGCCTGATCATGCCGCGCGGGCCGCGCGGTGGCGGTGGGGGCACCGGAACGGGCCGCTCGGTCTGGGTGCTGCAAGGCGGCGTCCCGGTTGAGATGGCAGTCACCGTGATGGACAGCGACGGCACCCATTCCGCCGTCACCTCGGAGGATCTGGCCGAAGGCGATGCCGTCATCACTGACCAGAGCGCCGCCCGATGACAGGCGTGCCGCTGATCCAGCTTCAGGGCATACATCGCAGCTATGGCGGCGGTGAGGCTTTGGTGCGCGCCTTGGACAATGTGGACCTGACCATTCAGCGCGGCGAGTTCGTGGCGATCATGGGACCGTCAGGGTCGGGCAAATCCACCACGATGAACATCATCGGCTGTCTGGACCGGCCGACGCAGGGCAAATTCCTGTTTGACGGCGCGGAAATCCAAGCCTTGGACAACGACCAACGCGCGCTGATCCGGCGCAACTTCCTTGGCTTTGTGTTTCAGGGCTTCAACCTTTTGGCCCGCACCACCGCACTTGAGAATGTCGAACTCCCGCTGATCTACAAAGGCCTGCCTCCCGATGTGCGTCGTGCCGTCGCGCGGGCGGCCTTGGATAAGGTGGGGCTGACCGGGCGGGGTGATCATGATCCGTCGCAACTGTCGGGCGGCCAGCAGCAGCGCGTCGCCATCGCCCGCGCACTGGCGGGCAATCCCATGCTGATCTTGGCCGATGAGCCGACAGGCAACCTCGACAGCCAGCGCAGCCATGAGATTCTGACCCTGTTGCAAAAGCTGAACCGGGATGAAGGCATCACCATCGTCTTGGTCACGCATGAGGAAGACATCGCCGCCTATGCCAGCCGTCTGGTGGTCTTCACCGATGGCAAGATCAGCCGGGATGAGCCTGTGAAGGAGCGTGCCGCCTGAT